>NZ_JAKFGB010000005.1 GCF_022267515.1 Rubinisphaera margarita | reverse complement strand
TAAACCTCAGTCGTAAAGACTCCATACATGCAAGTCATTCTCCCACCCTACTCCCTGCCAAAACAGACATGCCAGTTCGGAATCCGCTGGGCTCTCCGCCCGGCATGACATCACATTCCTTGCTAGGAGCCATCGCGTGGCCGCGACCACTAGTCCTTTACCAATGTGGTTTCGCCTGAAGTCGGGAGAAACAAACAGCGCATCCACCAGGCCGCTTGATCCCGCCATATGAGCCCTGCTGTGAACGCATGCAGTAACATATCCAACTAAGCCTTCAGAACCGTTCGCTACGAGGCAAATTTCGACCTCCGACTGCGTCATTCGCTCTAGCATCGATCGCATCGAATCACTAGGCTCTTCAGGCATTGGCGCCTGTTCATTGGGCAGCTGCTCAACAAACGGCACAGCTACACCTGGCCCCCACCTATCGAAAGAGATCGGCGGTCCATGACTCTCCACCGCATTCATACCCATCAGCAATAAAACGCAATTGATATCTCTAGGTTCAATTGGCCTAATTAGAATCTTCACCAGCGCCTCCCACATACCCAACATCGGGAGCTCTTGATTCGGCCGGCACTCCCCCTGCCCTAATCGCACCATTTATCCAGTGATGTAACGAATAAATGAGCCTGGGCACTCGGCAATCCTCAAAGTACTCTTGATGCGACAGTCGCTGAATAACCCCAAGATCCGCGAGCAACCCCCCGTTATCCGGGAAAACACTTTGCCAATACCTGCGAAGCGCGTTTCCATATCCCTGCTTGTAGAACGGCAGCATCTTGAATGGATAAGGTCGCAATAATTCTTTGGCAACAAGTATCTTGTGGCGCTGATAAGGTGTCAGTCCCGCACTAGAGTACCGTTGGTGCAGTGGCAGCCTCATCGCAAATTCGACAAAACTTTCATTAAGGAACGGCGTCAGCAACGGGATGCTTCCAGCGGGTGTGATAGCGTCAATCGGATACAACCCGTCCCATGCTTCAGCATCTGCCCAATCTGAATAGCTAGGAAATCGCTTAAATCGTTCTAAAAGCCACTGAAGAGACCATTCCTTCACGTGACACATATACTTGTCTGTCAAGACTGGACTTGGCGCAAGATTACAAATTGCGGGCCAGCTCAACGATTGATAGTACTTGAATGACTTTCGATGAGAAAACACTCGCGACAGCACTGACAGACATTCTCCCGCCGCAAAAAGAGGGCCGAAGTAACGAAGCGAGTCATACCAGTAATAGAAGATATCCCTACATCGAAAATCGCGCAACAAACGACCCGTCAAGAATCTTGTCGCCATAAACAGTTCATCTGAGCCTGTTCCAGTCAGAATTGCTTCCGCACCCTGCTGCTGCGCAAAATCGCTCATTTGCCAATTATAGCGGGGCATTGCGTCGGTTCGTGGGCCAGCGGGATCCCAATCAGGTTCCTTAAGTGAGACAGGACACCCAGATAAAACCTTCAACGGCCGAGCTATGTTCATTGCATCGAGCAATCTCGCTGCAGTGCGTGCCGAATTTCCACCGACGTCGTCATCTAGACACGTGACAGCAACGAGCAGTTCGCGATCTGAACACTCTAGATCAGCATGATACAAGGCAGCGAGCGAATCGAGTCCCCCAGAAAAAGAGACGAGCACGCGCTCTTTATCGACAAGGCATTCGCGCACACTGGATCTAAACCGGTCGAAGAGCTCACTCGAGAGGGTCGCGACACCGGAAGCACGAGGCTCGGGTCGCAATCTTTTGACGCCTACCCAAGGGCACTCAGGGGCGAATTCGCCTTCCAACGACGGAGCAGAAAAATACAGTGCCAACCTGCGAAGAGAGAACTGAGGCGGAGAAGGGATGAGATCTAAAGGATTATAAGATCTCGTCCCTTCCGCATTCTCAAACAACGGCGCCGCAAATGGCGAAACGTGGATAGCCTCAGATGGCCCCATCTTACGCTCTTTTACTTAGGTGGATCGCTGCTGCTCTGCTTCACCCAATGCATTCTCAACCGAGCGAGCGTTGTGCGCAATCGAAGCAACCTGTGACGAGAGCTTCTCGCCACTGCTCCCCACTCGCCCTTGCGCCTTCAACAAAGCCTGTTCAGCCTCCGTGCCGAAAACAAGATTGCCACCGCATCCTTTCGATCCAGTCCCGTGCGTTCCATCCCCAGGAGAGCTTTTGTGAGCCATGATCTTGTTCCTTTAGAAATGGTGGTAGTGACTTCCCTACGAAGAGTGTACTGCACAACCAACCACCATTCAAGCGTATAGATATCTTTTTATTCCGCGATCGACTTCTCGTATTACCCGTGGGCTAAATTCCACCATCCGATGATTGTGGTATTGCAACGTTCGACACCACAACGCTCTTGCGGGACACCACCTTCTGTCCTGAACGAAACGGGGACTGAATGACGGTAGATCCACGAGAGAAAATGGCTCGAAGGTCTGCTGTTCACCAACGCTCATTCGCTCCCTCTGGGCTTGCAGATCCGCAGTGCTTCTCCGCATGATGTCAATCTGTTCGAACCATTGCTCCGAGGCTTGCTCCGCTGGGTGATGCGAGCCCGGCGGTACATTTACGACACAGCCGCCGACTCCAGGCGTTCCTTGGAGTTGCTCTCTTCATACATCGAATCGCTTTTCAACGCAGTGATCTCAACTTCGAATCCTATCGATTCAGCATTGTTCGGCAATCTCCCCTCCGGCTTCAACATGATTTCTCTGAACTGAGTATGCGCGCTCGGTCGCAGCTACGCAGCGGCACGGAAATGTGCCGACTTGGAAAATCGGAGAGAATCCGAAAGGTTCGGGTAATCACCAAGGAATAACGGCCCCGCCACGATTTCTTGGATCTATCCATCTGGCTTCCCGAAGCGTATTGACTTCGCAGTGCGGTATTTGGCCAATGGCTCGGTTTTTTGGTTGCAGGTCACACACGGCTTCGTCATCGGTCCATTCCCGGAATGGGGCACTTTCGATATCAACGAGATACGCAACATCCGGCGTGCCCTCAACCTGCCGGTCATTCGATCCCTCCCGACCTTTGAAAATCGACAAGAGTTGATTGCAACACAGCGTCGCATCAATTTCGATTCGGCTTTTTTGTTGTGTTGTGCAAACAACAGCGAAAGAACATGACAGTTTCACGCACAACGGCGAAAGCACTCACTGAAGCACAATGTCAGTCTCACCGTTCTTCGGTGCCGAATGGATGAACAAGTCCGTCTGAGTTTTTTCCGGTGAAGGGCTATGATATTCTTTCAACTTCTTGTCCGGGAATGTTTCGCTCAGCACTTCGCATGTGATTGACCGAGTGAGTTCGCGACTATCGGTACGTACATAAACGACTGCATCCCCAGCCAACAACTCTTTGGATTTCGTGAAAACCAGTTTGAGCAATTCGCGGTACTTGGCTCGATCCGTGAATTTGCCGCGTCGAGAGTCAACTTGTGCCCCCGGCCTTTCTGGACCGCCGAGCAACCAGAGACGAAGCCACTGGTCATAGTGATAGTTGGTTACACCACAGTAAGGCGGTGAAGTGAAGAGCAGTTGTGCATTGCCCGGCCCATAAGCTTTCAAACTCTGTTGAACGTATGGTAGTCGCGTCACGCTGTCACCTAGGTACACTTCGCTGCTGGCAACATCCGGCGTTCCTTTGGCGTATCGCCAGTCAAGCTTCTTGGACATGAAATCAACTGGGTCAAGCTCCGGTGGTTTCTTATCATTTTCCTTCCACCAACGAATGGCATAGGGTGGAGACATCGACTTTGTTTGCCGCATTTGATTGGACAACGAATCCGTACGTTTGCCGTGCAAGTGAATCAGCAATAGGGCCATTAGCGTCCAATCGGTGCGGGACTGACGCCAGTTCAACCATGCGCGTGCGGTGAGAAGAAAGGCACGCACTTCAAGCGTGTAACACCGCTTAAAGAAGGTCGGCAA
Organism: Rubinisphaera margarita; assembly: GCF_022267515.1. NCBI lineage: Bacteria > Pseudomonadati > Planctomycetota > Planctomycetia > Planctomycetales > Planctomycetaceae > Rubinisphaera > Rubinisphaera margarita. Next base: position 349,787 of record NZ_JAKFGB010000005.1, on the reverse strand, counting down.
CTTCTTTGCGGCACGACGGTAGTAATGTGCGTTCGTGCCTATTTCTTCGAGCCTTGTGAGCACGTCCTTCTTTTGTGCCGGACGAAGTTTTGCACGCGTGTAGACCCACCCAACGGGGTTGATTTCGATTCCTACGCCGTGGCGGTTGTTAATTGCCGCGCTGTAGAGACCAGTTCCCCGTCCAGCAAAAGGATCGAGGATGACATCTCCTTCGTCTGTATGGTTCAACACGACTTGTTCCGCGAAGGTTGTTGGGAACATCGCATAGTACGGGCCAACACCCGACCATCGTCCTTCAGCCGTACTAAATCGAGAGACCTCTTCCATCACCGATCTCCCATCAGCGCTTGCGCAAGACGCTTTAGAACCTTGGCGCCAAGGTGTAGAGGAATCGCGGCATGGGAGTGCGCTGCGATCAATGGTGAAACCGCGTTCTCGTAGCGCGAGGAGACCAACTTATCCAAGAGTGCGCAAATCGTCGGGAACTGCGGATACAAGCCGATGTCGTCAGAGTCCAATGTGTCTTGATCATCATTCAGGAACGGCATGCTTGCGACAATCCGCGCACCGCTTTGAGATTTGTAAAAGAACTTCCGTCCAAAGTACGTATCTTCTCCGTATCGTTTGTCGCTCTCAGAGTAAGCGATTCGTTCTTTGATGTAGCTGTCGGTCAGCAAGAGATAGGATCGATTTGGAAAGCGAGCTTCACCCGGATTCTCCGTTTGATCGATCTCGTCGAAATGTGTTACGAAATTGCCGGTTTTCTCGATGCCCAAGATCAAGAGATCACTTCCCGTTTTGTCATGGACAATCTTATTCAGCCTCTTCAACTCTGAGCTGATTGCAGCGCTGAGCCACGCAGGCGGACCGAACTGTGCGAGAGGACCATCCAGAAAGAACGCCAGCCGTCCAACATGATCCAGAATCCCCTGCTGCTCAAAACAACGAAGTATGTGGATCAGCAAGACTCGCTCCCACACCTGCATCACGAGGCCGAATGCTTCGCCGTTTGTGCCCACGTCACGGAAACGTTCGTGGATGCGGAGCGCGTCCGTCGAAAAGATCGGCTTCTTGCAGCTGGGACATTGCGTGCAACCGTTCGGGATCGCAAATGACTCGTCACAACCGTCGGATTCGGAGTAGGGACACGATTGTGTTTTTGATTTCGGCTTGTAAGCCAAGAGTGCCTCAAACGTTGACAACAGGCGAATCCGTTGATCGTCATCAAGGATCACATCGTGGAACACTTCGTACAACTCTTGTCGAAACGACTCTTGAGCGCCCGATTGATTGATCGTAATTACATTCGAGCCTGGCAGTGCAGAGTCGATTGTGCTCGCCTGTTCGGTCTTACGGAACTCTTTCGGATCGACGGGACGTGCTTCATCTAATTCGCTGACTCCAGCGAGATCGAGCAGCACGCTCGCAACGGTGACATATCCAACCTTCGCTCCCGGGTAGCCTGTCTTTACGTCGACTTCCTGATAGCTACCGTCAATTGCCAAAACGAAAGCTGGTAGATCGGTAACCGCGTCCGGTGCAGGCTCTGCTTCCAGCACGGACTGCTTCTGTTGGGCGTTGGCAACTTTTGACCGATTGAGTAGCTTCTGTACTCGCTCGGTATCAGCGATTCTGCGAATAGATCGGTATCCGGCAAATTCTCCTTCGTAGGGCATGGGCTCTCCTATTCCGCAGTTGAGTCGATCTGGAAACGTTCAACTTGTACGGGAACAACGAACGGATTGGAAAGCGTCTTTACGCGAAGAAACCCTTTGTCCTGAGCCCGGAGAATGCTCCCCTCAAAGTCGGCGAAGTCGTAGAATTTTCGGAGTTCCCGAGTCTCGTCTGTGTTGTTCAGGTGGCCGATGAACCAGTTCGAGGTGTTTCGCAGAATGTTCTTCTGGATTGAGCTGACTTCCTGCGTCGCGTACACCAAGCCAATGTTGTACTTCGCGCCTTCTTTCGCGGTGCGAACCCACATGTCTTGAGTGTCAAGTTCCGTAGCTGGCGGGAGGATGTTGTGAGCCTCTTCGACGTAAACAAGAATTTGCGGTGGCGTTTCTGCACTTCGAAACTGAGTCTGGTTCTCCTCGAATATTCGTGTGATGACGCGATCTGCGGCAGATTTATTGAGTTCTGGATTCCCGCTCGACTGATCTACGATCACTAACTTTCCGGCAGCCAAAGCCGTGTAAATATCTTCCGCGTAGTCGGAACTTGTCGTATGGGTGTGTTGTTCTTCAACACGCCCTACAGATCGCGATCCGTTCGGATAGGCGAACATCTCCAAAATCTTCTTCAGGTCGTCGTCAGCCCACGATCCAGAAGAGCTGCTTTGAACGTAGGTTTGATCGAATTGTGCGTAACCGGACGAATTGTCAGCAATGAAGTCTCGCAGAATCCCACATGCTTGAGCGATTTCCGCCCAAGAAGGAGATGATTTGCGGAGGATGGTGGCACATGTAGCATAGTCATTTGCCTTGTCGCTTTGGCTGTTTTCCATTGCTTCAAGGAGTTCCTTCTTGAACATTCCTTTGATTTGAGGCTTGACGTTGCTGGGCGGGTCGAAACCAGCCTTGTATAGCAAAGCTCGATGGCAAAGGACGCGTCGCTTGAACCGTGTGGATGCCGAGCGGTCATTGGCATCTGGTGGATCAAAGACGACATCACGATAATTGGAAATATACTTGGTATTGTCGCCAGCCAGTGCGCTGTTGATTATTGACTTGCCAATCTGAAGGTTGTCATCGAGATAAAAATTCAACAGCATTAAATGTCGATCTGGGTCATTTGGGTGCGGCGTTATTCCGAACGTTTCGACATCATTCTTTAACTCACTGTGCTGCTCGGATGGCCCGCAAGCCCATACATTCTTGATCGCCGCAGGTGCAAGGTTATTGGATGCATCTTGGACGTTTTCATTTGCGTACTCACCATTCGGATCGAAAACGAGTTGACCGATTCGTAGTGGATCGTCCTCCCAACGCAGTGCAAAGATTGATTTCAGCATGATCTTGGTCGTGTTGGATTTTCCTGTCCGCGTCATTCCGAAAAGGGCTGTCTTTTGACCAAGCAAATCGGTTGGCGTAATTCCGAAAGTCACATCACCAATCTTTTGGAAAGGGCGATGTGTGGAGGCGTATCGAATCGTGCCAATGTTTACCAACTTCGGCTTCTCATCCTCTGGATCGGAATCGCGATAATTCACGATTCGCTCTAAAACTTCCGCCTTTGGTTTGAATACTTTCAATCCCTGGTTCGGGTAATAGTTGCTGATGTCTGAGCCGAAAGCTAATGCGAATCGGTTGTCCGCCTCGTCACCCAGGTCACTTATGTAGAAAGTCCCGACAACCCGGCAACGAACGCCTGCGTAACTCAGGATATGTGCCGTCGTCGGGTCCATCACATCGCGATGGTCCCAGTTCTTGGTAAGTTCACCGCTGACTTGTTGAGCGGTTTCCACCCTGACTCGCAACGCCTCTGCGGAATTTGGAAGCTCAGCGTGGTCAAGAACTCGAAGCAGGATGACTGAAGAGTCTTCCTGCCGCGGGTCGACCTGATTGGTCGGCATTATGCGGGAAGCTATCAGGAATGAGAGCGCGGGAATGCCACCCACAGACTTGCGGTGGAAATCATGAACCTGCACTAATGCCGAGTCGTAGCTCAACGAAAACACTTCGCCTACGTAGGCGTCCGGATCGATGAATCTGCCCAGACTCTGGCCAGCGTTCTGCAACTCTTCAGTGAGCGGAGACTCTTGTAGCTGATTCCCCAGTGTATCGACGAAATTGCTCACCCGACTTACCTCGCGGAATTGTGTGTGTGTGTGTGTGTGGCGGGATAAGCAAGTAAGTGTAGCAGACGACAGGTTTTGTGTGAATTCAACGAGCCGCTTATTGGTTCAGTTGAAAACGTGGCCCTGCTCAAGGTGCCTCGGTATTACCCGCATTTTTTACATGGGTTTGTGGTATGGTTGGGACAGTGGTAATGAACGGATAATGAAGTGGGAACGCGAGATACGGCGATGAGAGGGAGTAAAGTGTGATCCACTGCTCAACGCTCAACCTTCATCGCTTGGCTTCGAAGAAGCTCAGGGTTCTTCGTGAGGTGGCTGTAGACGCGTGAAACCATCGTCGTATCTTTATGGCCCATCAGACAGGCAACCGAAATCGGATCATTGCCTCCTTTCATCGATGCATCCGTCGCCCAGGAATGTCGAGCACCATATGCAATGACCCTAAAGCCCAGCTTCTCGAAAATACGCCTCAGGCTGCAAACGATCGCATCTTTCGTCGACGGCCGACCGCGTCCGTTTCGGAAGATTGCCTTTCGTTGTCGAGTTGACATTCATAGACTCTTGCCAGCGTGTCACATGAATTGCCCGCACCCTATTTTTTTGTCGCTCTGACCGCGCTCCTGCGAACATTCAATTTGACAAGGTGTCCAGAACCTCTCGACCAGCAAATCAGTGCACGAAATAATGCACGAAATAATGCACGATATGTGCACGAAATCGGCTGATCAAAAGGAATTCATGGAAGCACAAAAGCGGGTATTCCGCTTGAAAAACCGTGTTTTCCAAGACATTGGCCTACGTTTACACCGAAGATGTCGGGGGTTCGAGTCCCTCATCGCCCACTCGGAAAAGCTAGACTTTTTCGCATCAGCTCCGAAGCATTGTTTTGTCCATGCACGAAATAATGCACGAAAAGGAGCTCACTCATGGCACGACCTGCCAAGCCATTTTTCCGGAAGCAGACCCAAGGTTGGTACTGCTCGCTTTCTGGAAAGCAGTTCTCTCTCGGCAAAGACTAACAACTCGCGTTTCGGACGGCCCTCTCTTCCGGAATGAGCGAGGCGAACCGTGGACGAAGAACGCCATTGTGCTGCGTCTACGGAGGATTTCCGACAAGTCGGTTTTCGAGTCACTGCCTATGATGCTCGCCATTCCTGGGCGACTGAAGCCCTCATGAGCGGAGGCGTCGACCCGATTTCGGTCGCACTGCTGATGGGGCACAAAGACACCACTATGGTTTCAAGGGTGTCCAGCCATTTGGCAAAAACTCCTGAGTTTTTGCGACAACAGGCAAGGAAAGCGAGTGAAAAAACTAACTCGCTGATCGTATCAACGTTGATCACGGGATTTGCGTCGGCGGGCGTGCTTTTCGTTTCTCGGTCGCCGGTAGGTGGCAATGAGACGAGGACCGTAAAGCCTGACCCGACGCTGCAGACGCCTGGAGTCGGCGGCCGTGTCGTAGACAAATCGCCGGGCTCGCATCACCCAGTGGAGCGAGCCTCGGAGCAATGGTTCGATCAGATTGACATCATGCGGAGAAGCACTGTCGACCTGCAGACCCAGCGGCAGACCATGAGCATCGGTGAGCAGTATGGCCTTCGAGCCTTTGCTACTCTTGGTTTTGCCAACCTTCAGGCCCCTTTTTTCGCAGGACAAAATGTGGCGTCACCCAGGAGCGTTGTCGTATCGAGCCCGTCGATCTGCCGGCACAACTCCAGAATCGACGTCCATGCCAGGAGAAAGGCACCGGACTCAGTCCAATGTTTGAACCGTCTCCAGCAGGTTGTGTAAGAAGGATAATGGGGTGGTAAATCTTTCCAGCGGGCTCCGGTGGTCAGCGCCCAGAGAATCCCTTCAAAGCACAGGCGATTCTCTCGTTCCGGCCGGCCTCCTTTGATGGAAACGGGCTGATTGGGAAAGAAATCTTCAATGAGAAACCAGCAGTCATCGCTGAGAAACGCGGTCAAATCCGTCCTGGATCCTGCCTGGGGACAGGATCGTGGTAACATGTGCAAAACTCCTTTCTGCCGGAGCGAGATGCACACGCCGTGCCCGTTCGATGTTCACTGAGAACGGGTTATGAAACTGGCTCTAGTTTCGTAGCCGCTTATAGCTTTCTCGGCAGTCTCGATACTCGTTATCGCAGAATCCCTTTCCCGACGAAGTGATCTTTCGAATATACGGCAAACGCTCCATTTGCCATACAATACAGATGGCAAACACATCGTGAGTGAATTTCGTCACCATTCAACCACATCAGCCCCTTTCGACCAAGCGGTCCAGACCCCATTTCTTCGCACACTCTTCTTGAGAGGCCGACTAAACAACGAAGGCAATTTGTCCGGATGGCAATCGACACACTGGGCTTCCCACCGCTCATTGACTCCAAAACGAGAAGGAATCTTAGACAAATCGATAGCAATAGATGAAGAAGCGTCACCTTCCCTAGCAATCATAAACACGAGCCCATCCAGCACCGATTCATTTTCCGAATACTTAAACGAAGCAACACTATAGCATTTTTCATACCACAGATAAAGCAACTCGTCGACCCTACTCCTATTCTCGAAGATCCTGAACGACGTAAATTCTCCTGTGGAAGTTTCGTCACAAGAGTGATCAAGGTGTATTCCCTGCGTGGTGAGCGTGTAGCCATCGCGATCCACTGAAATTTGCCCAAGTGCAAGTTCGTGAAGCGATCCAATTATGGAAACACTGATACGTCGGCTTGAAGTTTCAATAGGATTTCTCAACAACGGTATCCATTGGCCGAGGCGCTTACGTTTCCGAATTATATGGATTTCTTCTGGCGTGAGTAGAAAGGTTCGAACCATATTGGTTTCTTTAGTCATTTCTCTCTCCTTTATGCACGATTTCGTGCGCAAAAGCAGATAGCCCACCGTCCACATCATCTAAATTTACGGCTTCTTTTCCAGTCCGCCTCCACAATACCATTGCACCGTCGGGAGCTATAATAAATGTCTCGTGCTGCTCTTGTTTGGTAATAACACGAATATCTGCGTCCGAAAGAATGAGGAGTCCAGATGTATGGGTGTGCGCAATTGCCTTTGACCCAAGAGGTGGAGTAACCTTACGAACCTCACCAATACGTAACATCTTCGTCCCATCCGGTAGAAGAAACAACCCCACTTCTCTGTTTAGCGAAGCCGTCAACTCCGCCATTTTCACTCGCAGATCTGCTAGGTTCTTGGATCTCTTGAAGTCGGTCTTTCCGAACCAGTTAAATTGCACTTTCGTCAGAATGTGGCTTAATAATAGCCTAGTAGAACTAGAACCAGTTTCACAACCGCTTCAGGATAGTGAACAGACAGGCGAGTTGCCAGAAGCCTTCAAACAGGTGAGCGTGGTATTCCCAGCGGACGTTCAGCCTGCGGTAATGGCTCAGCCAGGCAAATGTCCGTTCGATTCGGTAGCGAAGATCGTAGAAGCGTTGGTCACGGGAGTTGAGTCGGCGAGCGTGCTTCTCGTTTCTCCGTCGCCGGTAGGTAGCAATGAGGCGAGGTCCGTAGAGCCAGACCCGACGCCGCAGACGAGCGGAATCGGCGGCCGTGTCGTAGACGAACCGTCGGGCTCGAATCACCCAGCGGAGCGAGTCTTGGAGCAATCGTTCGATCAGATTGACATCATGCGGAGAAGCACTGTGGGACTGCAGGCCCACCGGCTGACCATGAGCATCGGTGAGCAGCATGACGTTGGAGCCTTTGCCGCTCATGGTTTTGCCAACCTTCAGGCCCCTTTTTTCGCAGCACAAAATGTGGCGTCACCCAAGAGAGTTGTATCGAGTCCCTCGATCTGGCGACACAACTCCAGAATCGACGTCCACGCCGGGAGAAGGCACCTAACTCGGTCCATTGTTTGAACCGTCTCCAGCAGGTTGTGTAACAAAAATAATGAGATAGCAAATCTTTCCAGCGGGCTCCGGTGGCCAGCACCTAGAGAAACCCTTCAAAACACTGGAGATTGTCCCGTTCCGGCCGACCGCATTTGACGGAGACGGGCTGATTGGGGAAGAAACCTTCATCACTGAGAAACGGGGTCGAATCCATCCAGGATCCTGCTTGGGAACAGAACCCTGGCAATATGTGTAAACGTCTTTCTGTCGGGGTGAAATGGACGTGCCGTACCCGTTCGATGCTCACTGCGAACAGGTTCTGAAACTGTTCAAGGCTTAGGAATCAGTTGTGCCGGAAATCGGAATCGAGTCGATAACCTAAGGAAGAATTGACATCGTTCGTACGTCAAAAAGGAGAGCCAGTACGTTATTAAGCCTGCCGATACTCATTCATCAGGACGAACACGTCATCGAACATGGGATCGTCCAGATCGCCATCCCAAAAGCAGGCGAAGTGGCCCCGCCGGAGCCAGTCACACCACACTCGGAAGAAGGTTCCCGACGCTACGTCAGTGAACACGTCGGCGAGCAATCCATGTCGCAGGCGAAAGATGAATTCATCGGATACACTCTTCGTGTGGAGAGACATCGGAATCGAACTGCGGATTTTCTTTCGAAATGCCGGTTCCCATTGGAGGTCGAAGGCAACGAAAACGCCGCCAATTTCTTCGGTCGTAAAATTACATTTTCGGCTCAAGTCCTGAGAAAATCGTTCGGCAATCGTCCGAGACGCATTTTGCTCGCTTTGTTGACCAAAGGCATGAATCGCTTCGCCAATCCCGGATACTAGATCGGATTTCGCGTCTTCTGGGATTTCGTGCGAGTGTGCAAACCATTTCACTGAAAGCAGGATTTGTGCGAATCGGGGTAAATCAGTTCCGATTATGTCTGGCATGATTTTCCTATTCAAATTACGACAAACTGACCTTCTTCAGTATCCCCGTCCCAATAGCAAGCAAAGTGACCGTCGATCAGAATGTCGCACCAATTGGTGTAAAACGTTGGCATGGGAAACTCGCTGAATTCCACACAGCATGTCCCGAGGACAATTTGCCAGTTAAATCCATCGCAGCTTGACTTGAACATCCTTCGCGGACAGATGTCGGCTTGAGTTAGCTTTTGTTGCACCAGAGTCTCAACGACCGGCCTAATTGCATTGACACAATCACCCCACTCAAGAACCAGACGTGAGCCCAAATCTTTATTCTTCCCTTTAGTGATTGGCCTCCTCATGAACTGGCACATCTCTTCAAAATCTTGGCTATTAAATAGATCAAAAGCATGGCCATACGAAGCTACAACAATATCATCAATAAATCGGCCTTCATGCGTAACTGGTAGTTCGACATTTGAGAACCAAGTAGCCTGTCTAATACGTTCTATGAAATGCCTAGTTCTTTCCTTCATGGCTTAGTAAATCTTTCGGATAGATTAAAAAGGACGCTTGACAATACCCGCAACTCTTCCCTTAGGATCAATCACACTATCCATCGTATATCCATAGTGTAACTGTTCTGCGATAACGAGATTCATAACGTAACCGAGCTCCTCGGCTTTTACGCCAATTTTCTCCATGGCGGCATTGAGTGCGTTGTTGTATTCTCGCACAGTCATTTCGTGGCCGTATCGATCTCCACCTTTTCGGTATCGATCGTACAGATCATTCTCAAGAATGTCATGAACGGTATTGTGCTGAGTGCCCGAGGTTGCTGCGTTCCCTCCCAGTATGATCGAAATTGCCTCTTTCTTTGGGATATTGTCGAATGTTGCAGATTGATTCAAGTGATGTCGTTGGTTCCCTCTGGAATAGAGAGATGCCTCCAACCCAATGCGTTGAGTCAACTTTTTCGCCGAGCGAAAGCTGTCATATTTCCCCAGTAGCCATCGACCAACCAGTGTTGAAGCGACCCCTCCCCCGCTACCGGCTAATGCGAACCCAGCGTTTGCGTATGTTGTTCCTGCAGCTGGGTCATTATTGTGATTGGCATGCTCCCCAAAATCTGATCCATGTGGTATGAGAGTCTGACCTCCTTTTCAGGACAGGAGACTCTGATGACGAAGAAGCGGAAGCGGCATACGCCGGAACAGATTGTCAAGAAGCTGCGGGATGCTGATGCGATGCTCGACGCCGGCAAGGACCTGGCAGCGGTTGTGCAGACGCCGGAGATCAGCGAGGCGACCTTTCATCGCTGGCGGGCTCAGTACGGCGGCATGAAGTCTGAGGAAGCCAAGCGGCTCAAGCAGCTCGAAGAAGAGAACAAACGGCTCAAGGAAATCGTTGCTGATCAGCAACTCGATATCCGCATGCTCAAGCACATCGCTGAGGGAAACTGGTGAGCCCTTCCCGGAAGCGGAGAGCTGTGGAGGAGCTGGAAACATCGTTCTGCGTTTCCGAGCGAAGGGCCTGCCAGGTCGTGGGCCAGCCGCGGAGCACTCAGAAGCAGTCTTCTAATTCATAATTTTGTTCGATCGAGGCGGTTGAGCATGATTTGAAACATGGTGATCTGGATGATCGTGGCACTGATCTCCGGATTGATTTCGTAGTCTTTGCTGTTTCGTCTGTACAATCCAATCCACGCGAAGGTGCGTTCCACGATCCATCGTTTGGGCTGAACTTCAAAGCATCCCTTGAGTTGATCGACCGGACGTTTCACGATCATGATGGCCATGCCGAGGGTCTGCCTGGTGAATTCGGGCAGCCCTTTGTACCCGTACACGGTATCAGCGAAGATCACTTGGATTGACTTCATCTTTTCCCACAACGAATACAACACCAGTGGAGCCCCGTTATAGTCCTGCTCATTGGCTCGATGGACAATGACGGCCAACAGCAGTCCCAGCGTATCGACCACAATGTGACGTTTGCGGCCGTTGATCTTCTTCCCGGAATCGTAGCCTCGTTCGTCTCCGGCAATGTGAGTTGTTTTCACACTTTGTGAATCAATGATGGCCGCGGTCGGCTTGGGTCGCTTGCCGTCGAGGTCGCGAACTTTCATGCGGAGCGTGTCATGAATCCGCTCCCAGACACCGGAATTTCGCCAGCGATAGAACAGCTGATAAACGGCCTTCCAATGTGGAAATTCACGCGGCAGCATCCGCCACTGGCACCCTGCTTTGACCACAAAGAACACGGCATTGATGATGACGCGATAATCGTACTTTCGAGGAGCACCGCGTTTGCTGAGACGGCGCAGGAATCCTCGGATCAACTTCCATTGCCTATCGGTCAAATCAGACGGATAATACCTGACTGGGACAACGAACATGGGGGCGACTCCTTCCTGAAACGAAATTCCATTTCTGGAGTCGTACCCCATTTTTGCTCACATTGCGAATTAGAAGACTGCTTCTCAGCGTTATGTCCCGCCGGAGCGAGATGCACACGCCGTGTCCGAACGATGTTCACTTAGAACGCGTTGTGAAACTGGTTATAGAAATGATGCCAAAACACACATTGGCCAATCTTGCGTTCAAACGCGAATCAGTACAGCCAAGAATGCAATTGGGGGACACCTTTATCTGTACTCTTTCAGCCACAAGTGGTAATCAATAACCTGGTACCATTTCCAATACTTCATACACTCCATCGACTCCGCGACCCGCTCCCCTAGCCAGCTTGTATATTTCACCCCCGTACTTCTTGGTCCACGACCTTCAATGTCACTGAATTCAAATACTCTCGGGTCCACCGCACCGTCTGAAGATAGTAGAAAATAAAATTTATCCCCATTTTCATTAAATATAGGGACAATTCCATCGGCGATCAGATCATGGGCTCCCTGCTCTTGCAGGCACTCAGTAATCAGGCTGTGCACTTCAAGGTAACGGTCAATGCTTCGAAACGAACCCTGTCCGTTGCAGAACAGTGCTGCAGAATATCGCCCGAGCCGCGACAAAAAAATCTGATATAACGGTGGAATTTGTGCTTTCGTCAGATCTTCCATCGCAAGGATCTCTTCGACACTGAAGCCGCGAGCATACCTTTTCATGCATATCTTGCTAGAAAATATTCGAAAGAACAAATCTTCCATCACTTCGCTACATGGGGCACGATCCACCGTATCACCTATTTCCGGGGTAGTAATACGAATACTCCACCACAACTTTTACGCCTTTGAACATTTTTTCAAATTGCTGGACAATCCCCTCCATTCCAACGTCACTGCATGAAGAACAGGGTTTATTCTCAGAGAATAGATAAACCTTTCCGCTAAAATCATCCGTCGTTGCGCCTCGGCTAGCAGTGGGCCACAGCCGCTTCGCAATTGACTCTAGCAGTTTAACCTCTGCATCGTACTCTGGATGGCCGTTATTCGACCCTTGGTTGGGTGAGAACAATCGAGGACTGTCTGGTGACGGGGACATGCCCGGGACACTGTGGTCACCACTCATTGCCGCTTCAATAAAACTGCTGGTTCCACCAGACGAATTGTTCGTGACTTGCACCTCCGCAGCACCGGCGGTTCTATTGTCCAAGGTCCCTCGTCGAAGCCCGTATCGAAAAAGGTCATCAATCTGCTTTAGCCAACCGCGCATCCCGACCGTAATGCCTTTTAGCTTGTTAAAAATAGTAGCTTGCCTTGCGAGAGATGCTAACTTTCCATAGGCGATGGGTGCAGTCGCTAATCTAAATAGACCTTGGTAATAGTGGTCGTTAGAAAAAGATCTATAGGCGCCATCTATCGAGGCAAGGAATGCCATCAACATTGCGGGTTTGGAAAGCACAATCCCTGGAGCAAAGGCTGCCAATAGCCCACCTCCGGCTCCGACTAAGCCTCCCATGAAGGCCCCTTCTCGAGGATCTTCCCCCCCCCAAATAGGCATCAATTGCTCCAAATATAGCGCCGACCGCGGCCCCAGTGCCAGCAAATTTGACCGCACGGACTCCGAGGCCGACTGCAACCGTCGATATGAACGAATGTCCTGTAGGATCGTTTCCGTTGATAGGAGTTGCGTGTGCGTAAAGATATTTGTGGAAGCTTTGCGGATCCGTCGAATTTCCTTGGAATTGGTCGAGACGATTAAACCGTCCTACGGTTGGGGTATAATAGCGGGCTCGCAAGTACTGCTGACCTATTCGAACGTCGAAGGTCTCTCCAGAGTGTCTAAGCGAAGTCAAGGCAGAAGTCTGGTCAAAGCCGATGGCGTTACCATAGGCATCGAACGCGTAGAACTCCACGAGAGTACCCATCGCATCGAGCAACACACGAACAGAGCCATGACCATCGTGAGCGAAGACATGTGATTCGCTGGAAACGACATTTCCATTGGGGTCCTTTGTGGAGACAGTCTGAGCGATCTCATCATGACCGAAGGTGTAGTCGATCGTTTTCAAGGTTCCTGCGTTGCTCGTCTCGACTTCGCGGATCGTTTGCTTGTAGCCGGTGTGGTTACGGTCGCCGGCGAGATAGGCGGTGATCTTTGTCTCGTCAACCATTCCATCCGCGTCGGCGTCGATCTCGTGTGTGCTGGCGATGCGGAAACCGGCCGCATCATAGTCATACGTGACTTTCTCGATCCGGGTGGCCGTGGTCGTCGTAGCGGTTTCGAGACGCCCCTGCGGATCGTAGGTGAAGATCACCGTGGAGATCGGCTCACTAAGGCTGTTGCGAACCGTCTTTGATGTCTGCTGGGTGACGTCGTAGCCGTAGGTCGTCGAACTGCCGTCGGAGTTTGTTTCCGTATCGAGCCGATCGTTGGCGTCGTAGGTGTACGAAATCGTGTTCTCGGTAACGCCATCCCCGTCGTGATCCTCGACTTTCTGCTTGCGGTTTCCGACCAAATCGTAGCCGTAGGCGTCGAAGCGGTAGAGCGTGTCGAGGTTCTCGCCGTTCTCGAATGTTTCCGAGATCAGGCGACCGAGTTCGTCGTACTGCCAGGTGATCTCGGTCTGTTCATCGGAGTCGAGAACGCCATCGCCGTCTTCATCGACCTTCTCGATGACGGAGGTCCGCTTGCCATCGGGCCGGACTTCGTAGTCGTACGAAGCGACGACCTGGTTGTCCGCCAGGTTCACGTTGTCAGCATCGGGCCGGTAATGCGTGAGCGTATCGAGCCGGTTGAGGCCGTCGTAGCGATACACCGTGATCACGCCATTGGGAGCGACCATACGACCGAGATTGCCGAGCAGGTCGTAGCCGTAGGTGGTGACATTGGCGTTGAGGTCTGAACCGATGGTCTCACGAACCATCAACAATCGGCCAAGCACGTCATACTCGCTACGGATCACGCGGTCTGGCTGATCAAGTTCGGGGTCCGCCGTGGAGGCGTAGACACGAGTTTCGATCAGCCGGCCGCGGTTGTCGTAGCGGTATCCGAGGATGCCCTCAGGCGTCGACTCGCGCGTCAGCCGGCCTCGCTCGTCATAAAGACGAGCTTCTGTCCTACTGACATCCCCGCCGCCCCGGTGGTCGGTCTGGACAACTCCAACGTCGTGCCCAAAGGCGTCGATCTTGTACGTCCAGGTTTCGAGCAAAGTTTGCTGGTTGTCAAAGAACTGCTTCGTCGACAGGCGCCCCGTCGTCAGGTCGTAGACGTTTTCGGTGACGATCCCTTCAAAGGAGGTATGCTTCGTCAGACGACCACGATCATCGTACTCGAAGTGTTCGATGAAGTCATCAGGATCTCCGGTGGTGAGGACGCCGAGCGGCAGGGTTCGGGTTGTCTGTAGACTACGGTTGTCGTAGGTGAACTTCGTCACATTTCCGTTCGGGTCGGTAATTGAGACCTGATTCCCGAATTCGTCGTAGCCGTATGCGTAGTGCGGCTCTCCGGCTGTGTTGCCTGTTGCGGTGGATTCAACCTCCGGCAGATAGGTCAGCCGTCCGTAGATGTCTGGACCGTCTCGCCGTAGCGGTGGCGAATGCGATTGACAGGTGTTCCTGTCTGTTGGAGAATTGTTGTGCACATTCGCTAACTGGTGCCTGCTGTCCAGGCGGCTCGTTCTCTCATTCTTTGGCGATTGGTGCTCTTTTCTGTTCGACGATTCGTTCGGCGACCGAGTTTGACACCTCGGTTCCAAAGTGGCCTCTCGCGCGGCACCATTCAGGAGCACAAGACTTATGGGGCGTCCTCCTCAGGGTATTCTCACCCGCAAGGGCTTGCTCAACGACCTGCTGGCTGAGGTGGGGTTGAGTCGGAAGGAACTGGCGGACGCGGTGGAAGTCAGCGTGCGGACGATTCATAATGTCGAGCATGGTCGCAAGCGGGTGAACGGCGACGTGCTGGCTCGGATTGCTCAAGTTATCAACCGGGCCTATTCCCAGAGATACCCGGGGGATAGGCCACTGGGGCTGACTTCTGATTTCTTCGTCGCTGCCGATGGGGAGCGGGTCGCGAATTGTTACGTCAGTTCGATCGGGACGGGAAGCCCTCGACTGCTGTTCCTGGGGGACGCTCCGATTGCCGACCCATCGATCCGTTACGACATGCCGGGGTCAGACGCGGGACTCACCTTTGCGGGTTCGTTCCACGGGCTCGACATTTTCGACTTCTACGAGTCCCTCGGATCCAGCCTGAAAATCGAAGCGATTCAGAGCGTGGAACTGCTGACGCATTCTGCACGGCAGTGTGTCACGGTGAAGAACGAGACCATCCTCGGGCATCACGAAAGCCCGCATACCTATCTGCTCACCTCGTACACTGAACTTGCGGTTCGCGATGGCCGGCTCGTCTCCTCGCGGGCGATCTACGACTCGGCTGAACTGGCTGCTTTCCTGAAGAATGGGATCTCGCCGCAGTCCCGGGTCGGGTGACCGATTAGGAATCGACATGCCCCTCACCAATGAAGCGGGCACCGTATTCGTAGAAACTGTCGTGGACGGGACGGCTGCGGTTGATTCGGTAGATCAGCCGTCGATTACCGAGGACGATGACAATCGGTTCGGTGATCTCCGAAATGGGCTTTGCGGACAGGAAGCCAATCCCCCCCGCCGAGATGTTGCGGACCCAGACCGTTCTCCATTCTCCCACGGTAGGACCCGCCGTCCCGTTTCCCGCGATCGTGGCCAGTGACGCCTTGATGAAACATCGTTCCCGAAGGTGACGCCGTCGCTGGGTAACACTGCCATCGAAGCGGGACGACCAGCGATTAAGATTACGAATGGCACGTTCCGCTCGTCGATCGAGCAGGTTCTGGGGCAGCGAAGTTTGCATAGGACGAACCGGCGAATTCTGAAGACATTGAGATCTCCAACAATAGCTGCGCCTCCGACCGCCACGTCGCAGGTCGCCCAGCTCAGTCGTCCCGAATTCGCCCGAATCTGTTCTGAATAGCGGTTGTAGTGACTTCGATTGAAGCTTTTGAAGGATATCCCTGTCGTCCTGTCGGTCCGATTCGGCACGGTTCTCGACCGAAGAGGCGGGCGATCGGCGGCAGAAAGCTTGCTCCTTACCGCGTCTCGCTTTGAACCGATTCGCTGTTCGTTCGCTTCCACGGGTGACGAATCAAACTGACGATGATGCCGAGTGTGATTAGCGGGAGGACGAAAGCGATCATCGCCGTGCCGAAGTGGTCGCGGTAGCCGGAGTTGGTTGTCGCCAGAATCAGGTAGGTTGTGTAGGCGACGTAGAGAACGAGAAAGACGGCTCCTTCCCAGCGGGCGATTACGCGGCCGGTGAAGAAGATCGGCAGGCAGACGATTGCGGTGCCAACCATGATTGGCAGATCGAATTGCAGGAAGGACTCCGGCACGCCGACGCCCGTTCCGGAAAAGATGCAGGCCGAGCCCAGGACGCCCAGAATGTTGAAGATGTTGCTGCCGACGACGTTGCCGACCGCGATGTCTCGTTCGTTGCGATAGCTGGCAATCACCGAAGTGGCCAGTTCTGGCAGCGAAGTTCCGGCCGCGACGATCGTGAGTCCGATGATCGTCGTCGACACGCCGAGTGCCTGGGCGATTGAAATGGCACTGCGGACAAACAGCTCGCAGCCTGCGACGAGCAGCACGAGCCCGAACAGGATCAGTCCCAGTTGAAAGAACATTCCTTTCCTCCCGGACGCGGCGGGGACATCGTCGGCGGGAACGGCGACGGCATCCCGGTCTCGGCTCCCCTGCCAGTAGGAGAATGCGGTGTAGGTCAGCATTCCGGCGAGAAGGGCCCACCCTTCCAGCGCGGTCAGGCGTCCGTCCTGAGCCAGGATCAGCAGGACGACGGAGATTGCGATCATCAGCGGGACATCCCAGCGGACAATCTGCCGCTTGACGGTCAGCGGAGCGACGACTGCGGAAAGCCCGAGAATAAACAGGATGTTGAAAATGTTGCTGCCAACGACATTTCCGAGCGACAGGTCGGCCTCCCCCTGGAGAGCCGTCGAAATCGAGACGACCAGTTCGGGGGTGCTCGTGCCGAAGGCGACGATCGTCAGTCCGACAAACAGAGGAGAAAGCTTCGCAGCGTAAGCGAGCTGGGAGGCCCCGCGGACGAGTGATTCTCCCCCGGCGAAGAGGAGGAGGAGTCCAACGACAAGGAGAAGCGACGTGATAACCATTGACTTCTTCGACAAAAAAGAGGGATTACAAAGCGGCTGCGGGATTGTATCGACCGGCTATGTAGCCGTCGCTGATCAGCAGCCGCGGAACTTTCAAGGGAGAACGATGGCCGGCGAAGACGGATCTCAGGATTGGACGAATTTTCGGCGAGGGCACAAACTCGACCTTAATCCGTTTCCGGCACTGGGTTGCAGGCCCGGCCGGAGATAGGATGATGCACAGGAGAGCAGCTGACGAATTCGGGCTGCTGAAATCTCGCTGACGAGTCGCGAGATTCCTGCAAGGGCTTGACGTTCCGGATCTGGTAATCGAACTGCGGAGGACCTGATGTCGTTCAACGTAACCGAAGTGGCGGCTGGGAAGATTCTGATCATCGAAATCACCGGGAAGCTCGAAAAGGCGGCTTACGAAGCCTTTGTTCCGATCATTGAAAGGCGAATCGAAGAGTTCGGCAAGATTCGCATGGTCGTCGTCATGCACGACTTTCATGGCTGGGATGCCGGTGCGATGTGGGAAGACATCAAGTTCGACCTGAAGCACTTCCGGGATATCGAAAAGCTGGCTCTCGTCGGCGAAAGCAAATGGGAAGAAGGGATGGCGAAGTTCTGCAAGCCGTTCACTACCGCCGAGATCAAATACTTCCACTACCCGGACAAAGAGGCTGCTCTGGAGTGGATCGAAGCGAACTGAGTTCTGCTCGCACGCCCCGAACGTCGTGCCATCATGGTGATTCGTCGCGCGACTGCGCGGCGTAGAACAGCGCGACATCCCGCATCTGCTCCGGTTCGAGATGATCGACGACGGGGTGCATGAGATTGAATGCATCGGTTCCGCCGCGAACCCGTTCGGCGAACAGCTCGAGCTGCAGTTCCAGATAGTCGGCGTACTGGCCGGTAAGAACCGGGTACTCGTCATTAATCGTCGAGCCGTCGATCGGATGACAGTCGGCACAGGAAGGCACTTTCTGCTCCGGAAGGCCTTCCAGTGCGATCTGGCGGCCCCGCTCGATGGCTTCCGCATGATCTTCATCACGCGGGGGACCATCGGTTTCGGAATCCGCAAGGGCTCCTGCCGCTGGCAGATTTGCGTAGTATTTGGCGAGGCGTTCGAGGTCGTCGACATCGAGTCGGCCGAGCACGGCTTCCATTGTTCCGCTGTGCCGTTTGTCGTCCCGATAAGCAACCAGCGTCTCGACCAGATAGGCTTCGTTCTGGCCGGCCAGTACCGGAAAGACGCCGTAGCCGCGCCCCCGTCCTTCGAGACCGTGACACATGGCGCAGCTTTCGACAACATGATGCGGAACGTCGAGCGGAGTTTCATCCTCACCGTTGACGGTGTCCGGCACTTCTTCCAGATCGAGTTCACCAAGAGCGAGTTTGCGGTACGCCGCGTGATCGAGTTCTGGATACTTCAGCAGAAAAGCGACAACCGGCCAGACTTCATCGTCCCGCTGCAGACTGGGCCAGGCCGGCATGCCGGTCATGAGGATGCCGTGCTTGACGATGTAGTACAGCTCTTCCGGTTCCCGTTCCTTCACCAGAGCGGCGATATCGGGCGGCTTTGGAGTCATGTAGGCGACGACGCGCGGGGCTTCCCGTTGCGGACTGCCGTGACATTGCAGGCAGCCGATCTCGTAGTGCCCTGCCCCTTTCACCACCAGGGCTTCACGGTCGAGATCGGGAACTTCGATTCCACTGCTGTGGAAGGCGACGGACCGTTCTTTCGAGAAGTTGAGAAACCAGCGGGTGATTGCCCAGTGACCGTCGCTGGCTCGGATTGGCAGGACGCCGGTGACGACGAGTAGACCGCCACAGACGGCAACGATCAGCAGAAAGATCACGATTGTCTTGAGATGTTGTTTCATCACTCCACCGCCTCGTCCTGTTTGCGGTCCTGCACGAGTCCGACCGTGAGCGCGACTCCGCCCCAGAGGTAAGCGATTCCCCCGACGACGAGCATGATCGCCCCGCCGAGATGCTGGTCTTCCAAAGCCGTCATGCTTCCGAATCCCTGGTGATGGTCGTAGACCGAACGGGGAGCCAATGCCAGGAGCGCTCCGAGCAGGGTCATGTGCATCGATGTGAGCAACAGACCGATGACCCCCGCCGCACTGCGGCCGCGACTGCGGGGCAGCAGCCCGCCAAACGCGGAGAGCCAGACAATAATTCCGGCCAGCAGAAACGAGCCCTGTTCGGCGAACAGTCCCCAGGTGTGCATTCGCGCCAGATGATGCGGCTGCGGAGCATGCCAGGCCCAGACGATGATCAGCTCGGCCACGGAAGCGGGAATGGGCGAGAAGATGCGAGGCCATTTCATGACCGGATCGAACCGACTGCCGGCAATCGCGAGCCCCAGCATGGGAGCGGCGACGGCGACCACGAGCATGTGCATTGTCATGTGGGCGAAGAATGCCTCATGCGCCAGGCGCGGCAGTGGACCCATCCACGCGATGATCAGGCTGATCAGCCCCCAGATGAGAAAGCAGATCCGCCACCCGGAAAACAGGGAGTCGGTCCGCAGTGTCGTTCGTCCATCGTGTTCGAACTGGGGGGCCAGGGACAGGGAATCACTCATCAGTCACAACTCCCGATGAAAACGGCCACAAGGGCCACGTAGATGGTTGCGATCGCACTCAGGCCGGACAGCAGCAGGGTTGCGAAGCCCAGAAACCGATGGCGATCGAGTGGCGTGTCGTCATCGTGCGGGGTCTTGTCGGTGACACGCCGATGCTGTTGATATCCGGTCCAGCCCAACCAGCCGATTGCCGCCAGAGCAAGCACGGTGTAAACCGCGAATGCAATCCGCACGGTGGTGAAAGCCGAATCGGTCTCGCCGAACTTCGCACACCAGATTGCCGCGGTGATATAGCAGGCGAGCAGATGGATCGCCCAGATCGTCGGCGAAGCGAACAGGATCCAGAGTCGATCCTGTTCCTCCGTCGGCTGCATATATTCGGGATCGGAGATCCGGGTCATGTCGTCTCTCTACACCAGGAAGGGGAAACCGGCAATCACGCCAACGGTGATGAAGACCGTGAGAGCGAGGAAATGCCAGTACAGACAAACGTTGACGATGTCGGCGTCGTATTTCGCGGTCATTCGGCGAGCCGCCCGCCGGGCCAGACAGTACAACTGCATGATCGTGCCGCCGATCACGTGCAGAGCCATCCAGCCGGCCAGCACCCAGACGATGGCCGGGTAAACGTGTGAAGTCGGATCGAGGTTCGTCGTCCATGGACCAGCAAGAATCGCGGCCGCTCCGCCCAGGGAAAGCACGGCTGCTCCGATGAGCCCTCCATAGAACGCCCGGGCGTTGTCGTCTCGATTCCATCGATGAGACAACAGCGTCAGTCCATACGAACCGGCGAGCAGCACCAGGCTCAACACCGGCCAGAAGACTCCCGGCCCCTGATGCGGTTCAGGCGGGAAATCTTTATGAACAGTCCAGTAGAAGAAGTAGCCGAAGACCAGTGACATGAACGCCGTCAGATCAGCCGTCATGGTGATGAACATCGCCCACCAGCCGACCGCACTCGGTCCGGAGACATAAATCGGCAGCGTCACCCCGAGGCTGACATCCTTCGAGTCTTTCTCAGGAATCGGAGCCGTGGTCCAGGCCCAGCGGAGCAGCATCACGATGGCGAGCAGCCCGCTGACCACAGCCGAGGTCCACCAGTGATACGTCGCCAGAATAAAGAAGCCGCCGGTGAAGATTGCCGCCCAGACTGTGATGAATGTCGGCCCGGCCACGCGCAGGCATTGCATCGGGCGGGCATCGATCACCGAAGTCACGATCGTTTCGCGGAGCATTTCTTTTGCATCGGGGAGATAGAAGCGGCCTTCATCGACATCGCGGACAAAGTTCGGCTGGTCCCAGAGCGGATAGCGGCTGTCGATCTCCGGAATCGAGCGGGCTCCCCACGGTTTATCGGGGATTTCCGCCAGCCATTCGAGTGTTCCGGCGTTCCACGGATTGCGTTCCGAATAAGGCTGATTCTTTCGCGGCCGGACGACATCGATAAAGAACAGCAGTAAGCCGCCGGCGAGAATGAAGGCGCCGATGGTTGAGGTCATATTCAAGGTGTCGAAGCCCATCCCGGCTGGATAGGTGAAGACTCGCCGGGGCATCCCCATCATTCCGGAGATGTGCATCGGGAAGAAGCCAACATTGAAACCGATGAAGACGAGCCAGAAGACGATCGTACCGATCCGTTCGCTCAGCTTCTTACCCCGGACCATCGGGAAGAAGTAATAGAAGCCAGCCATGATCGGAAAGATCGTTCCGCCGATCAGCACATAATGCAGATGCCCGACGATGAAGTAGGTGTCGTGAGCCTGAAAATCGAAGGGAGCCACCGCGACCATCACGCCGGTCAGCCCGCCGATAATGAAGGTCGCCAGCCCTGCGAAGATAAAGAGCAGACAGGTCGACTTCACCACTCGTCCCGCGACCAGCGTCGCCAGAAAACAGAAGATCTGCACCCCGGTCGGTATCGCCACGGCCTGGGAAGCGGCCGAGAAGATTCCGAGTGACACCCCCGGCAGCCCGGTGGTAAACATGTGGTGGACCCAGAGCCCGAAACTGAGGAACCCGGTCCCAACCGCTGACAAAACGACCCAGCTGTAGCCGACAATCGGCGTGCGAGCGAACGTCGGCACGATCATCGCCATCAGCGCGACCGATGGCAGGAAGATGATGTAGACCTCGGGATGTCCGAAGATCCAGAACAGATGCTGCCAGAGAACCGGATCGCCGCCTCGTGCCGGGTCAAAGAATGGCCAGTGAAACGCCCGCTCCATTTCGAGCAGAATGTCGCCGGCGATCAACGGCGGGAAGGCGAACAGGATCATTCCGGCGACGACCAGAATGTACCACGAGTAAAGCGGGATCAAGTTGATTCGCATGCCCGGCGGGCGGCACTTCAGAACCCCGACGATTAATTCAATCGCCGCGGCAATGGAGGCAATTTCGATGAACGTCAACCCGAGCAGCCAGATATCGGCTCCGACATCGGATTGATACGAACTGGTCAACGGCGGATACATGAACCAGCCGCCTCGCGGTGCGGCATCGAAGAAGATGGAGCCGCAGACGAACACCCCGCCGATGATGAAACTCCAGAACCCGTACGCCGAGAGCCTCGGGAACGGGAGATCGCGTGCCCCAAGCATCTGCGGCAATACGAGAATGGAGAAGGCTTCGAAGATCGGCACGGCGAACAGGAACATCATCACCGAGCCATGCATGGTGAAGATCTGGTTGTACTGATTCGCGGTCAGGAACGTGTTTTCGGGTACGGCCAGCTGAATGCGCATCAGCAGTGCAAGTACGCCGCCATACAGAAAGAAGCAGAACGAGGCGACCGTGTACCAGAGTCCGACCTCGGAGTTGTTGACCGCCGACCAGTACCGCCAGCCTTTGGGCGTTTCCCAGGCTTTGAGCAGACGCTCCTCCTGCGCACGCCGGACTTCGAGCGGCGGGGCTTCGGGCAGCGGTTCAGGATCGTTCTCGGTGGTCTGCATACAGCGGGTTTCAATCAAGACTTTCGAGGTAGGCAGCGAGAGCCGTTAACTCCGCCGCGTCGAGCGAATGATATTCGGGCATCAGGACGTCGGGCTTCACGTCGTCAGTATGGCGGATCCATCGTTCGAAGCTGGCTCGTTCATTGGGAAGAACGTCGGCGCCCAGTTTATGGCGGCTGCCGACATGGGTCAGATCGGGAGCAATGCGACCATTCGCGTCGGTCCCGCGAACGGAGTGACATGCCCCGCACCCCGAACTCACAAACAGTTCGCGACCGAGGATCGTGAGCTGCTCAGCCGGTCGGCGGGCGGGACTTCGCTGCTCTTCCAGCCACGCTTGATACTCATCCGGTTCTTCCACCACGACCGTGAAGTTCATCAACGCATGGGAGGAGCCGCAGTATTCAGCGCAGACTCCGCGAAAGGTTCCGGTTCGAGTCGGCATGAGGGTCAGCCGCGTTTGCCGGCCCGGAATCATGTCGACTTTCCCGCCCAGCGCGGGAATCCAGAACGAATGAATGACATCGGGACTTGAAAGCAGGAACTCGACTGGCTCGCCGACGGGCAGATGGATTTCATTCGCAAGCTCGAAATCGGGTTCGCCGTTCTCGAGATAGGTAACCCGCCACCACCACTGAAGACCTTCGACTTTGATCTGAAGCGAACCTTCAGGAGGTCGGGCGAGAAGCTGAGGAAGAAAGGCGAGACTGTAGATGACCAGCCCGGTCAGAATCACGGTCGGGGCGATGACTCCACCCCCGATGATCCAGAAGCCGGAGCGACGGCGATGATGGGGGCCGGGCTTCAACTTCAGTGCATAGATCGCCAGTCCGATGACGGTAGTCCAGATGACCGTCGCCCCGACGACCATGATCCAGAAGATCCGGGCGATATCCTCCGCTCCCTGCCCGGCGGGATCGAGCGTGGATTGTGGACCGGCGCATCCACCGAGCAGCAGCATCGCGGTGGGGACGAACCATCGCTGCAGCCATCTACGAGGGTCAACGGAATCTCGATTCATGCGGCTCGCCCGGGAAACAAAGCAGGTAATCTCTTCGTGCAAGTTCAGCGTAATGCAGGGCCGTTGGATGGCAAGCCCTCCCTTTAAGGAGATTTCCCGATACCCCGCAGTTTTCGGGCGACGACGATCAGCATGCTCGGGCGCGGAAGCTGCCGGCGCAGGCTGCGCGTTCAGAGTCCAATTCCGCTGCTGGCTGGACAAAACATTCGAGGATCTAGAATGACAGTGAAAGAATGATGAATCCGATCACGTAGCACCCCAGCATGAGAGAACTTTCGATTCCGATCCGTCCCGGTCCTTCCCGCTGCCGGAAGATCAGGCCGGCCAACAGAATCAGATTGAGCAGAATGGTGAGCGTGGCAAGAAAGACCTCACGCATACCCACGTCCCCGGCGTGATAGATCGAGCCACTGAGAAAGACGATGTCCGCTCCCGCGACAAACAGAACGTCGAAGAAGTTTCCGCCGACAATATCGCTGACTGCCAACGTCAGGGCTCCCTCTCGGACTGCGGCCACACTGGTGACGAGTTCCGGCAACGAGGTCGCAACCGCCATCAGTAAGCCGCCGACGAGAATCTCCGAGAAATCGGTCTGTTCCACGATGTTCTGTGCCGCTTCAGCAATCACTGCTCCGCTCAGGGCGGTCAGGGCGGCCACGACCAGCAGAGCCAATCCGAGCTTCCGGGAATCCCGCTCGACATAGTCTTCGTTGGGCCGATCGACTCGCGTTTCATCCGTTTGCACCGGTTTCCACATCGGATCCTGCCGCACACGGACGACGATGACGAACGCGCAGGCGGCCACGATGATCTGGAGAATCGAAGCGGGATGAACGTGACCCACCGTGACGTCGGGACTGCTTAACCCGAGAAGCACGAGAACCAGAAGCGCGAGCAGCATTACGGTCTGCATCATATTCGGCACCGAGGCAGCCGCGTGCTCCAGATTCGCCCGTTTATAGGCGATATCGGCCACTCCGAGCGCTGCGGTCTGGATGGCGATGCCGCCGAGAGCATTACTGATGGCCAAAGCCGGCATGCCTTTCATCGCGGTCACCAGCGAGGCGATGAAGCCGGGCAATGCGGTCATGAATCCCAGAAAGATGGTTCCGGTGAGTGCTTCTCCCCATCCTGTGCTGTCGGCCAGTTGATCGGCAAACCGTGACGCTCTCGCGCCCGCGAAACCGATCACGACAGCCGCGATGCAGAAAACGGTGAAATTACCGGCGAGTGAGAGTTCAAAATCGAACATCTGGTCCAGAATCAAAAGGGGCCGTGCGATCGGGGAAACTAACCAGATCTTCCGTTGAACGAATATCGTGCCAAGCGTCGAGTCAGGGTTTGCCTGAGCCGGGACTCCGGAACTTGAGGCCCGAAAGTGAATCGGGCTCAGCATCGCCCCGAGAGGCCGCATTGCGTTCCTCGGGGACGCCGATTTGGTGGAACGATGTTTGCAGCCCGATTCAGCCAGGAAGAAACGCCGAATGGGACGCGAGTCCATCCGCAATGAAACGAAAGGAAATCACAATGGGACTATTTACATCAACCGAATTCAACGATCTGGACGCACTTTTCGTTGATCAGCTGGAAGACGTTTATGATGCCGAACAACGTCTGACCAAGGCACTTCCGCAGATGGCGGACAAAGCCTCTGATCCGGAGCTCAAGAAAGCCTTTCAGGAACACCTGAAAGAAACGGAGGGTCAGATTCGCCGCCTCGAACAGGTCTTCAAGATCTTCGGCAAAGATGCGAAGGGCAAGACCTGCGAAGCGATGAAGGGGCTGGTCAAAGAAGGCGAAGAAGTCATCAGCGCCAAGGGTGATGCCCACGTGATCGACGCGGCTCTGATCTGTGCCGCCCAGCGGGTTGAGCATTACGAGATTGCCGCATACGGCTGTATCCGGAACCTGGCTCAACGACTGGGACAGCCGCAGGCCGCCGAGTTGTTGCAGCAGACGCTGGACGAAGAAGGTGATGCCGACAAGATTCTCACCAATCTGGCGGAAAGCTTCATCAACCGGGAAGCCGCCCGCACGTAATCTGCGTGAAACAGGGGTAGAAAGCAGGCGAATCGTTCAATGGATTCGCCTGCTTTCGCTTTTTATCTTTTCGCCGCCCGGCGACTGGTCGTTGCATGACATTCGATTTTCATACATACAGCCCGTGGATCAACCTGCTGATACTCTTCGTCGGAGGCCTGCTGGTCTGGAGATCCGGAACGAAACTTTCGCACATCGCCGATCAGATTTCCGAGCGATCGAACATGTCCAAAGCTCTGGCGGGGGCTCTTCTGCTGGGCGGGGCCACCTCGTTGCCTGAGATCGCGACCACCGTCACAGCGAGCTGGCTGGGAAATGCCTCCCTGGCGATGAACAATCTGTTCGGTGGCGTTGCCATGCAACTCGCCGTTCTGGCGCTGATCGACTTCTGGGTCGTGAAGGGAGCTTTGACTTATTTTTCTCCGAGCCCGGTTCTGCTTCTGGGGGGGACGCTGCTGATTCTGCAGATCGCCGTCGGCGTGTGCGCCATCTCCGCGGGCGATGTGACGCTGTTCGCACACATTGGCTTCTGGCCTCTGTTGCTGGGTGCGGTCTATGCCGCTTCGCTCTATTACATGAATCGCTTTGAGAATCGAGAGTCGTGGGTTCCGACTGAGCTTCCCGAAGCACTCTCCGAAAAGAACAACCCCGAGGAGAACGCCAGTGATCACGCGTCTGAACAGGGCCAGGGAACACGGCTGGAGTGGGGAATCTGGATTCAGTTTGCCTACAATTGTCTGTTCGTGTTGATTGGAGGCTTCCTCGTCTCAGCGACCGCCGATGCGCTGTCGGAACAGACGGGACTCTCGGGCGGTTTTCTGGGAGCCACGCTGGTTGCTCTGACCACTTCGCTTCCCGAGATCAGCACTACCGCCGGCGCGATTCGGCTCGGCAGCTACACGATGGCGATCTCCAACATCTTCGGAACCAACTCCCTCGAAGTCGCGCTGCTGCTGCCGAGTGATCTGGCATTCCGAGCCGGTCCGGTTGTGAACGCTGTCGATCAATCGGCGTTGTTCATGGGAGGGATCGGCATCGTCCTTACGGCTCTCTATATGTGGGGACTGCTTGAGCGACGCGACCGCACCCTGTTCGGAATGGGGATCGATTCGGTCTGGGTCACGCTGGTCTACGTCGCGGGACTGATCGTCTTCTACTTCCGATCGGTCTAAAGCAAAGTCAAAATTCAAATGCAGGCGTGTGCAGGTGCAAAACTCAGCATAGCCCGGGATTGACGCCGAGCGACTGCAGGAGAAGCATGAATATGCTCTAGGGACGTCTGCTCAATTCCGGCTCACCGCGGCAAACAACCGTTGCAGTTCGGCTGGCTCGGCGGGTTTGACGAAATGGTGATCAAAGCCCGCTTCACGCGAGCGCCGACGATCTTCATCCTGCCCCCACCCTGTCAGAGCCGCCAGGACCATCGTCTTGCCCCATTCCTGTTTGCGGATTTCGCGAGCCGCCTCGAATCCATTCATATTCGGCATGCCGAGATCCATCAGGATCACCTCTGGACGAAACTGGCTGGCCACCTGAACGGCCTGGCTTCCGTCGTGAGCAATGCGGACTTCATTGCCGAGCATGCTGACAACCATAGACAGCATGGATGCAGCCGCTTCGTTGTCATCGACAACCAGGACCTTGAGAGGCGGATTTCCGCTCGGGGGATCCTCAAGCAGAACGCTTGTGGCCGCCGACTCCGTCATTACTGGTAATCGAACTGTGAATTCGCTTCCGTGATCAGGCCCATCGCTTTTCACTTCGATCGTTCCTCCATGAAGTGCTATCAATCTCTTGACGAGTGTCAGACCGATCCCCAGTCCGGTGTGGCCGAACTCATGCGGACGATCGATCTGGGTGAACATCTCAAAAATACTCTCCTGCATCTCCGCCGGGATCCCGAGGCCGTTATCCCGAACGCTGATGACCACATCGTCGTCCAGTCGGCGAACGGTCAGCCAGATATGTCCTCCGACCGGCGTATACTTTGCTGCGTTATTCAACAGATTCGAGAAGACCTGGGCGAGTCGATGCGGGTCGCCGTACATCTCGATCGGTTCTTCCGGCAACTCGACGGTCAACTCATGTTGAGCATCATTGACAAAAGGTCGCGCCGCCTCAACGGCGCTGCCGACCACGTCGCCCACGAGAACCATCGATCGGCGAAGTTCCAGCTTGCCGCGGGTGATCCGTGACACATCGAGCAGATCATCGATCAGACGCATCATCTGATGGGTTTGTCGTTCCATCGTCAGCCGAACTTCCTCGATGGTCTCCGGCTCGTCTCTGGCCAGCTTCATGACTTCCAGGCCAGTTCGGATCGGCGCCAGCGGATTGCGAAGTTCGTGCCCCAGCGTGGCGAGAAACTCGGTCTTTCGTCGGTCCGCTTCGGAGAGATCGGCCGCAATTTTCCGAAGCTCATCTTCGAGCCGCTTGCGATCCGTCTGATCCCGCATCACCTTCATGAAGCCCAGCAAATTGCCGTCTTCGTCGTGCAGCGCGGTCGTGATTCCCGAAGCCCAGAAACGGCTTCCATCTTTTCGTAACTTCCAACGGTCATCTCCACCGCGCCCTTCAGTGGCAGCCTGACGCAATTCCGCTTCATCGATCCCGGTTTCCAGATCCTCCGGCGTGAAGGCCGCTTTGAAGACTCTCAAACCGATGAATTCGTCTTCCTCGTAACCGAGCAATCGCCGAACTCCGACATTCCACGAGGTTGCCCGTCCCTCCGGGTCCATCATGAAGATGGCGTAGTCCTGAATCTGTTCGACGAGCATCCGAAAACGCCGCTCGGACTCCTGTCGCTGCTGCTCGGCGAACTTCGTCTGGGTGATATCGCGAACGTATCCGGTAAACAGCGGGGGCCCGACGGTTTCGATGCGTGTGATCGAGATTTCCACGGGAAACTCTTCGCCGTCTCTCCGAACCGCGGTCAGTTCCAGACGCTGATCGAGAACGGGGCCGACACCTGTTTTCAGATACCGTTCCAGGCCATCGCGATGTCTCCCACGAAGCGACGGCGGAACGATGAAGTTCGCCATTTCATTGCCAAGAACTTCGTCCCGCGTATAGCCGAACATCTTTTCGGCGGACTTGTTGAACTCGATCACGTTGCCCCGGTGGTCGATGGAAATAATGCCGTCCAGAGCCGAGTTGAGCATCGACCGCATGCGGGCTTCGCTTGCCTCCAGTCGTCGCACCGAAAACTTGTGACTGCTGATATCGCGAAAAACGAGCACACTCCCGATCACTTCCCCGGCATCATCTCGAATCGGAGCGGCACTGTCGTCGATCGCCACTTCCTGTCCATCGCGTGTGATCAGTAGCGTATGATTGGCCAGTCCAACGATGACGCCCTCGCGAATGGCTCGCAACGCCGGATTCTCCACCGTCGCTCTCGTGGTCTCGTTGATAATTCGAAAGACTTCCGTCAGCGGTCGACCAGAGGCGTCGGCGGTTGTCCAACCGGTCAGGCTCTCGGCAACGGTATTCAGAAAAACAACATCCCCCTCAGCATTGGTACTGATGACCGCATCGCCGATGCTGGCCAGGGTCGTCAGGTAAAGTTCACGCTGGGCGGTCATTTCGGCGGTCGCCGCCTGCTCCTGGCGAATATTCCGGAGGGCGAGATAGAACACAAACCCGAGGAGCGCGACTCCGACCAGGGTGGACAACACCGCCGAGGCGACCGCAGACTGAAAACTCTGCTCCGTCTCAAGCAGCCGTTTCCGCACATCTTCGGCTTCAGTCTCCTGCATGGATCCAAGGATTGTGCGGATCTCATCCATCAGCCTCTTGCCGACATCACTCTGGACGATGACGAGAGCCGCCTCCCGATCGCCATCTTTCGCCAGATCGATCGTCTCTCGCAATTCATCGAGTTTGGCCTGCACGGCTCGGTTCAAATCGGGAAGCCGCCCCAATGGAGTTTCGTTCTCATGCAACAGCTCTTCGAGCTTCCGCAGATCGGAATGGACCAGGGATGCGGAAGACTCGTATGGGTCGAGATACGATTCATCAAGCGTGAGGAGAAAACCACGCTGGCCTGTCTCGGCATCGGTGATATTGGAGAGAAGCCCTTCGAGTTGAACCATCAGCTCCTGCGATTCCGCGACAGAACGACTGTTCTCAACCAGTGTGCGGGTATGGATGTAGTTGATCGCAGCGGTCACCAGCAGAACGAGAAGCGCAACCGCAAAGCCGACTAAAACCGCGTCGGATATCCGACGCGGTTGTGTGCCCAGACCGTTCGGCCCTAATAATCTTTGTAGAACTCCGCCGCTTTGGGGAAACTCTCTCTCAGAGTGCGAATCGCTGCTCAATCCTGGTTGCCTCGTCGCCTGTAGATATGACCGCCGGTGTGTACAAACAAACTGCAATTACGTCCCAGGCGGCGGCATGACATCCTGTCACCTCGAGTTGAATGCAGCCTTTATTCTAGCGGGCCGGCAGCAAATTCCAGTGGGACGCGAAGAATGTTCCAGAATGACGAAGAAATTCCGGAGGGAAGGAGAATGATGCAGCCAAAAACGGCCAAAACATTCACGGCCTAATGGGCGTGGTCATGCTCGTGGCTGTGGTCGTGGGCGATTGTTCCCCGGTAGGACTTTCCATTGATCGTCACCACGAGCCTGGGCTCACCTCCTTCTTGATGAAGATGGGCGGCAAGGTCTGATTCGCTGGAGACGAACTTCGAGGACTTCCCCTCAGGATCATTCTCATCGGGACTGGCCTGAAGCGTGTGTTGAGCGGGCTGTCCGTCGTGAGTTGTGTTCACGATGACCTCAGCCGATTCAATCGGAACCTGCATCTTTGCCGCCGCATCGAGAATGTAAATCGTTACGGTGCCTGCCGTTTCATCGTGAATGATTTCCGCGTGATATTCTTCGTTACCCAATTCAATGAGTTCTCCGTGGTGCGGACCTTCGGTGGGATGATCATGTTCGGCGTGGTCATGGCCGCCGCTTTCTGCCTGCCCGTTAGTGGTCTCGGAAGCCGGAGGAGCCGATTGGGGCTCGCATCCGACCAGGCCGACCAGCAGAGCAACCAGCGACAGAAGAGAGTGAATTCGTAACATTGCTATTCCTTTCAGCATTGAGAATGAGGGAACCGTTTCCGCGGTTCAAACTTCAACAGTCCGTTCTTCGACGGGTTCCTGTTCGGGGAGGATGAGCTCAAGTTCCATGTTCGATTCGTCCACCACACGCCGGGCTTCTTCGAGACCGAACAACCAGAAGAGTGCCGGGTGGACAAAGAAGTCCAAGAGTGTCGAACTGATCAGTCCCCCGAGAATGACCGTCGCTACCGGATAGAGAATCTCCTTGCCGGCTTCGCCCGCGGCCAGTACCAGCGGCACGAGGCCGATCCCGGACGTGAGCGCAGTCATCAGCACCGGAGCGAGACGCTCCAGTCCCGCACGAACAATCATTTCTTTCGTCCAGTCCTCGCCTTCGTGTCGGACCAGATGCAGGTAGTGATTGAGGAGCAGGATTCCGTTGCGGGAAGCGATCCCGCCCAGGGAAATGAACCCGACCATGGCGGCCACGGTTAGCGTCTGACCGGTCATCACCAGGGCGGCAACCGAGCCGATGAACGCCATCGGCAGTGCGGCCATTACCTGCAGCGACAGTTTTACGGAACGGAACATCGTAAACAGCACGAGAAAGACGCCGACCAGCGAAACGGCGAACAGAGCTCCAATGATGCGGGTCGCCGACTGTTGACTCTCGAATTGGCCGCTGTATTCAACGAAGTACCCGGGCGGAAGCGACTGGACGACGGGCAGCACCCGTTCGCGAATCTCCTGGACGACATCGACCACGCCGCGGTCAGAGACATTGCACTGCAGCACGATTCGCCGTCGGACATTCTCGCGATTGATCGTATTGGGACCTCCCGATTCATAGATGTCGGCCACGGCTTCGAGTGGAATCTTCCCGCCGTTCTCCATCTCAATCGTCAGCCGTTTCAGCGCCTGCAGGTTCTCTCGATAGCCTTCGTCCAGCCGGATTAACAGGTCAAAGGTTCGCTGCCCGAGCAGGACTTCCGAAACGATCTGCCCGTTCATCGCTGTTTCGATGAACGTGTTGACTTCAGCAGCCGTCAAACCGTAGAGCAGGAGTTTGTCACGGTCGAGTTCGATCCGCAGTTGAGGGATGATAACCTGCGGCTCGACCAGAAGATCGGTCACGCCCGGCACGGACTGGATTGCAGCCTGCATCTCCCCTGCACTGCGACGCAGCAGATCGAGGTCGTCTCCGTAAATCTTGATCCCGATCTGAGCTTTCACGCCCGATAGCATATGTGAGATCAGGTGAGCGAGCGGCTGCTCCACAGCCGTGACAATCCCGGGGATTTCGCCCATGGCTTCACGAATTTCTTCGATCTGCTCCTCACGGGACTGCTCGGATTCGGGATCGAGCTCGATCAGGATCTCGCTCATGTTGACGCCCTCGGCGTGTTCATCGAGTTCAGCCCGGCCGGTGCGGCGGCTGATCGAGAGAATGTCCTCGATCGCCATGAGTCGGTCTTCAACCCGACCGGCGATATCGTTCGAGGTTCCCAGCGACGTTCCCGGCGGCAGCACAACATTCAGCTGAATCGTCCCCTCGTTAAATGGGGGAAGAAAGTCGCGTTCCAGATTGATCAGAAAGAGCCCGGCCAGTCCGACCGCCAGTGCGGTCGCGATCAGATTGAGCCTCGGGACTCTCAGACTGAAACGAATGACTTTGTCGCCGATCCATTTCAACAGGCGGAGCAACGGGCCATCTTTCTCGTGCCCGCTATCTTTCTTCCCAGCCAGCAGCCAGTAGGAAAGCACGGGCGTGACCGTCAGGGAGACGAGCAGTGAAGACAGAATCGAAACGATGTAAGCAATTCCCAGCGGCGTGAACAACCGCCCCTCCATGCCCGAGAGCGCGAACAGCGGGAGGAAGACCAGAATCACGATCATTGTGCCGAAGACAATCGAGTTTCGAATCTCGACACTGGCCTGAAAGACAACGAGCAGCGGATTCTTCGGGTTCCCCTGCTGCCGGTTCTCCCGAAGCCGCCGAAAGATGTTCTCGACATCGACAATGGCATCGTCGACCAGTTCCCCGATGGCGACTGCCAGGCCGCCGAGTGTCATTGTGTTGATCGACAGACCGAAGAACGAGAACACGATCACGGTCATCAACAGCGAAAGTGGAATCGCTGTGAGCGTGATAAATGTCGTCCGGATGTTCATCAGGAACAGAAAGAGAATGATGACCACCAGAATCCCGCCGTCTCTCAGCGCTTCGACGACGTTTTCGATGGCTCGATCGATGAACAGTTTCTGCGAATAGAGCGGCTCCACTCGAAGGTCCTGCGGAAGCGAGGGACGAAGATCTTCCACGGCTTCCAGGACCGCCTCGGTAACCGCTCGAGTGTCGGCTTCGGGTTGCTTGTTGATCGTCAGCACAACCGCCGGGCCGCCGACGAACTCTCCGGCCCCGGTGCGGACATAGGCGGCACTGTCGCCCCGTTTGACCTGAGCCCCTTCAATAACGCGGGCGATCTGAGCCAGCACAATCGGTCGCTCGTTCCGCGTGGCGACAACGACTTTCTGCAGGTCTTCGATCGATTGAATGCGTCCGAGAGCACGAACCAGCAATTCATTCGGCCCCTGTTCGTCGAGATAGCCGCCCGTCGCGTTTTCATTGCTGTCCTGAACAGCCTGCTTGACTTCGTGCAGCGTGACGCCGTATCGCAGCAGAGCGTCGGGATCGACCAGAACCTGAAACTGCTTTCGACCGCCTCCCATGGTGAAGACCTGCGAAACGCCGGGAATGGTCAACAGCCGTTGACGGACCACCCAGTCAGCCATTGTGCGAACTTCAATCGGCTCGGTCTCGCCTCCCTCACTCCACATCCCCAACATGAGGACCTGCCCCATGATCGATGAGACGGGTGCGAGTTGTGGACTAATCCCTTCCGGCAACCGGTCGGTGACCAGTTGCAGCCGCTCGTTCACGATCTGTCGGTCATCGTAGATATCGGTTCCCCAGTCGAACTCCACGTAGATGACGGAGATCCCGACGCCTGACGAACTCCGAACGGCCTGCACCCCGTTGGCTCCGTTCACAGCCGTTTCAATCGGGAAGGTGATCAGCGACTCGACTTCCTCCGGAGCGAGTCCGGGGGCTTCGGTCATAATGACCACGCGGGGCCGATTCAGATTCGGAAAGACATCGATCGGTGCGTGGAGCGCCTGCCAGGTGCCGTAGCCGCACATCAGCAGCGTGATCGCCATCACCAGCAGTCGCTGCCGGAGTGCAAAGCGGATAATTGCATTCAGCATGAACAGCCCTCCTAGTGGTTATGACCAGCGTGAGGATCGACTCCCCCTCCGGCCTTGTTCTTGAGGGCCATTTGCATCTGGTGAGCGCCTCGCATGGCGACGACATCGCCCGGAAAGAGCGAGCCATCGTTGGCGATCACAGCGGAATACTGATCGCGATAGGTCACGTGCACGGGCACCCGGTCGAAGTGGTCTCCGTTCTGTTGGAAGACGTACCACTCCGCCCCTTCCCGGGCGACGGCCTCGACAGGCAGGACAATCCTGTTCGGCATCTCTTCGACGGGCACCCGCATCTGCAGCCGCTGTCCGGGCAGGTATTTCCATTCGATATACCGGTTGCCATCGCTGCGACGGTCTTTCGTGATTTCGTTAGGCAGCCGGACGTAAAACGGCAGCGTCCGGGAATCCATGTCGACCCGATTGGCGAGGTAGGCGAACTCGAGATCCTCAACGATCCGCGGACCGGCTCCGGGCTCTTCGAAGATCGCATCGACCTTCCAGCCCTGTTCCGATGCTCGACGGAGTTGAGAGATGTCCTGCTCAAAGGCGAGTCCTTCGATATAGAGCTCGCTGTACTCGACCAGCACGGCCAGCGTTTCTCCGGCATTCACCGACTGTCCTTTGTGAACA
Organism: Rubinisphaera margarita; assembly: GCF_022267515.1. Classification (NCBI taxonomy): domain Bacteria; kingdom Pseudomonadati; phylum Planctomycetota; class Planctomycetia; order Planctomycetales; family Planctomycetaceae; genus Rubinisphaera; species Rubinisphaera margarita. The sequence continues at coordinate 315,051 of NZ_JAKFGB010000005.1, read as the reverse complement.
AGCAGATCCTGCAGAATGAGTGATTCCCGGTCGCCGGACCCGCTCGGGGGAGCATCGCCTGACTGCTGCAGGGAGACCGGTTGCACCAGCTTGCCAGCCAGTTTGAGTTCGTTCTCGGGATGCTCGTCGGTCGAAGGTGCGAAGATCTGAAGTTCCCTCAGCAGTCGCCGCTCGCTGGCGATCAGATCGACCTGCTCGTCCGAAAGACCGTGCAGTTTGAGCGCTTCCCGCTGGGCCCGGAGATGGGCGGCGAGCTTGTCCCGGGCATATTCCCGGTCGAGCTGAACCTTGCCCGCGACCGCTCCACTGCTCGTGACATCCTGCAGCCGTGTGATCTCGCGTTCTTCCACATCGAGCTCGCCGAGCGTTTGCAGAAAGTCGGTTTGTGCAGACACCAGGTCCTCGTGCGTGAGTCGAATCTGGAACAGCAGGCTTCCCGGTTCGACGGCTTCTCCCTGCACGGCGTGCACATGGGTGATGACGCCCGTCATCGGCGTGGCCACCTGGACGCGAGTCCGCCCCGGACGTTCGACGACGAGTGCGGGCACGGTAATCGACCGCTGAAACGTCTGCAGCTCAATCGGCTGGATCGTCTCGCGCGAGAGTCCGATGTTCCGCAACGCCTGATCGGAAAGTTCCAGCGACGTCGCTTCGTCGTGGCCGACGTGGTCGTGCCCTTCGTGATCGTGACCGGCATGTGCGTCGCCTTCCTCTTCGCCGTGAGGCTCGGTCGAGGCGGCCGATCGAAAGCCGGTGATTGAACGCTGAACCATGCCATTCATCGGCGGCAGCCAGACGGAACTGGTGAGCCATCCGATAACGAGAAACGCCACCAGGATGAGTGGACCGATCCAACGACGGATCGGCCGGGTCTGTATCGAATTCATGAGATCGTCGTCCCGGGTTAACTGGGAACAGGCGCAGCGAGTCACACTGCAGGAAAAAAGCGCAGCAGTTCATCACCGCAGTAAACAGCACATCTGCTCAGTGTGCAGGGAGCAGCGGGAATATCGGCACGGCCTGCGAGCTTAGCGGCTCATCGGGCGTATCGGGGACATCCCGAAACGGAACTGGAGACGTGCGGCGAGCTGCACAACGTCAGGCGTTACCACGACGGGATTACAGTCGCCACACCTGCGTCAATGCGCGCAGGGGCTGACGTTCCAGCGGGACAGCGGCTTCGCAAACAGCGGTCGGCACGACGGCAGGCAGCATACTTCCCTTGAGCAAGGCGGAACAGACGCACGGCATTTGCAGGGCAAATGCCAGATCGAGGCTGAAATCGACCTTTTGATCCGCCATGAACGAACATTCCAGTTCGTGACAGCAACTCTCATCCGGGCAGGACGGCTGGTCCTCGTCGGAAGATTCCGGTTCCGGTTGTTCGTGATGTGCGCATTGTCCAGAATGGGCGTGTTGACAGGTTTGCTGCTCCTGCTGGGCGGGAACCGCACAACCGCATTCGGCCGCGTGGGCGTGATGGGCACAGCATCCCAGAAGTGCGTGCAGCACCAGGGAGAGCATTGTCATTATTGCTGTGAGCGAGCGACCCATGAGACGAAGTTCCGGCTCCTGAAAGTGTGACGTCCTACCCGCGTTATATCTGTGGATTGGCAGCAGGTCCATACCGGTCCTGCCGCAGTTCGCCCAGAATCAGCGGGTTGGGGGTTGTTCCGCGTTATCCCGACCCGGTAGTGTAAATGGCATCTGACAGCGGGCCCACTGCTGCTGCGAGCTGCTTGCCGCATGCGTTTTCCTCTGGCTGTCCGATGCGCTGCACTTTGTTGACAGATCGGGGCTGGAGTACGCCCCGCGGAAACGGAAGTTGCTGTCCAAGGACGTTTCGATGTTCCTCCGTCACTGGCTGGAGACACTTGTCTCTTCGCATTTGAAGCCCCGTTCTCACAGGAGAATCATCGCGCAACAGCGGCTCCGTGGCGTCGACCGCCGCAGTCAGACGCTGGAAGACCGCACCCTGCTCGCTTCGGTGGCCATCAATAATCAGGACCTCCACATCGACGAGTTTGGCGGCCCGACGGCCGACAATCTCACGCTGGTCATCGACACCACATTTGTGCCCGGCACTCCGCATCTTCGGATCAGTGATCCAGACAACTTCGTTGCGCCGGGGCCAGGCACGTTCAGCGATGGCAATGACGTCCTGGTCGCGCTCAGTTCCTTTAGCGGTTCGATCCTGATCGACACCGGGGAACTCGACGACCGGGTCACCCTCGATTACTCCGGCGGAGACTTTGATCGATTCACCCAGTACGACGGCGGGGTTGAGTTCAGCCCGATTGGGGATCAACTGACCCTGACCGGCGGCTCGTTCACCAGTTCGACGCACGACTTTGGGGATGCGACGTCGGGCAGTCTGGCACTAACGGGGGGCTTTCTCCCGCAAACGATCAGCTATTCCGGAACGGAAGGCATCCACAATCAGCTGCAAACTGATACCCACGAGTTTCTGTTGCCGGAGGTCAATAACCCCGGAGTCTTCCTCGTCGACGGCGGTGCCAGCAACCTGACTCTCGCGGGTGGCCAGTTGACGGACACGACATTCGCCGAGCCGATGACCGGGCTGACAATCCGTGGCAGAGCGGGAACTGACGATGCGATGACCGTTTCCGGGATCAGTCTCAGCAGTGATTTGACGATCGATCTTCAGACCGGCGACGACTCCATCAGCTTCGCGACCACCGCGAGCTCCCTCTCTGGGGCCACCACGCTGAAGACCTCCACTCTGGCTGTCAACGCCGGACTTTCTGGAACGGGCTCTCTTCAGATCGTGCCAAACGATCCCACTTCGTCGATCGGCATCGGCGAGAGCGCGACCGGCACCCTGAATCTCGACGCCGCGGAGCTCGCGAATCTTGCGAACGGCTTCTCATCGATTCTGATCGGCGATGCAACCGCCGGCACAGGAGCCGTTGAGATCACCTCGGCTACGTTTGCCGATTCGGTTTCCCTCGTGGGAGGCTCGATCGCTCTCGGTGAGATTCTGACGTCCGATTCCGATGTCGCTGTCACCCTGACGGCGCGAACCGGATCGATCACCACGGCAGCCGGAACGAACGCTGGCAATGTGACCTCAAGCGGACAGACGGTGACTCTGAACGGCGTCATCGCCCCGGGCGGTTCTCCCGGACAACTGGTTGTTACAGGAAACCTGGTGTTGGACAGCGGCGACACGGTCGAAATCGAACTCGAAGGAGATGATCCCGGCACCGGTTACGATCAGATCGTCGTCGCGGGAGACGTGACTCTCAACAACGCACAGCTCGACACGACCCGGCTGGCCGCCTACACGCCGTCTTACCTGAAGACGTTCACCATCATCGATAACCAGGGCGTGAACCCCGTCACCGGCACGTTCCTGAATCTGAACGACGGCGATCAGCTGGTCCTCGACGACTATATCTACCAGATTGACTACGATGGGGGCGACGGCAACGACGTCGTCCTGACGCACCTTTCCGATCCCAATCCCAATCTCGACGGGACCGCGAATGACGATACGTTTGACGTTTATCGCGACGGGACAGAACTCGTTGTCGAACTGAATTCGGTCGAGATCTTCCGCCAGCTCGCTTCGATTACCGACTCCCTCTCGCTCAATGGTCTGGATGGCAACGACACATTCGACCTCGACTACTCAAGTGGATCGCTCGGCCTGCCCATCTCCGTCGACGGTAACGGCCATTTGACCGATCCGATCAATGTGACCGATTACTCAATCACGGCCGGCGGAACGACGCTGACTTCGTCACGACCCGACGGCGATGTGCTCAACATTCTCGGCGCCGCTTCATTCGGCGGCCAAACCTATACCATCAACGGCACTTCGGTCTCCCGCACCAACTGGGGTGGCTCGGTCAGTTTCGACGGGCTCGAACGGCTCGTTGTGAACACCAGCACCCTGTCTGGGAACACCATCGAGATCGACAATCTGGCCGCCGGGCTGGCCGCGACGGTCAACGCCGGCGACAGGGTCGATTACATCGATGTCACGACCACGGCTGCGAACTCCGTACTCACGGTCAACGCCGGGGGCGGAGATGATGTGATCGACGTTGCCACGACCGACGATACCTCGCTGGTCTTTCTGTCGGGCGAATCGGGGAGCGACACGATCACTGTGGTCGATACGGGAAGCGGAGCCGCAAACGGACTGCAGATCTCCGGTGGCAGCGAGATCGACATCATTCAGGTCCAGAACTTCGCCGGCAGCCCGCTGCTGATTGAGGGAGACACCGGAGACGACCAGATCACTCTGCTGGCAGCCGCAATGGACGCCACGCCGGAACTTCGCGGCGGAGACGGCAACGACGTTTTCAAAGTCACTTCCGACACGGCTTCAATTGATGTCCAGGGGAATGGCGAACTGTCGACCATGACCAGCCATTCCATCAGCGCCCGGGTAACGACTGCGACACGCGACCCTTTGATCGGGGACACGCTTCACATCCTCGACACGGATGAGACCGCATCGAGCTTCTACACGATCACAGGTTCGCAAGTTCAACGCACGGGCGGGGGCATCCTTTCTTACACAGGCATTGAATCCCTGAATCTGGAAACCAGCTCGACCGCAATGAGCGAAGTTAATGTGACCGCCGCAGTCGATGCCGGATTCTTTTCGCTGACAACGGGTTCAAACGCCGACTCGATCACGATCTCCGATTCAGGCGCTGGCTCCGTCACGCAGGTCAACTCGCGTGGTTCCGCGGATACCATCCATGTCGTCAACACGGGCGACGATTCCCTGCTCTTTATTGACGGCGGAGCGGCGCAGGACATGATCACGATCTCCGACACGGGATCGGGAGCCAGTTCCGGCGTGCAGATTCTCGGTAGTGGCGGCGGTGATACCATCAACATCGAGAGTCTGAATGCCGCTGCCCTGCGAGTCGAGGGAGGAGATGGTGACGATCAGATCTCACTCGGCACACTCTCTATCAGCAGCGACACGGAACTTTTCGGCGGGAACGGCAACGACACCTTCAATCTTGAGCAGGCCGCTTCTCCGGTTGATATCCATGGCGGCGCGAATCTCACCCAGATGACATCGGCGACCGTAGCCGCCCGCGGCCAGAACGCTTCTCTCGACTGGACCCTCGGCGATCGCCTCAACATCGACGATTCGACCACGACAACTGAAGAGACCTTTACACTCACCAGCACGGCAATCAACCGCAGTGGATGGGATGCGATTACGTTCGACACCCTGGAACAGTTCCATCTCGACACGAGCGACACCGCGACCACCAATGTTGCCGTCACTTCGATTACAGCTGGGCTCTCTACCTGGATCAACACCGGTTCCGAGAGCGACGACATCGACATCAGCACCACAGCCGAGAACGCAATCTTTACCGTCAATGCCGGCGGCGGGAACGACACCATCGATGTGGTCACGACCGCAGACACCTCCCTCGTCTTTCTGAATGGCGAAGCGGGCGAAGATGCAGTGACGGTCCTCGACACCGGAACGGGCTCTTCCAACGGTCTGCAAATTTTAGGCGGCGACGATGCGGACCAGTTGACGGTCCAGAACTTCGATGGATTCACCTTGCACGTCGACGGCGATGGCGGCGATGACACTCTGGAGATCACCGCAACGGCTGCCGGTTCACACACTGAGTTCCTCGGCGGCACCGGGGATGACATTTTCAATGTGGGGCTCGTTTCAGGAAGTCTGACCATCTCGGGTGAGGACCACGAAACCACCGCGACGAACTATGACATTGTCGCCACCGGGGGCACGGCTTCGCTCTCGATGACTGACGGAGACCTGCTGAATATTCTTGATGCCGGTCACGCTTCGATGTCGACCTACACACTCACCCCGACGACGGTGACACGGTCGGGAGCCGGGACGATCGACTACAACACGATCGAGCGGCTCGAATTGCAGACAAGCGGAACCGAGTCGAGTGATATCGACATTTCGAACACAGCCGCCAGCGTCGTCACGACAATCGTTGCAGGAGCAGCCGCCGACACGATCGACGTCACGACCACAGGCGCGGACAGTGTCCTGGTCGTTCTCGCGGGAGCCGATGCCGATACGCTTCAGGTGCACAGCACGCACAGTTCCTCGTTGACCTGGCTGCATGGAGAGGACGGAGACGATGCGATCACCGTCGTCGACTCCGGAGCCGGTGCGACCAGCGGTCTGCAGATTTCTGGCGGGGCGGACAACGACGAGATCGAAGTGCAGAACTTCGCCGGCCTGCCTTTGCTGATATCCGGGGATGGCGGGAACGATCAGATCTCGCTGCTGGCCGCGGCAGTTGATTCCGCTCCCGATTTTCTGGGCGGAGATGGCAATGACATCTTCAACGTGACCTCAGACACGGCGTCGATTCGCATTCGCGGCAACGGGCAGCTCTCAACAACCGACAGCTTCTCGATCACGGCTCGCTCTGCAACTGCCACGTTGACTCCTGAAGTCGGCGACACCCTCAACATTCTCGATGGCGATGCCTCGGCCGCGACGACTTACACCGTCGCCGGTTCCACCGTCGTCCGCGACAGCGGGGGAACAATCAGCTTTGACACTGTGGAAACGATGACGCTGCAGACGAGCGGGACGGCAGCCGGGATTGTCGATGTGACCGCTGCAGTTGATGTTGGCGTTTTCACGATCACGACCGGGACGGCAGCCGATCAGATCGATATCGCGGCCACCGCGGATGGCTCTGTTGTGATCGTCAACGCAGGCGACGAAGACGACACCATCAATGTCACGACCTCCGGAACCAGTTCGCTCCTCTTTCTGAACGGTGGTGCGGGGCTGGATGCGATCACCGTTCTTGACACCGGCGCGGACGCGAACTCCGGCGTGCACATCTCCGGCGGGGTCGATGTCGACACGATCGACGTGCAGAATCTCGATGCCCTCACCCTTCTGATTCAGGGAGATGCAGGCGACGATACGATCACGCTGGGGACACTTTCGCTCGGCACGAATCCGGAACTCCATGGTGGCGAAGGAGACGACACCTTCAACATCAACGAAGCTCCCGTTTCGATTGATATCGATGGCGGAACCCACTCATCGGCGACGACGGACTACTCGATCACTGTCCGCAGCCAGACCGCTTCTCTGACCCTGTCCGACGGGGATCGACTCAACATCATCGAGTCGACCACCTCGACCGAAGAGACCTACACGCTCGATGGCGAAACCTTCACGCGAACCGGCTGGGGAACGATCGCCTTCACTTCGCTCGAACGGCTGTTCGTTGAAACCGGAGCGACGACTGCAGCCGATGTCGATCTCACTCTCGTTCCGACCAGTCTCGCCGTGACGGTGACGACCGGCTCGGCGGAAGACGATATCGACGTCACGGCTCTGGCGATGAACACCGCGTTGACCATCAACTCAGGTGGAGGCACGAATACGATTGATGTCGCCGACACAGCCGCGAATTCGATGGTCTTCCTCAACGGCGGCGCGGCAGCGGATCAGATTACGGTGCAGGACACGGGAGCCGGGATGATGACCGGCCTCTCCATCAACGGCGATGCGGGCAACGACATCATCCGCATCGACAACTTCGACGGACACGCCCTGTTCGTCAGCGGAGGCAATGATCACGATTCGATAACAGTCTCGCAAACGGCGGCCGGTTCGCACACAGAACTAAACGGAAACGACGGGGACGACACGTTTACGCTCGCGAGCATTCTCGGCGCTCTCAACGTCGACGGAGGATCGAACGGCACTGCAACCACGTCTCATCAGATCTCCGCCCGGGACACGATGTTGCAGTTCGATCAGATCGATGGGGATCAACTCACCGTTCTCGATGCGACTTCCACCGACGAAGCGACTTACACTCTGGGCAGCACGACACTCACCCGCGATTCGTGGGGATCGATTACCTACAACCAGACGGAACAGCTTCGACTGGAAACGAGCCAGACGAAATCGAGCACGATCAACATCAACTCGCTGTCCGCCAGTTCGACCGCGACCGTGATTGCCGGGAACGAAGCGGACATCATCAACGTCGTCGACATGGGCCTGGCCTCCGTCCTGACGATCGATGCCGGGATGGGCAATGATCAGTTCAATGTCACAACGACGGCCGACGCCTCACTACTCTATCTCAATGGCGAAGAGGGTGAGGACACAATCGACGTGACCGGCACCGGTTCAGGCAATCAGAACGGATTGCAGATTTCGGGAGGAACCGATACCGACACCATCACCGTGCAGCAGTTCGACGGGCATGTGCTGAATGTCGCCGGAGACGCCGGAGCTGATGTCATCACGCTCACCGCCTCCGCCGCGACGTCGCATCCGGAACTGAGCGGCGGCGACGGAGATGACACGTTCAACATCACCTCGTCCACCACTTCGATCGACATCGCGGGCGGCAGCCATACCGCTGCGACGACACCGTTTCAGGTCTCTGCTCGTGGGACGACGATTGTCCGTAACCAGACGATCGGCGACGTCGTGAATATCCTCGACTCTGCGACAGCCGGAGCAGATTACGCATTGAGCGGCGGCACAGTCGTACGCACCGGCGGCGGAACGATCGCCACCAGCGGCATCGAGGGATTGCATCTGACAACGAGCTTCACCGACGCCAGCAGCGTCGAACTGACCTCTGCTCTCTCGGCTCTCACGTTCAGTTTGACGACGGGCACCGACAGCGACGATATCGACATTGCGACGACCGCAGCCGATTCGGTCGTCACAGTCAACTCCGGTGAAGGGGCTGACATGATCGATGTCGTCACAACCGGAACCGACGCATTGCTCTTCCTGAACGGACAGGCTGGAGCCGATCTCATTCAGGTGACCGGCACTGGCTCGGGCTTGAGCTCTGGCCTGCAGATTCAGGGCGGATCGGAAGGCGACACGCTCGCCGTGCAACATTTAAGCGCCCGTGTTCTTCATCTGAATGGCGATGGCGGGAATGATGCGATTTCCCTTCTCGGCACCGCAACCGACACGAACCCCGAGCTCGATGGCGGCGACGGAGACGACGTGTTCACGCTGATGGCGCCGACTGTTGATATCAGCCTGCATGGCGGCAACAACTCGATGCTGGCCGACAATTATATGATTTCCGCCCGGGGCGTTGATGCCGCCCTGAATCTGCCGAGCGGAGATCGACTGAGCATCCTCGATTCCGGCTCCACGACTGCGGAGACCTACACGTTGACGGCGAGCACCTTCACCCGGACCGACTGGGGAACGCTGACGTACGACACGCTCGAACAGATCCAGCTCGAAGCGAGCGCGACCGCGGCCAGTGACATTGATATCCAGTCGACCGCCGCCTCAACAGCTGTTGAAGTCACGACCGGATCGGCAGCCGATGATATCGATGTGCAGACCACTGGAGAGGGTTCCGTCTTCACAATCAACTCCGCCGAAGCGGGGAATTCGATCGATATCACGACGACAGGAGCGAACTCACTCACGTTCCTGAATTCCGCCGCTGGTGAAGACCAGATTTCGATCGCCGGAACTGGGTCAGGCGTCAGCAGCGGACTGCAGATCGACAGTGGGCCTGACGCCGATACGGTCAACGTGACAACCCTCGATGCTCTGGTGTTTGACCTGAGTACGGGAAGCGGGCTCGATTCGATCACCTTCCTGGAAACCTCGGCGGGAACGAATACAGAGATCAGCGGCGGAGCCGATAACGACACCGTTCGACTGAGTCGGATCTTCGGCGACGTCGATGTCGCTGGCGATACGAATGGAATCGCTACAACGTCTGCCAGCATCACAGCGCGCGGAAGCATGGCGACGGTCAGTACCACAGTCGGAGATCAGTTGCTGATTCTCGATGCGGCGTCTGTTTCCGAATCGACGTACGATCTCTCTTCAACGACCACGACCCGGACGGGCTGGGGGATGATCGCCTTCCAGACGTTCGAGCAACTCGCGGTCGAGACGAGTTCGACGACGGCGAGCACAATCAATGTCGCGTCCCTTTCCAATGGAACCGCAACGGAGATCACGGCCGGCGGGGCTGCCGACGTTATCGACATCACGACCACCGGCGATGATTCTGTTCTGACCGTCAACGCTGGTGGAGGAGCCGATGAGTTTCTGCTGACGACCTCGGGCAGCAATGCCCTGCTCTTCCTCAACGGGGAAGCGGGAAGCGATCAGTTCGAAGTGCTCAACACCGGAGCGGGAGTAAACTCCGGGCTGAGCATCTCGGGGGGAGACGATGCCGATACGGTTCTCGTGCAGAACATCGTGGCTCTTGTTCTCGCCATTCATGGCAATGCCGGCGATGACGAACTGACCCTCAACGCGGCAGCAGCCGGGACGAATCCGGAGATCTGGGGCGATGCCGGGGATGATACCGTCGATCTGTTTGCTCCCTCCGTGGCGATTGATCTGCACGGCGGCTCCCAAACCACCGCGACTGGTGATTCCCTGAATGTTTCCGGCGGGTCGTACACGAATGTTGTCCAGACCTTCCTGAATACGACCGATGGGCAGATCAGCTACGACGGAGCTGTTGTCACCTACGACGGCATCGAGCCGATAAGCGATCGGGTGTCGGTGCAGAATCGGACCTTCTGGTTCAACAGACCAGCCGAGAGTATTTCCCTCAGCGACGATGCCGATGTCGCCGATGGAGAATCGCTGCTTGATTCCACGCCCGGCAACGCGGTCACATTCAGCAATCCGACCGCCAGCCTCACGGTCAACACCACCACTGGCAGCGGGGCGGATACGGTGATCGTCTCCGGCCTCGACTCCACTTTCGCGGCTGACGTCTCGATTCTGGGAGATAACATTGCCGGCCAGAAGGACAGCGTTTCGTTTACGACGAACATCCTCTCGACCGGCGGAGGAAACCTGACCGTCGAGACGGGCGGAACAATCACGATCGAAGCTGGTATCGCGACTCTGGGCGGCGACGTCACACTTCACAGCGAAAGCCAGATCAGTTCGACATCGGCTGGTTCGATCACAACGACGGCCGGGGTCGCGGGAGAGGCTTCCGGGGCGGTTGATATCTTCGCCGACGGGACGATCCTGCTCAGCGGTGCGATTCATACGACGGGTGCGGGCACGGCAAGCGACGGTGGCCACATCTTCATTCGTAACGTCGGCCCCGGGGCCACGGGAGGAGAGATCGCCGCCAACGACATCACCGCAGATGCCGGTGCGGGCGGAATCGCGGGACGGGTGAGTCTGCGAAACTTCGCTTCAGGGAGTCCGCTGACGCTTAACGGTCTGATCTCCACGTCCGCCGGCGGTGTTGTGCGTCTGCTCTCAGAAGGTGCGATTGTCGATGGTTCCGGAGACACTGCGACAGACATTATTGCCGGAGCGATTTCCGCTCAGGCGAGAACGACCGTCGGAGCCAGCTCGTTTCTGGACCTGGCCACGCCCGTTGGGGACGCTGCGACGATCGTTGCCGCTTCGACCGGCAACGGGGTAATCAATCTGCGACACGCCGACAACATGACCGTCGGCGCGATCGGAACCGCTGATTCCGTTCCCGCTCTGACGGGGATCCGTTCGTACTTCAGCAATCCGGCGGCATTCACAATCGCTGCTGCTGGGGAGTTGCGAATCGATGACGCGGTGGAACACGACTATGGCGGAGCGATCCTGCTGTCGGGTGATACGATCGTTGTTGGTGCCGGAGTGACAACGCCAGGCTCGGGATCGATTTCTGTCGACGCCGTGACGTCTGCCACCATCGCCAGCAGCGGCAGCCTTTCGACGGTCCACGGAGCACTGACCATCAGCGGGAATGCCGCCGGGACGGCTACCGGAGAGTCGACCGGAGTGCTGATTGACGGCGGGGCGGTTTCGTCGATCAACGGTGCGATCACCATCTCCGGGACGGGGGGCGACAGCGGCAGCAGTCATGGCCTCGTGGTGCAGAATGGAGCGTCTCTGGAGTCGATCTCACTGGCGGCCATCACTCTGACCGGAATCGGCAACGCGGCCGGTTCCGGGATTCTGTTCGACAATTCGAGTCTCGTCGGTCTGGTCGATTCGATCGCTCTGCAGGCCGCGCAGGGAGTATCGTTTACCAATGGGGCGAACATTACGCTGCGGCTCGCCAGCACGAGATCGACCACCGAGTTCGATCCGATGCTCGTCAGTGGCACGCTCTCTCTGACTGGAAGCACACTCACGCTCGACGATACGCAGTTCACGCCGACTGGCGAGAGCAGCCATCTCCTGTTCGACAACGATGGAACCGATGCAATCCTCGGAAACTTCACCGGTCTCCCTGAAGGAACCCCTGTGACCGTGGGGGGCGAAGAGTTCACGATCACCTATGTGGGCGGGGATGGCAACGATATCGTTCTCCTTCCTGTTCCCGATGTGCCGCCCGTCCCGGAATCGACATCGTCGATCATTGGCTACAACAACGGCAACTGGTGGGTTTCTACGGCTGGCAGCGACGGCGAGTACACAACGAGCCACTGGGCCCGCTGGCCGACAACCGATCTGCTTCAGGTCCTTTATGGCGACTTCAACGGAGACGGGCTCGAAGATATCGCCGGCTGGTTGCCGAACGGAGACTGGCGTGTCGGACTGGCGCAGCCGGACAAGTCGTTCACCTACGAATTGTGGACCACCTGGCGGACCGACGATGTGAAGGAAGTCCACGTTGGTGACTTCGACAACGACGGCCGCGATGACCTGGTCGGCCTGTTCAAGTCGACCGGGAGCGATCAGGGGAACTGGTGGGTCGGCCGCTCGACGGGAAGTTCGTTCGTCTCCGCCGGCCGATGGGCCACGCTGTCTGACTACTTCGCGATTGAAACCGTGCTTGTCGGGAACTTCGACGGCGTCGATGGAGCCGATCTGGCGATTCTGACTCCCACCGGCGACTGGCGGCTCGCGCTGTCGACGAACGATCGATTCATCAGCACGAAGTGGGCCACCTGGGATCTGTCTTCGGGTGCCGATGAATTCATGGTCGGCGACTTCGACGGCAACGGCATGGCGGATGTCATCGGGCTGCTCGGCTCAGGCGATTTCCGCGACTGGACCGTTGGCCTGTCGACAGGCACTGCATTCGTGACCGAGAACTGGGGTCAGTGGAAGTTCAGCACCGGTCTGCAGGCAACGGTCGTGGGAGATTTCGACGGGGACCTGAAAACCGACATCGCTGCGCTGATGGGCAGCGGCGTCTGGTGGACCGGACTGGCCGAAGCGAACCGATTCCGAGCCGTAAGCGCCGGACGGTGGAGCTTTGCTCCGATCGCCGGCTCGGTTCTCGTTGGCGACACCAACGGCGATGGCCTGGCCGATATTCTCGGTCGCGCCTCGACCGGCTACTGGTGGTCCGCGGAGTCGAACGGCAGCACACTCGACAACCGGTCGGTCGCCCGCTGGAGTTCGACCGTCGACTGGAAGTACGAAAACGCCGCCCCCCGGGCCTATGCGCCGACCCCACCGCCAGCCCCTCTGGTTGCGTCCGACGAAGCCTTACCGCTCTCCAGCCTGAAGCGATGGACAAAGAACACCGACAGCCCGCTTCCCGATGTTCAGCCCGCCGGGTCGACTCCGCCAGCGATGGAGTTGACTCCCCGCGAGTTCACAGCCGAAGACGAACAGTTCTTCTCCGGGGAACTGTTCGCCCTGCTCGATCACGCGTAGAAGACGTCCCATCGGGGCCGCCTGCGAATGGGTCCCTTCGCCCCCTTCAGGGGAGCGGCTTGATAACTCTGCCAGAAGCAGAAGGCCCGAAGGGCGGATGAGGGGGCGGTCAACCAGCGATACTCCATACAAATGAAAATCAACGGCCCGTGGAGCATGTCACCCGCATTCCCCCTCACCCTAACCCTCTCCCCCACGGGGGCGAGGGAACTTACGTCGCCAGGTCTTTATGACATGTCTCGATAATGAGACAGTCGTTGAGTGGCAGAAAACTCGCTGCAATAAATCCCACTTCGCCTGCGGCTGCGCCGCCCCGAAAGAATCTTTCGGGGCCACCCGATCTACGCTTTCCAACTAACTCGGGAGTCTCGGCCACCACGAGGAGACGCTGTTGCGAGTCACGTTCGGTTACAGGCAGCGCATGAAGGCGACGAGGGCTTTCTTCTCTTCCGCGGTGAGGTTTACGCCGGTTACAAGGTTGAAGAACTCGACTGTATCTTCGAGCGTGAGCAGACGGCCGTCGTGCAGATAAGGGGGCGAATCTTTGATCCCTCGCAGGGTGAAAGTCTTGATCGGTCCTTCAGCCGCTTCGTACTTGGCGTTAACTGTCTTCGGCTCATAGAAGCGTTCCGCCTTCAAGTCGTGCATCTGGTGATCGAGGTAGAACGGACCGGAATGACACTCCGCACAGCGGGCCTTGCCGAAGAACAGCTCCTGCCCCTTGAGTTCGAGATCTGAGGCCTTCTCAGGAATCAGCTTGCCGAAGCGGTCGAGCTTCGGAGCAGGCGGGAAGTCGAACATGTTCTGCATCTGCGCCATCATCGCGACCTGACTGGCGCGATCGGGCAGGTGCACGCCCTTCTTGGCAGCCGTCACGTGATCGCCGTCAAAGTAGGCGGTCCGCTGTTCGAACTCGGTGAAGTCTTCAACCGATCGCAGCGACCGCTTGGAGCCGTGGATCTGCTGGTTGAACATCCCCCGCAGGCTGACGGTATCGATCCGAAAGCGATGCGTCTGCGGCCGCGTATCGGGATTCAGATGGAAAGTGGCATTGGTGTGCCCGTTGACGTGACAGTCGAGACAGGTGACGCCGAGTTCGGGCTCCTTCACCTTGCGGTCTTCGGTCATGTTGAACTGCTGCTGGGGGAATGGGGTCAACAGCAGACGAAGACCTTCGAGCTGCACGGGAGTCAGTTTGCCATTCATGATTTCGTAGAAGTTCTTGATCGTCAGAACTTTGCCCTGCGAGACGTCACCCAGTTCAGGATGCGTCGACAGGAAGATCGGCGGCGGGAACTCCGGCGTTAGATGATCGGGATAATCGAACGAGGTATCGAACCGTTCGAGATTCCGCCCTTCGGCTTCCCGAATCGTTTTGATCTGATCGGGTGGAAACACCATCCCGCCGATCTCATGCTTCGAGTGCGGCAGCGGCCGAAAGCCCGCCGGGAAAAGATCCTGTTCGCGGATTTCGTCGGGAGACATGGTGGCGAGTTTGTCCCAGCTGACGCCCTCGGGGAGTTTGACGCGAATCCCCTGCTGCACATTCTTTCGTTTGCCGGACATCCAGACGTCCGAAGGATTGTCTTCAAGAATGTATCGTTCGTGCAGCAGGCTCTGTTGACGTTCCTCGAACTTCGCTTTCTGTTCGCTGTCCTTTTTGAAGGTCGTCTCGAAATCGGGCACGACGACCGGCATGAAGCTCTCCGCACCCTTCAGTGGCGGTTGAGCAAATGTGGATGGACCGGCGGCCGTCACTGCCACAGTAATAGCGGTGATGACCGCGGAGCGTCTCTTCAGACCCATGGGAATCTCCCTGTTCTCGGGTGAAACTCCGACGCGCCGCTGATCACGTCTCAAGGCGGCTCGGAGTGGGCTCTCCCTTCGAGTCTAGTGAGGAAAACGCCTCTGTATATGGGGAGTTTTCTGCAGAGATTCTCCCTCAGGAATTCCTCCAGATCGGTCGATTCGCACCAAATGCCTACGCGGAAGGCGGATCGGACGACGCAGTGATTTCCGCCACGATCATCCGCCAGTCAACGCCAGCCTGTTCGCAGACATAACGCAGCGACTTGCCTCCGCAGGAGCAGTCGATGCCGTGACGTTCGAACACCGACTGGGAGCGAGGAACGTCGAGCAGCCAGTCAAACACCGAATCATGCTCATCGAGGTGCGATTCCCTCATCAGGTGCCTTCCCGTATCCACACTCTCCAGATCTCTTGCGACAAAACGGCACGTTGACAGGACCTGGCCGTGAAAGTATTTTTTAAAGATGCATCAACCATACATCTTTCAGTAACAGCAGGTCAATCCATGCAATTTACGATGCAGACGGACTTCGCGTTGAGGACGCTCATGTATCTGGCGACCCGCACAGAACGGGCGAAGGTGGCCGATGTCGCGGAGTTGTTCGGCATCTC
The DNA here is from genome assembly GCF_022267515.1 of Rubinisphaera margarita. NCBI lineage: Bacteria > Pseudomonadati > Planctomycetota > Planctomycetia > Planctomycetales > Planctomycetaceae > Rubinisphaera > Rubinisphaera margarita. The sequence continues at coordinate 299,003 of NZ_JAKFGB010000005.1, read as the reverse complement.
GGTCCATCATGTCGCCAAGGTCGTGAATCTGCTGGCCCGTTACGGTTACGTTCGCAGTATTCGAGGTATCGGCGGCGGAATCGAGCTGGCGTCGCTTCCCGAAGAAATTCGTCTGGGAGAGGTGGTCGAGAGGTTTGAAGGAGACCTGCATCTGCTCGACTGCATTTCCCGCGATGAAGTCTGCATCATCCAGTCCTTTTGCCGACTCAAGGGAATCCTGGCGGAAGCCGAACGGATTCAGCTCGAATACCTCAACAGTGTGACGCTGGCCGATGTCGCTCCCACGCGGCGGCAACTGGCCCGCGTGCAAGAATAAAGTCCCTCCTCTGAATACTCTGACCTCCGGAGTCCCGCCATGTCGCTCGCCTTTCTCTTTATTCGATCGCGTTGCCTTCCGTTCATCGCCCTGGTTGGTCTGTTAAGCGTTCTTTTCCTCGGTGCAACTTCAACCGCCCAGGCTCAGATCGAGTTCGACCGGGAACCCATCAGTTACTCCGACGCGACGCCGCGCGATCCGGTGGCAAAGCTTCAAGAGCGGCTCAAGCAGGGCAACATCGCGCTGAAGTTCGACGACGAACAAGGTTATCTGAAATCTGTCCTGGAAGAACTGAAGATCCCGGCATCATCCCAGGTGCTGGTCTACTCGAAGACCAGCTTTCAGCTGAGGAAGATTACTCCGGAGCGGCCGCGAGCGTTGTATTTCAACGACGATGTCTACGTCGGCTGGGTTCAGGACGGCGATGTCCTCGAAGTGATGTCGATGGATCCCGAGTTGGGAGCGGTCTTTTACGTGCTGCATCAGGATCAGCTCGAAATGCCCCGGTTCATCCGCGATCAGGGGCAATGCCTCACCTGCCATGCTTCTTCCCGAACCCAGGGAGTGCCCGGCGGACTGGTTCGTTCGGCGTTTGTGGCCGGAGACGGACAGCCTCATTTCGGAGCCGGAACATTCACCATCGATCATCGCAGTCCGTTTGATCAACGCTGGGGCGGGTACTACGTCTCGGGATCTCACGGGCAAATGCGTCACATGGGGAATGCAATTTCTCCGAGTCGGCAGGAGCCGGAAGCGATTGACCGGGAAGCGGGAGCGAACGTTACCGATTTATCCACTCTGGTGGATCTCGATCCCTATCTGGCTCCGCATAGCGATCTCGTCGCCCTCATGGTGCTCGAACATCAGACGCAGATGCAGAACATGTTCACGCTCGTCTCGATGGAATCCCGTCTGGCCCGCCACCACGACGGCATCATGAACGAGGCGCTGGGCCGGGAGAACGACTATGTCAGCGATTCAACAGGACGGCGGATCGCTTCAGCTGGCGATAAACTGCTCGAATACATGCTCTTCAAAGACGAGTTCGCCCTCACATCCCCGGTGTCGGGTTCCTCGGAATTCACCCGGGAGTTCCAACAACAGGGGCCGCGCGACAGTCAGGGACGTTCGCTGCGTGACTTCGATCTGAAAACGCGGATGTTTAAGTATCCCTGCAGCTATCTGGTAGACTCGGCCGGGTTCAAGAGTCTGCCCACGCCAGCGAAGCAGTATGTTGTCACCCGGCTCCATCGAATCCTCACCGGGCAGGACACGAGCGAAGAGTTCGCGTATCTGTCGGCGACCGATCGCCAGGCGATTCTCGAAATTCTCACCGAGACCCAGCCAAAGCTCTGGGATGACGTCGTCAACGAAGCCGTGGAAGAGGAACAGGGAACGGTCGCGGAATGACGCGTTTCCCGGAAATGCGGCTCAGGTGGTCGAGGACAGTTTCAGTCCAATGATCGCGACCAGCAGCAGCGTTAGGAAGGCCATTCGTGCGAAGGTCACAGCTTCATCAAAATGCCAGACTCCCCAGATGACGGCTCCGAGCGTGCCGATACCGACCCAGACCGGATAAGCCGTGCCGATCGGAAGATGCCGAACGGCCAGAGCCAACAGTACCAGACTGGCCGTGAACGCGATGGCCGTGAAGAGGCTCGGCCAGAGCCGGGTCAGCCCGTCGGTGTATTTCAATCCGACAACCCAGCACGTTTCCAACAGTCCAGCCAGTAAGAGAATCAGCCACGCATTCATAACAACGCTCCAGAACGAGAGTGTAACGAAGCGTCGTCTTGTCGTTTCCGGGTACGGCGCGTCTCGTCCGGAGCCAGTGTGGCCGCGAGAAGTCTAGAAGGGACCGCAGGCGAAGGCAATCCCCTTTCTCGACTCCCTGCTGATCACTCCGCAATCGGAATGGTCACAATCAATCCCGCCGTACGGGCTTCCGTCGTGGTGCGATCAGGAAGGTGGCACTTCAAGCACACATTGGTCAGCTTGATGGCCGCTGCCCGCCGGTAGATCCCGTCGACTGTCTGCTCATGACTCCCCTCTCCCGCGGAGAGCTTCTCGACGGCCTGCGTCTCGAACTCGTCGGCCGGAAGATGATCGACATTCATCGCCTGCCCATCGACCGCCAGCCAGCGGAGCTTCACCTGCCGATGCTTCTCGACTTCTTCGAAGACGTCCTTCAGCGTCGCCGCCGGGATCGGCAAACCTTCATCCTCCCGGTAATACGCGTGATGCACCAGCTGCAGCGTGGCATGGATGGTATCGTGGAGAACTTCCGCCTCGCGGCGGGCCTGAACCACATTCTCGCGAACGACCGAAGCGGCCTCAGGCGTTTCGCAGCGGGCGGGGTGAGACGTGACGACGATGGCCAAGCCTGTCAGAGCGATGAGCGCGCTTCTCATAACAGAGCATCCTTCCTCTCGGGGTACGGTTGTCGTAAAAAAAAGAATCAGTCGTCGGCAACTTCACACAATGGCTGGATCTTGCCGGCCGATTTCAGAACCTGATCGAGTGTCACCCCCGCAAAGGCCGCCTCGGTCGCCGCGTAAGCGCGGTCGAGTTCGGCATGCAGCGGACAGAGACTCGTGTGCGATTTCAGTCCCAGCGGACAATGTCGGATTCGTTCGACCGGCGAAACGGCATTCACCACGTCAAGGATCGAGATCGAATCCGGCGCTTGCGCCAGCGAATAGCCGCCCCCCGGACCGGTCCGGGAATGCACCAGCCCGGCATCAACAAGATCTTTCAAAACCTTATTCAGGTAACGACGCGGGACTTTCGTCTGCTCGGCGATCTGATTTCCGCCCCTGGCCTGCTCGTTTTCAGCAGCCAGACCGGCCATCACCCGCAGTGCATACTCCGCTGTTTTTGACAACATGACGACATCCTCTCAGAACTCGAATTGAATTATACACCATTTGGTGTATAATTCCAGCCACTGGTTTATCTGAGGGAAGCCAGCCTCCTCCCACAGATTTCAGACCCCATACCAGAAGGTGCCCATCGATGCTCACTCCCCAGACTATTGAGATCGTCAAAGCGACGGCTCCAGCCGTTGCCGAACATGCAGAAACGATCACCCGCCACTTCTATCAGCGAATGTTCACCGCCAATCCGGAGGTGAAAGCCTATTTTAACCCGGCTCATCAGCAGGCTGGTACACAACAGCGAGCCCTTGCCGGAGCCATTATTGCTTACGCAGTGAATATCGAGAACCTGCAGGCTCTCGGACCAGCCGTGGAATTGATCGCGCAGAAACATTGCTCGCTCGGAATTCAGGCGGAACATTATCCGATCGTAGGCGAGAATCTCCTGGCGGCGATCAAAGATGTGCTCGGCGACGCGGCGACGGATGAAGTCCTTGCCGCCTGGGGTGAAGCGTATGGCTTCCTCGCCGAAATCTTCATTCAACGAGAATTGGAAATCTACCGCGAGCAGGCCGAACGCCCCGGCGGGTGGAATGGCTATCGCGAGTTTCTTGTCGTCGACAAGGTCCCGGAAAGTGAGATCGTTACTTCATTTTATCTGAAGCCAGCTGATGGAGGAGAGCTCCCCTACTTTCGCGCAGGGCAGTACCTGACCGTTCGCATCGACCATCCCACCACGCCGACCTCGCCGCGGAATTATTCGCTGTCGGATCGGCCGGGGCTCGACTATTTCCGAATCAGCGTGAAACGAGAACCGAGTCCTGTGCCGGAGACCTCTCCCGGTGTAATTTCGAACTACCTGCATGATCATGTCAATGTGGGTGACAGTCTGGAGATCGGCCCCCCCTGCGGAGAGTTCTGCATCGCTCCTCAGCATGAAGACGGACGCCCCCTGGTGCTGATCGCCGGAGGCATTGGGATCACGCCGCTGATGTCGATGCTCAAATGCCTGAGCCATCGAAACGTTGACGCACCGATCAATGTGTTTATTGCCGCCCGCAGCAGCGCCTGTCAGGCGCTCGCACAGGAACTTCGCGACATTGCAGCAACGTCTCTGAACGTGCATCTTCACGTGCGGTATGAAACGCCTCGCGAGGACGACCTGAAGGCCGGACGCTGCCAGAGTGTCGGACGACTGGATGGTCCGTTCATTCGAGAAACCGTGGCAGCGGACAATGCCGAATACTACTTCTGTGGACCGAAGGCGTTCATGGCGAATCTGTATGCCGGACTGATGCAGCAGGGCGTTGCCGACAGCCAGCTCCACTTTGAATTCTTCGGGCCGAAGCAGGAAATGACAGCCGTGAGATGAATTCCGACCGCTCCCATCTGTGATGCCAGTCTGACGGGCAGAGTCATTTCGACTCTGTCCGTTTCGCCATCGACAACATTGACGTCACTCCCGCTCGCCTGAGAACGGAAATGGGAAAGTGGGTCGCCGCGCTGATTTACGTCCACTCCAGAGGACTCTAGACCGAATGCGAAACCAGACCTGCTGGTGACAGGAGCAGATCTCGCCGGTAGGATGTAACCGATGCGACTGGCGAGCTTTCTCCGGTCACCCGAAGGTCGACGTCTGCCCACGGAGTCTCTCGATGAAAAAGCATCCGCTCATTGCCGGCGGCGTCCTCGTTTTTGGAGTTTTGACCCTCGTCCTGGTGGCCCAGCCACCGCGTCGCGGCATGCACCGGGTGACACAAAAAGGCGAGCTTCAGCTCGTGCCGGCGACGTCGGATCCGAATGTCGAGAGTCGCGTTTCCATCAAGATCGTCGGGGACCAGCGGGTCATTACTGCCAACGGGATTCCGAACCACAGGACCGGACGCTTTCCCAATCGGGGAAACCCGAATCCGATAACCGCTCAATCCCATGCCTTCCGCGTCCCGGCAAATCCGGAAGTCGCCGATGAGACCACGCCGTTGCGGGGAATGTTCGGCATCGCCATCAACGGAGTCCCGTTCGATCCCGGCGCAGCCGAGTTCTACGCGACCGCTCCCGACTGGCAGTATGAACCGCTTTCCGGCGCGATCAATCTGGGATTGGATTTCTCCCACGCTCACGTGCAGCCCAACGGGAAGTATCATTATCACGGGTTGCCGTCGGGATTGCTGGATCGCGTGACGATGAGTTCCGAGAAGCATTCGCCGCTGATCGGCTGGGCAGCCGATGGATTTCCAATCTACGCCGTCTATGGCTACAGCGATGCCGAAGATTCGTCATCCGCGATCAAAAAACTGACCTCCAGTTATCAGCTCAGGAAAGGAGATCGTCCGGGAGATCCCGCCCCCGACGGTACGTATGACGGAACGTTCGTGAACGACTACGAATTCGTCGCCGGCTCGGGCGATCTCGACGAGTGCAACGGACGTCACGCCATCACTCCCGAGTTCCCCGACGGAACCTACGCTTACTTTCTGACGGAAGACTGGCCCGTAATCCCGAGAAACTTCCGGGGCACACCGGCCGAAGAGTTCAGCCATCGCGGTCCGCCGCCGGGCGGGCGCGGTCCCGGTGGACGTCCCGGACCACCCCCGGGACGACCACCTCGATAAACAGATCGGCTACTCGCTGATGCAGTAAAGCGCCTTGTCGGAACGAATAAACAGATCGCCACTGCTGATCGCCGGCGTCGCAGCGAAGTTCTCGCTGTTTTCCGTCACGCGGTTCGTGGCGAGCTGTTCGAATTCATCTCCCGCTTTCAGAACGTACGTCACTCCGCTCTCGGCGACATAGTACACCTTTCCATCCGCCAGGACCGGCGAGGAATAATCTCCACCGCGTCCCCGTCCGAAGCCGAAACCAAAGTCCGCCGCAGCCGGCGCAGCATCCGCTCCGCCTTCGAGGCGAGCCCGAAAGACCTCTTCGCCCGTCGTCGCATCGAGACAGGTCGCGATGCCGCCGTTTACGTAATAAAGCCGATTTCCCTGCACGACTGGCGTGCCATACCGGCTGCGATCGCGCCCGCTCCAAAGGACGTGGGACTCGGAGATATCCCCGTACCCGCCAGCTTTAATCGCGATCGAGCCCCCTTCCCGCCCTGTGATGCCGAAGATCGTATTCTGAGCCAGGACCACGCTCGAACTGTAGGAATCACTCGGGATCGCTTCGCAGAACCAGCTGAGTTTGCCTGTCGCCGAGTTGATCCCCCACACTTCGTACGGAGCCCCGATCACAATATCAGTTCGCCCGTCTTTGCCTTCCGTAAGAATGGGAGTTCCCCACACGTCGCCGAGGCCCGACGATTCCGCCTTCCACAGTTCCTTTCCGGTTTTGGTATCCAGCCCATAAACGGCTCGACTCTCAGGCCCGGCGGTTACAACCAGCAGATCGTCCGTCAGAATCGGACTCGAAGCGGACCCCCAGCGTTTGGGATCCGATTCCGCCCCCAGAGTCGTCTGCCACTTCTGGTTGCCATCCATGTCGAAGGCCAGTGCCCCCGACTTTCCAAAGAAGACATAGATCGATTTCCCATCTGAGACCGGTGTATGAGACGCATAACCGTGAGCGGGCACGCCCATGCCGGTATACGGGTCTTCCGGCATGATCGCTCCGACAGCTTTCTGCCAGAGCACCTGACCGGTCTTTCGATCCACGCAGACCAGATGTCGCGCCAGATCTTCAATGTTACCCGGCTCCTGGCGGTTCAGGCCATATCCCGAGTAACAGGTCACAAAGACCCGATTGCCGATGACGATTGGTGAAGACACGCCCGCTCCGGGCAATTCGGTCCGCCATTGCACGCTCTGGTCAGGACTCCATTTCGTTGGCACCGGCTCGTTATCGGCTGGAATACCCGATCCGTTTGGACCACGAAAACGGGGCCAGTCTCCGGCTTCCAGCGTTCTCCAGGCCCCTGCATAGATTGCGAGCAGACACAGCGTTCCACCCCACCAACGCGACCATTCCGTCATAATCTCCCCCTCCCCAATCCAATGATTCCGCGGCGTTTCTTCCTATGAAACTGAACAATCCAGGGGAAGTTCCGACAATTCTCTGTCAATCATGCGTCCGTGCCGGAGTTTCTTCGAACGGCACGGAATCCGGCAGAACGGGTTGGCGAGTTCCATTCCTCCGCAATAATGAGAGGGACGTTTCGATCCCACCCCGCATTGCGAACATGGCCCGCCCGATTCGCATTCGAATAGCACCAACGAGACAGCACGGAAAGCATTCATGACTCAACTCGCTCAGACGCTCCAGGAACTTCGCGAAAGCGGCTGGAAATCCCGTTCGGTGAAAGAAGAGATTCAGGCAAACTTTCTCAAGGCACTCTCCGCCGGCGAGGAACTGTTTCCCGGCATCATCGGCTACGAAAGCACGGTGGTGCCCGAGATCAGCATCGCAATTCTGGCCGCTCACGACATGCTGTTCCTCGGTGAAAAAGGACAGGCCAAGAGCCGCTTGATGCGATCGCTGGTCCGCTTTCTCGACCCGCACATTCCCTATCTCGATCATCCCGATATCCCGGTGCACGACGATCCGTATCACCCGATCTCCGCTGCCGGCAAGCGATATGTTGCCGAGACCGATCCGGCTGACGTGAAGATCGCCTGGTGGCCCCGCGAAGAACGCTACGCCGAACGACTCGCTCCGGGGACGAAGTTCGCGGACGTCATCGGCGAGATCGATCCGTCCAAGCTGATTGGCGGCGTGAGCATGTCGACCGAGGCCGCTCTGCACTTCGGGCTCATCCCCCGCATGCACCGCGGCATCTTCGCGATGAACGAACTGCCGGAACTCGACGAACTCGTTCAGGTGGGGCTGTTCAACATTCTGGAAGAACGGGACGTCCAGATTCGCGGCTATCCGATCAAGTTCGATCTCGACATTCTGATTCTGTTCTCCGCCAACCCGGCGACCTACAACCGCAGCGGAAAAGTGATTCCGCAGTTGAAGGACCGTATCGGAGCGTTGATTCAGACGCACTATCCGCGCGACCGCGATCTCGGCATTCAAATTACCCAGCAGGAAGCCGCCGACGTCGAGGACGATCAGTTCCCGGTCGTCGTGCCGTATTTCATGCGGGAGATTATCGAACAGATTACCGTTCAGGCCCGCAAATCGAAGTACATCGACCAGGACTCCGGCGTCTCCGCTCGGTTCTCAAATGCCAACTACCGCACAATGATCGCCAGCGCCCGCCGGCGAGCCGTGCTGTTGAACGAGTCTCCGGCTGTTCCCCGCATCAGCGATCTGGGGCATCTGTATGCCTCATCACTCGGCAAGCTCGAACTCGATCTGATGGGCAGTCATCAGATGCGGGAAACGCAGGTGCTCGAAGCGATCATCGCGGAAGCCATTCGCGTTATCTTCGACGAATACGTCGACAAGCACGGTCTCGACGAGATCTCGCACATCTTCTCTCGCGGCGTGAAAATCGAAGTCGGCGACCTGCTTCCGTCGAGCGATTACGCAGACCGCCTGCAACGTGTGCCGCCCGTCTGGGAGAAAGCCTTCGAACTCAACGCGGCTGAAGATCCGGCTGTCCGAGCCTCATGCGTCGAATTCGTCCTCGCCGGCCTGCACGCCACCGACCGCATCAGCCGTGCTCAGCATCACGGACGAATGACGTACGAAATCGAGTAGGACTCATACCGATGGCATCCTGCCGATAGCGTTCGCGAAGGTGGCTGCCTTCCAACAACAAAGGCGCCGCCAAGTTCCCGCTGCGACCCGCCCGCTGAGGCGGACGGGCCACCCGTTCAAGCTAACCCTGGTGTGGGATACGTCGACAAGTCCACCGCAGCGACTACTTGTTCCAGTGCTTGTCGGCGAAGTTCATGAACTGCTGCCAGTCGTAGAGCGTCAGGCCGTGCCCGCCGCTGCGGATGTGGTAGCCGATGGAGCCTTTCTGAATCGGTTCGTTCAGAGCCGGCATCTCCTCGGCTCCCAGACCGGTTTTGCCGAACAGCTCCCACACCGGGGACGCATGTTTCGCCGAAAGGAACTCCCCGTAAGGGTCGGCCCACAGGTCTTCATCAGAACTTGTGACATACACCAGCCGCGGTGCGGAAAGGGCGATCAGCATGTGCTGGTCGACCGGCAGATCCTGTTCGTTCTCGTTGTACTTCGAGAAGTTGTCACAGAACCAGTGCGGGAAGACGCGATTGATCTGGCCGACGGTTTCTCCGAACTGTCGCATGGAAAGAGCTGCGCCGCCACAACCGGAGTTGTTGGAAACAACCATCGCGAACCGCTCGTCCGATGCTCCCGCCCAGAGAGACGTTTTACCACCGCGTGAGTGACCGACCACGCCGACGTGCTTCGCGTCGATCGAATCATCGGTCTCCAGATAATCGAGCACACGGCTCGCTCCCCATGCCCAGGCCGCCAGAGTGGCCCAGGAATCGTCCTGCCTTCCGTTCGGATTGTCGTAGAGTCCGTGGATTCCGTTCTTGAACTCATCGAAGTTGTCGGGATCGACCTCGCCATTGAAGAAGGCGACCGCGGCGTATCCGCGGGCAACGATCTCCTCGGCCGGCCAGTATTCCACTTTGTTCTTTCGCGTGGGATCGATGTTCTCCCTGTCGCGATTGCAGATCAGCAGGAAGGCGGGAGCCGGCCCCTGACGATCATTCGGCACGAAGATCACGACGTTCACCGAAAGCGATTTGCCACGATTCTGGAAGGTAATCTTCACCCGCTTCCGCGTCGCCGTGCCGTCCATCGCGGTGCGATCAACGTCGTAAACGTCGAACGTCATGTTCTCGGGACGCCCCACGGGAGCCCGGCCGTAAACGTGCTTGCGGAACAGCTCAAGCACCTCGGGGCGACGAACGTTCTTCCACTCCTTTTCGGTTTCAACGTCCTCGCCGTCTCTGGTTTCGAGCACCTCGGGCAGCGTGTAATCGGGGACCTGCTCTTCACTGCCGATAAATGTCCGTCCCCCATTCCGGTCGGTCGAACGTTTCGAAAGCTTCTCGCCAAGTTCCGACGAAGGCTTCCAGCCTCCAGCCGGTTCAGCGGCTGTGAGAGCGGTCGGAATGGCAAAAGCCAGAAGGGCGGCCCAAGTGAGCAGTCGGGGTGTCGATCGCATGTTTCAAAGTTCCTCCAGTAGACGCTGACGGGTTTCGCCTATAATACGACCAGAAGGACCGCGAGCACAAATGGGGCAGCCCGGCTCGCGACCATCTAAGCGTTCGACATGATGTACGGGAACCGAGATCTGGAAAGAGAGTTGCCTGGAATGCCTTCTCCAAAATCGCACGGCGGCGTGATTCATACCTACCAGAAATACGATCCCGTCAATCTTCCCAGCCCGACGCAGCCGCCTCCCGACATGGTCTCTTCGGCCTTTGAACACTCACTGATGTTCGGCAAGTTCCGGAAGTTGACCCCGGCTGAGCTCGCCAAAGCGGTGAAGATCGATCCGAGCCAGATCCAGGGATTCGGCCCGAGTCTGGATGCGGTTCGCGCGATGCTCGAAGAACGCAAACGCAAGATCCTTGAGAAATACGAAACCGACACCGTCCAGGATCTCGCCGCGAAACAGCTCGTGCAGAAGAGCCGCGAGATGAAGCCACCGAAGAAGCTGGCCGATCGCTACCGTCAGGCGATTCATCACGAACAGATTTACGATCTCGAACGACTCTGGTACGCCAACGACGATGACCACAGCCCGTTCGCGCATCATTTACTGCAGGTGATGCAGGTCATGGGTGATAAGTATCAGGTCGACGAACTCGCCGCGAAGTACGAGTTCACCGGACGAGAATCGATGACGATCCCCGAAGCTCTCGAAATCAAAGAGCTGCTGGAGAAGATCGACGAGCTGCTCGATCAGGTGCAGGAAGCGATGGAGAACGCCACGATCGGCGTGATCGACATGGAGGAACTGCAGGAGTTCGCCGACTCCGCTCAGATGGAAGAACTGCAGAAACTGCAGCAGCAGGTCGAAGATTATCTCCGTGAAATGGCCGAGCGGCAGGGGCTCGATCTCGATGCGAACGGAGCCTTTCAGCTCACGCCGGAAGCGTACCGCATCTTTCAGGGCAAGCTGCTCTCACGCATCTTCTCGCAGCTGCAGGCTTCGCGGACCGGGCGGCATCAGGGGCCGATCATCGGCGAAGGCTCTGTCGAAATGCAGCAGACCAAGACGTACGAATTCGGCGATTCGCTCACGCATATGGACATGCCGCAGTCGATCATCAATATGCTGCTCCGCGATGCTTCCTCGCAGCCGCTGAAGTTCCGCAACGACGACATCGAAGTGCACCGCACCCGGAACAGCCCCAAGTGCGCCACCGTGGTCGTGATGGACCTCTCTGGCTCCACGCGCTACAACGGACAGTACGTCAACGTGAAGCGAATGGCGCTCGCTCTCGATGGTCTCATCCGCAAGGAATATCCGGGAGACTATCTGCAATTCGTCGAGATGGCGTCCTTCGCCAAGCCCGTGCCGCGGGGAGAGATCATCAATCTGCTTCCAAAGCCAGTCACGATCTCCGATCCGGTCGTCCAGCTGAAAGTCGACATGAGCCGGACCGATGTCAGCGAGCCGATGATCCCGCCGCACTTCACCAACATTCAACACGGGCTGCAGACTGCTCGACGGTTTCTCGCCACGCAGGACACGCCGAACCGGCAGGTAATCGTCATCACCGACGGCCTCCCGACCGCACACTTTGAAGAGAGCTGGCTGTACCTGCTGTACCCTCCGCACGAACGAACCGAAGAGTTCACGTTCCGCGAAGCGATGCTCTGCCAGCGGGAGGGAATCACGATCAATATCTTCCTTGTGCCGAGCTGGTCGCAGACGGAAGAGGATATCCACTTTGCCCGCAAGCTGGCCGAGACGACCAAAGGCCGCGTGATTTTCACGGCTGGCGACGATCTCGATCGATTCGTCGTCTGGGATTACGTTTCTCGAAAACGGGAAATCATCGGGTAAGGATTTGACAGATGGCTTTTGCTCGATTCATCATAAAGAATGAGTGAATCGAAGCGGTCCTGTCTTCGCAGAATCCTTCGAAGCTGCTACTGTCCACCTGGCGGCGGCCCCTTATTCTTTTCGTGAGAGTGACGATGAACGATTCCATCGAGAAAATGACGCTTCGCGAAAAGTTGAGCGAAGCCGATCGGCTGATGCGGGAACTGATCGACCACCTCGACAACGGCTTCATCCCCAAAACCCGCAACCTCAGCCGCAAGCTCCAGGAAGCCGGCAGCGACCCGGAATCGCTGACCGACATGACCGTCCGCCAGCAGGCCGCCGAGATCATCGACGACAACCGCTTTTCTGAACGCCTCTACGAAAAAATCGGCGCGCTTCTTGTCGCCATCGACGGCGACGTCAACCGCATCCAGGAAGGCAACTGAGCCCCTCGAAGCTGGTCAACAGTAGTAGGGTAGACTCTCGCCTGCCGTGAGAGTGCATTCAATCGCCCCCTAACCGTTTTCGTCACCCTCAGTCAGTGGCACAGACATTCCTGTCTGTGGACAGAAAACGCAGCCGCGGAATAAGGAACGTCCATTCACGCACAGACAGGAACGTCTGTGCCGTCTACTTTTGCAACGCCACTGCAGGCATGTTCAGAGCCCCTTTTCGCATCGCCTTCGCTCTCCTCGGGATTCCAACAATTCCCCGGTTGGCAACCTGAATCGCAGGCGTAATTCAGGCAAAATACATCGAGATTAACATTCTGGGGAATGGTTCGATCCGTTGACGAAAGACGACAACGTTTTCTCCAAATATCCTCAAGTTCGCTCTTGCGACTGCCCGAGCGCGAGGGGACGATGCGCAGCATGATCACCATCGCAAAAGACACCCTGCCGCAGACGTTCCTCAGCTACATCGCTTTCCGCGTGGCGATGCTTGATACGATGGAACGTGTTTCCTGGACTCTGCAATTCGACTCGCTGGAAGATACCGGCTTCGGCTACCTGACCGAGGTCCCGTTTCTCAAGGCGGTCCCGCCGCATATCCAAATGGATATCCTGGCGACCACCTGGTGGAAGCATGTCAGCCCCGATACCTTCGAGGCGACGCTCGTCGATGAAGCCGTGGTTTACTCCGCCTGCGAGCTGGCCGCCCGCGTTTGCGAAGAAGAGCCGGATGTTGTGAAGCGGATGCTCGCTCGAGGCCCGCTTGAAGCCGAGGCCGAAGTGAACCAGGCTCTGGCGACCGAACTGCGAAGCATGCACCTGAAGCTCTCCAACGACGGTGATTTTCTGCTCATCGGTCAGTTCTCCGATCTGCCGCCTGAAGAAGCCGATCGTCTCAAAGAGAAATTTGGCTTCGACACCGCTCGGGCCGAGGCGATGTTCGACGTCCTCTCCCGCTGGCACATTTCGCCGAATTTTGAGACGCGCTGTGAGTCGCTGCTGACCGAAGCCGAGGCGGCTCGGACCCACGAAATGATGCGGCAAAAGGTCAACAGCGCACGGATGAAGTCCTGAGCAGCTGGGAAAAGGCGAACGGCTTGCAACGCCGGCGTGTCTGACATAGAGTCGAGCCCCGACTAAACAGACAGTTGACCCTCCTGCGTGCAAAGTTTCGCGAATGCCTTCGTCCGCCTCCAAAACCCGCGTCGCCGTCATCGGCGCCACCGGTTACACCGCTCTCGAGCTGATTCTCATCCTGCTCAGACATCCCAACGTCGAAATTACGGTCGCCACGACCCGACAGACGGATGCTCCCAGGCTCAGCGATATTCATCCGTCGCTCAGAAGCCGGATTGATCTGGCCTGCACGCTGCTCGACGCCCGCGAAGTTGCTCAGAAAGCGGATGTTGCGTTCACCTGCCTGCCGCACACAGCCAGCATGGAAGCGATTCCGAGTCTCCTGGCAGAAGGAGTCAAAGTCGTCGATTTGAGTGCAGACTATCGCCTCATCGATCCTCAGGTGTATGAGCAGTGGTACGGACATGTGCACACGGACCCCACTCGCCTCGGCACCTGTGTTTACGGCTTGCCGGAACTCTATCGCAGTCAGATTGCCGGCCACGATCTCATTGCCAATCCCGGCTGTTACACCAGCACGTCGATTCTGGGCCTCGCTCCCCTGCTCTGCGAAGGATTGATCGAACCGGGCGGGATCTGCATCGATGGGAAAAGCGGCGTCTCCGGTGCGGGCCGTACGCCGAAGATGACCACGCTCTTTCCGGAATGTAACGAGAGCGTGATGGCTTACTCCGTCGGCAACCATCGACACACGCCCGAGATCGATCAGGTCCTGTCAGACGTCAGCGGTAAAGAGGTTGAAGTCGTCTTCACGCCGCACCTGATCCCGATGGATCGCGGCTTGCAATGCTCGATCTACGCCCGAGCCGCCACCGAGGCTTCGGAAGCCGATCTGCTGGAAGTCTTCCGCTCGTTCTACGCCGATCAGCCCTTCGTCCGCATCACGGAGAACCTGCCCCGGACGAAGGATGTCACTTACACCAACTTCTGTGACATCACCGTACGAGCCTCCCGCGGCGTCGTTCAGGTCTTTTCCGTGCTCGACAACCTGATCAAGGGAGCCTCCGGCGTCGCCGTGCAGAACTTCAACCTGATGTGCGGCTACGACGAAACCACCGGGCTTTTGCCGTAGGTTTGCAAATCGTGCCGAGTAGGGTGCGTCTTGTGCGCGGCATTGGAGACACCGTTCGGCCTGAGGAGCAAACTACGATGATGGCTCAGCTTCTTGTCGCTGGGAACGCGGGGTCTATTGGTCAGAGGGTTTTCAATGAACGACTCTGAGGGGAAGCACCAGTAAGCAAGTTCCCTCGCCCCCTCGGGGGGGGGAGAGGGTTAGGGTGAGGGGGGGGAATGCGGGTGACATGCTCCACGGGCCGTTGATTCTCATTTGTATGGAGTATCGCTGGTTGACCGCCCCCTCATCCGCCCTTCGGGCACCTTCTCCCCCTGAAGGGGGCGAAGGGACATGATTCGCCTCGCAACTTGAAGTGGACAGGTTGTTGCGTCATCTGTTCAAAACTCTTTGAGTCTTAAATCCCGCATCCCGCGCGACCCGGCCGACAGCGGCCGGGCCACCCTTGAAGGCGTTATCGCCGCCTTTCCCTCTGGCACACCCACTGGCGAACATTTGCCGACGATCGGCATTGCCGTTGCTTTATCTCTCTTTCGTACCTGTTCCTGCGAGTTTCCGCCTGATTTGATGCGGACTCGCAACATCGGCCGCCTCGATGTTGCAACTCGGCAACATCAACTCGGGGCCGATGGAATCTAAACGGTGACGAACGATGAGAGACTCTAACCGCCAATCACTCACGCCCCAGGCTGTTGTACTGGCGATCATTCTGATTCTTCTCTGCTCCGCGTCCGCACAGGCGGAGAACTGGGCGTTCCAGCGATCGTACTACAGCCATGAGTTGACGCCAAAGACAGCCGCCATCACGCCGGAGCCCTACTACCGGTCGGCCTATCGACTGCCGACGAAGTTCAACTACCCCGGCTTTACGGTCAACTCCAGCTTCCGCATCAACCGCGTCCATCTGCGGAGCGGGAACAGCCTCGATTCCGAATACCGCTATCAGGGCACGGTCGAGTTTCGTCCGTAACCGATCTGGAAACGGTCGTGCGTTTGACGCTGACCGCCGCGGGGAACGAAAATGCTCAGAACGCTCTGATCATGTTTCACTCCCCCACTCTGCTCGGCCCGCTATGAAATCACTCTGGACTCTCGACCCGAACATCACGTATCTCAACCACGGATCGTTCGGCCCCTCTCCACTTCCCGTCCAGCAGGCTCAACGTGAGTGGATGCAGAAGCTCGAAGCCAACCCAATGAATTTTCTCGTTCGCGAGCGGGAAACATGCATCGACAACACGCTGCAGCAGCTCGCCGAGTTCGTCGGAGCGCGAGCAACCGATCTTGTCCCGGTTCGCAATGCGACCGTCGGCATGAACATCGTCGCCAATTCGCTGCCACTCGCTGAGAACGACGAGATCCTGCTGACCGACCACGAGTATGGAGCCGTGCAGCGACTCTGGCAAAAACGGACAGCCGCCGCTGGAGCGAAGATCACCATCGCCTCACTGCCCGCCGTTTTTCAGGACGCCGACACGATTGTCGAGGCGATCTTCAGCCGCGTCACCGAACGAACGCGGCTCATCGTCGTCAGCCATGTGACCTCGTCGACGGCTCTGGTTCTGCCGGTGGAGCAGATCTGCCGCCGCGCTCGCAAAGAAAAGATTCCCGTCGTCATCGATGGACCGCATGCCATTGCAATGCGTCCCCTGCGACTGCAGCAGCTCGGCTGCGACTTCTACACGGTGAGCTGTCACAAATGGCTGTCGGCCGGTTTTGGCAGCGGGTTTCTGTACGTGCATCCGCGCTGGCAGCACAAACTTGATCCGCCGATTGTCAGCTGGGGCGGCACTCCCTACGGACGCCCGCGGACGTGGCAGGATGAATACCTCTGGCTCGGCACCGATGACCCGGCTCCCTTTCTCAGTATCTCTGCTGCTCTCGATTTCCTGCAGGAATTCGGCATCGACCGCTTTCGCCACGAAACTCATGAACTGGCCGCCCGAGCGCGTCAGCAACTTCTCGATCAGCTGGAAACCGCTCCCCTCTCCACCGATTCGATCGACTGGTATGGCTCCATGGTCACCGTGCCGCTTCCCGAAACTGTCGAAGTTCCGGATTCGTGGACCGGCAAACCCCATCCTCTGCAGGAGAATCTCTGGAAGAAGCATCGAATTGAGATTCCGATCATCAAATGGAATCATCGCATGAACATTCGGGTCTCTTGCCATCTGTATAATTCGCAGGAGGAGATCGACCGACTGCTCCAGGCGTTGAGAACCGAACTCGGCTGAGTCAGAAGTGGGAGACAAGAGGCCCGTCGAATCAAAGTGGATTTCCGTCCAATCCGATTGGAAACATCGCATGACATGGAAATTCTGTTAAGATTTGCCAAACTGTTTTCTGGCGATGATCTTCTGACTACTCTTTCACTTTCTCGGTCGCCTGACCTGGTGAGTTTATCATCCGGAGAGTTATTGATGTTGTTTCTGTCCAAGCGTTTGCGTTCTGCTCTGTTCGTGACACTTTGCACTCTGGGATTGTTCTGCGCGAACGCCCCGGACCTTCACGCGCAGCGGCCCGATCCGAACGCTCAACCAGCCGCAACTCAGTTGATCATCAAGCGGGAAGCGATCCATCCAATTTCCCCAGACAAGTTTCGCGTCCCAATCAGCCTCGCGCCCACCCGTCAGCTCGATATCCGATCGCTCAACGAGGGCATCGTGCAGAACATTCGTGTTCAGCCGGGAGGAAAGGTCAGCGGGCAGGAAGAAGTCTTGCGAATCGAGTCGGCCAAAGCGATTAAACAGCTAGACCGGGCCAAAGCCAATCTCAAAGTCGCGACGATCCGTCGTGACCTGGCGCGGGGGCAAACGGGTCCACAAGCTCAGGCCAATCTCGATCTGGCTGAAGCAGAGCTCGATGTCGCGGAAGCTGATCTCGATCTGGCCCAGCTCAACCATGACAACACCTCAATTCGGGCACCATTCGCGGGGGAAATCCTGAACATCGCCGTGACTGTGGGGACCTTCGTTAACGAGGGCGACCTGCTGATGGTACTTCGGGACTCGACGGAACTCAGTGCCCGCATTCCGGTCGATCGCCAGAAGGTCAAACAGGGAGATACACTGGAAGTCCAGCTCGACAACGGGGTGGCCAAGGGCACCGTGCAGACCGTTTTGCCGCTGACCAACGAATGGCAGTCGCTTCGCCAGCTGATCGATACGGCCGCTATTGCCGTTGTCGTGATCGATAACAAGGATCGCCGCTTCGAAGATGGTCAGACCGTCTACTCGTCAATTGTCCCGCGTCAGTCCGTGATTGAGATTCCGAATACGGCTCTGAAGAACTCAGAGACAGGGACGCGCCTCGTTCAAGTCCTGAGAGACAATCTGGTCCGAGACATTGAAGTGGAACTCCTGGGAGCAATTGGCGACTCCCGCTCCTATGTCGCCGGTCCGTTCCAGAGCGACGACGAGTTGATCACCGAGAGCAGCCAGGTCCTTCTCGACAGCACGGTCGTAATGCCTGCCACACAGGCCAATACCCAGACTGCCCCAGCCACGCCCTCCAACACGCCGCAGCGACGAACGTTCAATCCGGACCTGTAAGCGAACCGCCGGGTTTCGTGAGGAAGAAACTCGCCTTTTCGTGAAAATTGGACACGTTTATACTCTCGCGACAATCCGTTCGGGCTGAACACTTCTTCTGCAAGGATGCTGCTGATGTGGTACGATATCGTTTGCCTGGTCATTCTCGCGCTCTCGGTCTGGCGAGGAATGGCAAAGGGTTTCGTGTGGCAACTGGCGTCGATCGCCGGGATCGTTCTCTGTTTCATTTTCGCTGAAACGGTCTCCATTGCCGTGGCTCCGCTGACCGGACTGGAGCCTCCTCTCAGCCGCTGGGTAGCCATTCTCGGACTCTATGTGGTCGGCTCCTTCTTCGCCTTCGCCATCGCCCGATCCATTCAGGCCGGCCTGGAGAAAGCCAAGTTCGAAGACTACGACCGGCACCTGGGCGCCATTTTTGGCGGGATCAAAGGAGCCGTCATCTGTCTGATCGCCACGTTCTTTCTGTTCACGCTGTCGGAGCAGTCCCGCGAACTGGTGATTCACTCGAATTCCGGCTATGCCTCCGCCGTTCTCTTCGAGCAAATCCAGCCCGTCATGCCCGCTGAACTCGAAGCTCTGCTTGAACCCTACATGGACGGCTTCGACCGGGAAACGATGGCCGAACATCGTCGACATCACCAGGTTGAAGAAGGCCCGGACCTGTTCGACGTTCATGGCGATCATGACGGACACGATCATGATCACGACGATGACGATGGGCACAATGTTTCCCCGATCAGCTCCGGCGGCAATGCGAGCAAGAGCCCGTTTGGCGAAACGGTTGTCGATAACTCCATCAACGACCTGGTAAAGAAGATCCCCGGCCTTTTCAGTCCGGAACTGCAGCAAATCGTTTACGAGACTCTGCAGAGCACCGATCCGAAGGACCGCCCGGAACTGGTAGAAAAGCTGAGTTCCGGCATGCCGGGCGTCGTCCGCCAGGTCGCCGAGCAGTGGCAGAACGGTAAACCAACAAACGCAGCCGAACCTCTGGTCACCGACTGGCGTCAGCATCGGGCCTACCTGCTCCGCGAAATCGCCGCGATCTACACCGAACACACCGACGCCCAACGCTCCATCATGGAAGAAGTCGTTTACGCCCTGCATGGGGTGCCGGACGCCGTCACGGTGTCCGTCCTCGAAGACTGGCACGCCGATTTGAAGAACAAGGAACCCGATCCGGATCCGGCAACCGACATACGAACAACGCTCGACCGCCGGGTCGTCAACCAACTGGCCAAAGCCCGCATCTCGCTGGGTTCCCTCCCCTCCGACCTCCGCGACCGCCTCAGCAGCGTCCGGTAATCATGTCGGAGGCCTTCAGGGCCCGAGGCTCCACTGAGAGTCGGCTTCAAAAAGCACTGGCGGAGCCACTGGCACACGTCCACGTTCTGCTGAAGCATGCCCACGCGAGCGTGGGCATGGCACCCGTCGTCTGCTTCTACCCGGCGGTTTGTTGCATGCTGGCGCAGTGGAATGCTCCCAGTCCCCAGACCAAATCCACGGCATCGATGCCGATGATCTCGCGGTCGGGGAAGGCTTCGCTGATGATTCGCAGAGCGGTCTGGTCCTGTTCGCAGCGGAAGGTCGGAACGATCACGACGCCGTTGGCGATGTAAAAGTTGGCGTAGGACGCAGGGAGTTGCTGGTTGTCGTAGATCACCGGTTCGGGCAGCGGGAGTTTGACGATCTCGAAGGGACGGTCTTCCAGATCACGAAAACCAGCCAGCTGCTCGTGCATCTGTTTGAGCAGCGGAGAATTCGGATCGTTTTCGTCGTCGGTCCACATGGCCAGGATCTTCGTCGGCGAGACAAAGCGGGCCAGCTGGTCGATGTGGGCGTCGGTGTCGTCGCCGGACAGCGATTCATCGTCGGCGTCGAACAGCCACAGGACCTGTTCCGCTCCGGTCATCTCGCAGAGAGCGTCTTCGATTTCCTCCCGGCTGCTGTCTGCATTGCGGTTCGGGTTGAGCAGACACTGGCTCGTCACGAGCAGAGTCCCTCCCCCGTTGTTCTCGACGCTTCCCCCTTCCATGATCAACCCGGGCTTAATGGTGGGCAGATCGAGAATGCGGGCGATCCTGTCCGGAACAGCGTTATCGGAATCGAACGGAGGATACTTCCCGCCCCAGGCGTTGTATTCCCAGTCGACGAGCAGCGAGCCCCGTTCCGGGTGCGTCAGAACCCACGGAC
The DNA here is from genome assembly GCF_022267515.1 of Rubinisphaera margarita. Classification (NCBI taxonomy): domain Bacteria; kingdom Pseudomonadati; phylum Planctomycetota; class Planctomycetia; order Planctomycetales; family Planctomycetaceae; genus Rubinisphaera; species Rubinisphaera margarita. The sequence goes on along the minus strand of NZ_JAKFGB010000005.1, from coordinate 278,474 downwards.
CGTGATCACGAATCCAGCAGTCATTCGTCGGGACGTCGTGAAAATGGATGTTCTCAACCCCGTCGAGGAGTTCGCGAGCCTGCCTGAGCACATCGCCCGTCGCCAGAATGTTGACTGGCTCGAACCGCGCGACCTGTCGAGCAAACTCGGCAAAGATGGCGGGAACCGGTTCAAACTTTCCGGGCCACGAATCCTGGTTATGAGCCCACGAAAGCCACGTTCCGGCGTGCGGCTCCCATTCGGCCGGCCAGCGGTATCCGAGTTCAGCAGGCGTCATCGGCTCAGCCATTGGTTGTCTCGTCGATGAAGCGTTTGCAGAGTCCGGCGTAGGCATCGATCCGCCGATCCCGCAGGAACGGCCAGTGCGTGCGAGCCGTGTTCATAAGGGACAGATCGAGATCAGCGTACAGAATCTGTTCTTTGTCGTGAGCCGCCTGGCAGAGGACGTTGCCGTACGGGTCGCTGATGAACGAGCCGCCCCAGAACTGAATCTCCCCTTCCATCCCGACGCGGTTGGGAGCGACGACATGAATGCCGTTGGCGATTGAATGCGACCGCATCATCGTCTGCCACGCCGAGTACTGGCTGGCTCCGAACTCTTCCTTCTCGCTGGGATGCCAGCCGATCGCGGTCGGGTAAACGAGCACTTCGGCTCCGGTCAGAGCCGTCATGCGAGCCGCTTCGGGAAACCATTGATCCCAGCAGACGCAGACGCCCACGCGACCGAGACTCGTTTCGAAACTGCGGAAGCCGAGATCGCCCGGCGTGAAGTAGAACTTCTCGTAATACAGCGGGTCATCCGGAATGTGCATCTTCCGGTAAATGCCGCACTGGCGACCATCGACATCGAAAACGACAGCCGTGTTGTGATAGAGGCCAGCCGCCCGGCGTTCGAACATCGAAACGACCAGGACGATACCGAGTTCCTTCGCCAGGCCCTGCATGTGGTCAGTGATTGGCCCCGGAATCGGCTCGGCTTCGTCGAAGCGATCGTGGTCTTCCGACTGACACGGATAGAGCCCGTGAAACAGCTCCTGCAGACAGACGAGGTTCGCCCCGGCAGCGGCGGCTTCGCGGATCTGCTGCTCGGCTTTATCGATGTTGGCCTGCTTGTCATCGCTGCAGGACATCTGCAGAGCGGCGGCGTTGAAGGAACGGGCGTTCTTGTTTTTCATCAGCAAACTCATGAACCGGGAAGCGACTGAAAACCAGTTCGCTCAAGAGAAACAAACCGTGGTCATTCGACGTCTGCGAGACGTTGCCGGGAGAAGCGGCGACACGGGCCGGCAACAGCGGTTGCAGGCGTCGTAATCATATTCAAAGCCCCAGCCACGAAAAGACCCGGCGGGAGTTTTGCAGAAAATAGAGGGGAAGTGACCAACGCCAGCGGCGTCCAGAAGCCGCGACCCGGCCAGATGTCGGCCGGGTTACTCTCTCGTTCATGAACTGAGCACTTTGCAGGAACTGAGCCCGCCCACACGTGCGTGGGCATGGCCCTCGATTCCCGTCGTCCCCTATTCGACCGACCACCAGTCGTTGAGCTCTTTGGTGAGCCGTTCGACCAGCTGTGGTTTCTTGTCGGCCAGATCCTTATTCTCGTGCGGATCTTCTGCAAGGTTGAACAGTTCGACATCGGCGTCTGGTTCGCGGCCGTCGTGAGGAACGATCAGCTTCCAGTCCCCTTCAATGATCCAGCGGAAGCGGAGAGAGGCGACCGGGTCGGTCATGTGCTGAATGTCGTGTTTCAGGATCTCGCCATAAATCTGCTTGCGAGCCGTCACGGCATCCGCATCGAGCAGATTGATGCCCTGCATCTCGGGAGTGATCTGATCTTCAAGCCCCACGGCATGCAGCAGCGTCGGCACCAGATCGATGGAGCTGGCCAGATCGGTTTCGTTCATGTCGGGCGTCACGTGGCCCGACCAGCGGATCATGATCGGCGTCCGGGTTCCGCCTTCGTACTGAGACCGCTTGGAACGCGGGGCGTAACGGCTCGAGTCCTCTTCGGTGATCCAGCCGTTGTCGGTGACGTACACGAAGATCGTCTCGTCGGCCAGGCCCTTCCCATCGACGTAGTTGATCAGCTCGCCGCAGCATTCGTCGAACCATTCGCACATTGCCCAGTACTTGGCGATCGATTCGTGCGGGGTCTTGGAACGGTACTTCTGCAGAATTCGCTCCGGCGGATTGTGGGGCGTGTGGGGCAGGAACGGAGCGTACCAGACGAAGAATGGCTTCTCCTGTTCGACCGCCATATCGATGAAGTCTTCGACCTCTTTATTGCCCTGCCGACCGATCTTCAGGCCCTCATCGCCATGACGGCCTCCCTTGGTACGATCACCGTGGGTCATGCCGTGCGTGAAGCCGCCGCGAGTGTAGTGGCCTTCCCACCATTTTCCCGACTGATGACTCACGTATCCCTTTTCCTTGAGAATCTCGGGCAGCTTGGGATCGTCGTCGATGTGCTTAAGGTATTCGTTGCGAATGGCAAGATATTCCGGTGAGGAAAACTGGACTCTCTTGGGCTTGTCGGCCAGTTCCGCCGGCGGGGGAGGATCGTTACCGACAACGCCGTGCTGATGCGGATACAAGCCGGTGATCATCGTCACCAGAGACGGCCGACAGAGACTGTCGGGCACGTAGCCGCGGGTGAAAGTCAGCGAATTTGCGGCCAGCGTGTCGAGGTTGGGAGTCCGAATGTGCTCGTGGCCCATGAAGCTGTAGTCGCCCCAGGCCTGATCGTCAGAAATAATCATGACGATATTTGGGGGAGCAGCCTGCAATGTCGTTGAAAACAGCAATGCAGTTGTGAAAATGAGTGCGTATAGTTTCACGACTTTTGATCCTCATGGACGACACACGGACGCAATGGAATGACGTGTCCGCGCTGGGAGTTTGATGTGCGTCTGGTGGGGTATTCTCACCGAGAGTCGTTCCGCGAACGATGAAAATCTTCCGCGGAAATCACCTCTACCGTTCAGAAACGTCTGGATTCCAGGTCTGACCGGCACGTTCGACAGACTCGGTAACAGCTTGCCGAAGCCGCAAAATCAGCCCCAATTCGCCAGGACGAATCAGCGACTCATTATGTCGCTCGTTTAGCGAATGTGTCAAACGCGGGCCCGGATTCCATTAAGGCGACTTTTCCGCTTCGTCCGATAAATCATCAGAGACGAATCCGCCGATTCCTTGCGCACACTCCGCAGCATCGTTGCCAGGCATCTTTGCGACGGGAGGAACGATCGGCTCAACGTCTGAGATGATTGGTTGACGCCCTGGGGCTCGGCAATCTTCTGACGAACTCTGACTGGGAGCAATGTCATCGCCACGCTGAGAACTCGACAACTGCTGGGAAAATATCGCATCGAGCGAAAGCTGGCTGAAGGCGGCTTCGCTTCGGTCTATCAGGCTTTTGATACGATCGAAGGGATTCGCGTCGCCCTCAAGGCTCCGCATCCGGGATATGTCAACGACCAGAGCCTGAACGACTTCCGCCGCGAAGTCCGCATGCTGAGCCGGCTCAGCCATCCGAACATCCTAGCTCTCAAAGATGCCAGCTTCATCGATGATCAGTTCGTCATCGTCTACCCGCTGGGCGAAAAGACGCTGTCCGAACGCCTGCGCAGCCGAATGTCGATCGCGACGATTCTCGACCTGACTTCCCAGATGCTCGAAGCGTCGGCCTATGCCCATTCGCAGAAGATTATTCACTGCGATATCAAGCCGGAAAACATGCTCATGTTCCCCGGGAACGTGTTGAAGCTGACCGACTTCGGCATCGCAAAGATTGCGCAGAAGACCGTTCGTGGAGCCGGCACTGGTACAATCGGCTATATGGCCCCCGAACAGGCGATGGGAAAACCGTCATTCCGCTCGGATGTCTTTTCGCTGGGGCTGATCATTTACCGGATGGTGAGCGGCGTCTGGCCGGAATACCCGTACGACTGGCCGGCTCCCGGTATCGCCCGGGTCCGCAAACGGGTCACGTCGGGCTTCGTCGAGTTTCTTGAACGCTCGATCGACCCGCGTCCCCGCGGCCGATTCCGCGATGCAATGCACATGCAGAACGTCTTCCGCCGCGTCCGCCTGGAAGTCCTCCGCAAACATCAACTCCCGGCGACAACGCCCCGCAACGTGGTGACAAACCGAGCCGCCTGAAGGTAAAGCCGGTTCGGAAACCGGCCTTACGAATCACTCGCCGCTGATCGGCACGCCGAATTGTTCGAGGCGCTGGTAGGCAAGTTCGACCCACGGGCCCCGGTCGTCATTCTGCAGATAGAGTTGCCAATGGCGGATGGCATCCTCCGGCTGATGCATCTGGTAGAGCGTTTCGGCCTTGTGCAGGTGAGCTTCGGCAAAGGTCGGATGGATTTCGATCGCGGCGTCGAAGGCCTCGATGGCTTCCGACCACTTTCGCAATTCGGCGTAGAGGCAACCAATCTGCGTCCAGGCTTCGAGGTACTCCGGATCGTGCTCGATCGCACAGAGATACCGCTCCAGCGAAGCTTCCTGTTTCCCGAGTCGATAAAGTGAATCGGCCAGATAGAAATGGGCTTCGGCGTCTTCGGGGCGGGCACGCAATGCTCGACGGAAGCAGCGAATCGCTCCTGAAGTGTCGGCGACTTCGGCTCGTCGGCAGCCTTCGACCATCCAATCGGTTGAACTGACTGCTGTGTTCGGGGGCATTTCGAATCTGAGAAAGCGATGATCTTCCGCATCGGATTCTTCTTCAGCCGCCAGAGTAGCTCCATCCTGCTCTTCATCTGTTTTCGGAGACGCAGAGAAAGAAAACAGCCGCTGACGCGACTGGGGATCGAAGTACCCTTTCTGATCCCGGACCACCAGACTGCGATGGTCGGAAAGCATTTCAAGCTGTTCGAAGGCCCGGCCGGGCTCGCCAACGTATTTCTGAACAAGTCTCAGACTGCGAGCCAGCTGCTGCTGAGTCGCCCCGGCCTGCATCAGCTCCGAAAGGCGGCGGGCCGTCGTCACTTCCTGATACGAGAAATAGGGCAACCGAAAAACCCGCTTCTCGGCTCGAATCAGTCCTGCCCGTTCCCAACTGCGAATGAGATGCACAGGCAGCTTGAGCAGTTGGCTCAGCATGGCGGGCGTGTAGAGCCGCTTGACCTCGGGGTTCTCCACCGAGAGCTGGATAATCTGCAGCCAGTCCGACTCCGAGATAATTCGCAGCGGATGCGCTTCAAGGATCAGCGCCTCTGCCTGTTGCAGTTTAACCGATGGGCGACCGTCGGCCTCAAGCGGCCAACCTTCTTCACCGACCACGAGCAGCGTCACCTGCCGCGACATGTGCGGCACGGCCTGCCCCCCGTGGGCAACCACCTGGGCCGACGCCTGTTCGTGCGTCATCGAGGCGAGCGTGCCGGTGAATGTGACTGTTTCTCCGGTGAGAGCCTGAGGCTGATGCTCGCTGAGGGCGGCAAGTTCGGAACGCACGGGGTCCGTAGAGATCCCGCTTTCGCTCGTTATCTTTTCCGCGGAATCAGCCATGCGTAAGGTGCCCGGCGGCAACTGAGGGTTTTTAGAAGTGGACGTTTGCCCTGCGACAATCTGCAGAGTGGAGTCTTTTCATTGACGCCCCTAGTATAAGGCAAGCAAGTTTCGATTTCCTGCCCGTTTCGCTAAGATTTGAAGATCGCTCCCGATGGCATCCTTCGCGGAGCGGGCACGGCGGCCCAATCATTAAACTCCGAGTCGCCAATCATTCTCCATTTGACAAAGACGCTTACGCTCTGGACGCCACGATGCACGAAAATGATCTCCCTCGATTTTCCAAACTGCAGCAGCAGGACTCCCAGGTTTTCCAGTGTCTCGAACATGAAATGGGACGCCAGAAAGACGGGCTGGAGCTGATCGCCTCCGAGAACTACACCTCGGCTGCGATTCAGGAAATTGTGGGCAGCGTCCTGACGAACAAATACGCCGAAGGTTACCCGGGTCGCCGCTACTACGGTGGCTGCGAATACGTCGACGACGTGGAAACCCTGGCCATCGAACGGGCCAAAAAGCTGTTCGGAGCCGAGCACGTCAACGTCCAGCCGCACGCTGGTTCCCAGGCCAATATGGGCGTCTTCATGACCGTCCTGCAGCCGGGTGACACCTTCCTGGCGATGGACCTCGCTCACGGCGGTCACCTGACTCACGGGATGCACCTGAACTTCTCCGGAACGCTGTATAATCCCGTTCATTACGGCGTCCGCGAATCGGATCATCGCATCGATTACGATCAGGTCGCCAAGCTGGCCCGCGAGCATAAGCCGAAAATGATCATCGCCGGGGCCAGTGCTTACCCGCGGGAAATCGATCATGCCCGCTTCGGAGAGATCGCTAAAGAAGTCGGCGCCAAGCTGATGGTCGACATGGCCCACTACTCTGGTCTCGTCGCCGGCGGCATTCATAACAGCCCCGTCCCGCACGCCGACTTTGTCACGTCGACATCGCACAAGACACTGCGTGGTCCCCGTTCCGGATTCATTCTCTGTCGTGAAGAGTACGCCAAGGACATCAACCGGACTGTCTTCCCGGGTCTGCAGGGTGGGCCACTGATGCACGTTGTGGCCGCCAAAGCTGTCTGCTTCGGCGAAGCCCTGGAAGACAACTTCAAGACTTATGCGAAACAGATCGTGGCCAACGCTAAAACGCTGGCCGAAACACTGATGGCCGGCGGATTGAAGCTCGCTTCCGGCGGGACCGACAATCACCTGATGCTGACCGACGTGACTTCCATCGGAACGACCGGCAAGGTGGCCGAGAAAGCACTGGACCGAGCTGGAATCACGGTCAACAAGAACATGATTCCTTACGATCCCCGCAAACCGCTCGACCCCAGCGGGATCCGCATCGGGACCGCTGCCCTGACCACCCGTGGGATGGGAACCGACGACATGAAGAAAGTCGGTGAATGGATCCTGAAGGTGTTGAAGAATGTTGAGGACGACAAAGTCATCAATGATGTTCAACAGGAGATCCGGGAGTTCGCTTCCGCCTTCCCGGTGCCGGGAATTGAGCGCTAGAACATTTTCATGCTGCTCCTGCGAAAGCCTGCAGTCGAATTTTGATTGCTCTCGAGCCATCGCCCGACCGGATGTCCGCGCACGAGGTTCTCAGCGACAAGCAGAACCTCCCGCGGACGGGAGGGCTCCACCCGGAAACGGCTCCAGCAACCGCTCGAAGCCCTCTCGAACGCGGCAAACCAACAGACGTTTCAACGACTGTTGGTTTGCCCGCAATGGAGTGTTTCTCCCTGTTTTTTAGGCGTTCACGGAGAGTGATCGCATTGCCCGCAGATAACTTTCGTCGATGATTCGCCAATCATCGAATTGGAATTGTCAAACCGCAAAGCTGGTGCTACCATCCGCTCCGCAATCTCGACTGATCGATGGCGGACAAACGCTGTCCTCTACCTTTCAGATCCTCTGAATCCCTCTCTCACACACACTATCGACAAGTTGTCATCGGGAGCCATTCAGTGCTGCATATCGAATTAGAGGTAGGACAGACCGTTCAGATCGACGGCTACACAGTCACTATTCTCGATGTTCAAGACGGCGAAGTTTACGTCCAGGTCGACGACACCCCGACTGAGGAGTGCGTGACCGCTAACGACGGGTTTTACCGCCTCCCTCGCTAGAACGGATCGCTTGACCGACTGTTCCTGGACGAGCTAGTTCCGGTTCGAAACGCAGGCCTCTGCGGAGAGAACGGCGACACCATCCCGCGAACGGCCCAGGTTCTCGCGGGCTGGATTGCCGCTTTAAAGCACTCCATGCCTCCCCTGCAGTCGCACGGTTGCCAATTCCCCGTCATGCTGAGTTGGCTCCTGCAAACGCCTGCACTCGAACTTTGGATTTGGCCCAGGTCGCAGCAACGTTCGGCACCAGAGAGAACTTCTCTTCCAGCGCCGATGCGGATGCGTGTCGGCCGGCCGATTCTCCGCGCTTATTGAATCAGCTGAAGTTCGACCTCTCGGGTCAACGACTTTCCGTCACGGACGATCTCAACTTCGACGGTCTCACCGATCTCGTGCTGATCAAGCAGATCAAACAGGTCGTTCTGAGAGGCGATTGGCGTTTCATCGATCCGCACGATCAAGTCTCCCAGCACAAGATCTCCATTCTCATCGTATCGTGTTCCCTGCAGCCCGGCTTGCTCGGCCACACTGCCGGGCGCCACGCCACGAATGAGAACCCCTTCCCGTTCGAGGCGTCGGCGAACGGTGGAATCATCGTAGATATAGATCCCCAGCCCCGCCCGGACAACTTTGCCATCCCGAATCAGCTGGGGAACGATGCGATTGAGAATGTCCGCCGGAACCGCGAAGCCAATTCCCGCAGACGTTCCCGTCGGACTGTAGATTGCTGTGTTGATGCCGATCAGTAGCCCGGCGCTGTCGAGCAGAGGTCCGCCAGAGTTCCCCGGATTAATCGCGGCGTCGGTCTGAATCACGTCCCGGATCATCCGGCCATTGAGTGCCTGAATCTCCCGGCCCAATCCGCTGATCACCCCCACTGTGAGCGTCTGATCGAGTCCGAACGGGCTTCCGATCGCGAAAACTTTCTGCCCGACCTGAAGATCGGACGACTTCCCCAGCTTCAAAGGGGCCAGGCGAAGACGTCGCGGGTCGATGCGCATCACGGCGATGTCCTGGGAAGGATCCGCCCCGACCAGCACCGCGGTATGCGACGTATTATCAGCCATGGTCACGCGAAACCGCGACGCTTCATGCACGACATGATAATTCGTGATGATGTAACCCCGATCGTCCCAGATGAAACCGGTGCCGGAGCCTTTGGGAGATTCCATAATCGCCAATGTGCTGCGATTCATGGCCACATCAGCGGTCATCACATGCACGACCGACCGCGAGGCCTCATTGAAGATCTCGATCGTCGTCTTCTCATCTTCCGCGAGATCCCCGCGAGGCGTGACTGGGCGTGACTCCGCGTCGGGACTGAAGAGTGGCAGCGGACCGCGATAGATTTCGCGCATGGCGAACGCCCCACCACAGATCAGCAGCGCCAGAACAAGCCAGCCATTCACCTGCAGCGCGGACGGCTTTTCATTCCGCGAGCCGTTTGCTGGCGGTTGTCTGTATTCTTCCCCTGACATGGCGGCGTTTCCCGGTCTGATTCCGTTTCTGGTTGAGCGGCTCGCAAAAGTCGATGGAGGAGTTTCCATCTCTCAAGATAGACGGTTCCCGCTCAGATACCAGTCATCACCTCGCGGCAACGCAAAACGCGGGATCAGCTGCCCCCTCGTGCTACTTAGTCCCGTCGCTTGATCGCGCGACCGAGATCATCGTAGAGATCCCAAAGTTGATTGATCGTTTCCGGAGAGAGCTCCTGGTAATCCTCTTCGGTCAGCTCTGAAAGCTGCTGCTCAGCCCGTCGCAGTGAACTCAGGGCCCGCTTCACGGTTCTCAAGGGAGAATCCTGCTCCGCCGGAGCGGCTGGACGTGCTGCTGTCGCATGCTCTTCCCCTTCGGCTCCCTGAAAATCTCCCCGGGCGTCCTTGCGATACGGCGAATAAGGCGTCTGCTCACGCTCGCCGGAATAAGAACCAGTCGCTTCGAACGGTGCATCCGACTCGCCGCCGCCGGCGACACCGGCAAACTCGGAAGGGTGCCGGACATCCGTCGGATTGTAGTCGAGCAACTGCAGCGAATTGGGATCGGGTTCGGCGGTCAGATCTTCGCCATGCACAGAACGTCGCCAGGCCCGCATCTCCGCCACGGTGGCTTCATTCTCTTGCGCCCAGGACAGACACTCCGGGGCGTCATCCCAGTTCAGTGCGACATAAAAGTGGGACCATTTCAGAGCGGGATATTCAGCCTGGACGTCGTGAAACGTTTCCCAGACCCGACGCCGCTGATAGACCTGGTCCGCAGACAGCCCGATCAGATTTCCGAAGTCGGCATCGGTCCGACCACGCGCATATTTCTCCGTCCACTGCCCCGCGCATTCCCCGACGACCCAGTTGCAGTTCGACAGAGCTCCGCGAGCACGGTCGACCAGAGTTTGTTCGTTGTCAGCAGCATCCAGAGCAGGGTTTGTGGAATCGACATCGATCATGAAATAAGTTGTCCTGATACTGTAAGAGAGGCAGCCCTGACCGCCAGTTCGATGACGGGGTCAGGCTGATGAAGGCGATTTTCAGGCTCCACGGTGAGCAGAAAGCGGGATCGACCGGCTGCTCGTGTCCATCGATGCCGGGATCCAATGTCTGATGGTACCCGCGTCCGACAAGATTTTCCATGGCCGCTGACCGAGGCATTCTGCCGCTCTCATCTGACTGTTCAAATGACGGAATAGTTTGCTTGCCTTGACCAACTTCTCTGTGCTATAAAACGCGTGCCGGTCAGTTACGGCGTCCCTCCTTGAAAGCCGCCTCCGCTCCCAGAGAAGCGAGTCGACTTTTTTGAGAGAACCAGACGAAATCGCTGGTGTCGGAAGGGAAGATCTCCGATAACTATATTGTCCCGCTAACAACGGTGACTGACTCCAGAAACCCAGAGGGACGACGGAGTTAAGAAGAAAACGGTGCGGTAGCCAAGTGGCCTAAGGCGATGGATTGCAAATCCATTATTCGCGGGTTCGAATCCCGCTCGCACCTCTGCATCTTAAGACCTCAGGATTTTTCCTGGGGTCTTTTTTTGTTGGTAGATGCCCATTCTCCGCTTCGCCAGCGACCTGCTTTCCATTGGTCCACACTGCTTCGGTGAGACCACCTTCGCTCTCGGCAAAATTCTCTCTGCCTTTGGAGCCCGCCCAGATTCCGTTTGGAGCATTTTCATGCGTCTCCTGCAGTCGCATCGGCGCCAGTCTCTTGCCATGCTGCGTTTGCTCCTGCAAACGCCTGCGGTCGAATTTTGAATTTACTCAAGAGCTGACCGATTTCCCATACGCGACGAATTTCATGAAAATTTGCACCCAGCGTACAGATTTCCAGACACAACCAAAACAGCGGTCGTTAAATTACTGGAAATCGACCGCTCGTCCGAGTATTGACTCTCTTCCTGCAATCGCAACTTTCATCGGCGGCGTGTCTCCCGGCGTGATTCCGCGCCGGGGCCTGGTGATCTCCATTCTTTCACATTCTGCAAAGGACACCACGATGATTCTCAAGACAAGGCGAGGGTTCACGCTGATTGAACTTCTTGTCGTGATCGCAATTATTGCGATCCTAGTTGCCCTGCTCCTCCCAGCGGTCCAGCAGGCTCGGGAAGCCGCCAGAAGGAGCTCCTGCAAGAACAATCTGAAGCAGATCGGCCTGGCTCTGCACAACTATCACGAGACCTATCGTGTCTTCCCGCCGGGGTACATCCACCGGGTTGGAGCAGTGGGGCAGGAGAACAAATGGGGCTGGGCAACACACCTGCTTCCCTTCGTTGAACAGGGCACGTTGTATGACGCCATGGAGGTTTCCAACGGCAATAACGACCTCGATGACTTCGACGGCCCCTCCGGGCTGGCCGGGACCAGCATTATCAGCACGTATCGGTGCCCTTCAGATCCCGCTCCCGATATGAACAACCGCCGGGGCAACCGTTCCACGTCCAACTATGTCGCCAACTACATGGCTGACAATGGAGACGTCAACACGGCACTCACGCCGACACAGCCTGATTCGCCAACCTCTCACACCGACCGCGACGGCATGTTCGCCGCCAACACAAAAACGAAAATGCGCGACATCACCGATGGCACCTCGAATACCATCGGGATTGGCGAGCGGGCCTGGGAACTGAACATCAACAACGGCAAGGCCCGTTGTGATGCCGGCGTCTGGGCCGGAGTGAATGCCGGCAACGCCAACGGCAACCACAACTTCAATTCGACTTCGAACCGCGCCAAGGGATCCGCCGTCATGGCCGTGACCGCAACCGGGATCAACAAGGTGGATACCTTCGGTGCCACTCAGACCACGGAAAACGTCTGCGCCATCGGCTACAACAGCATGCATTCAGGGGGAGCTCAATTCCTTCTGATGGACGGCTCCGTTCGTTTCCTTTCGGAGAACCTGGACCACAAACCAGACGCCAGCAACACCATCGACAGCACCTTCGAGCGGCTGGCTCATCGGTCGGATGGACAGGTCGTCGGGGAGTTCTGAAGCGGATCGTTCTCCGATCTCTCGGCGTGGAAGCGCATGTTCGTCTGAATAACGTGAGAACGCATCGGTCACCGGCCGGTGCGTTTTTTTTCTTGCTTACCGCTGTTCCGGATGTTCTCATGTCGAGTAAAGAGCCGCCACGACGCTCGGTTTGCGTCGCAGGCCGCGCTCCACAATCGTCTTGAACCAGATTTCGAGATGAACTAAGGTCGACGAGCCTCCGAGCCCGGCCGAGAATCCGTACACTCGCCATCCCTCTCAGCGACGGCTGAAATCAGCCTCCAAAACCATGAGACTATCCAAGCGGCCCCGCGGGCACCGCCCTGCGTTCACCCTGATTGAACTGCTGGTCGTCATTGCGATCATCGCAGTCCTGGTCGCGCTGCTGCTCCCTGCGGTTCAGCAGGCGCGCGAGGCGGCTCGGCGGAGTTCGTGCAAGAACAACCTCAAGCAGATCGGCCTGGCGCTTCACAACTATCACGACACGCACGGCGTCTTTCCTCCTGGTTACGTTCTGGGGCGTGGTCCCGGCACTCCGCCGGCGAATGCGCCGCTCGTCGATCAGGGGAAGTGGGCCTGGGGAGCTCATATTCTGCCCTTCGTCGAGAAGGGCTCGCTGTACGACGCTCTCGAAATTGCGGACGCACGGACTGACGTCGATGATTTCGCTGGCGCCAATCAGTTACTCAGAACGTCTTCTGTCGAGACGTACCGCTGCCCGTCGGATACGGCTCCGGACCTGAATACATCACGGGCCAGCCGTACGCTTTCTAATTACGTCGGTATGTATGGTCCGGACGATGGCGATATCGGTCCGACGGGAACGATGGTGACGCCCCGAGCGCCGGATGCATTCAGTGACCGGGGTGGCATCTTTCGCGCCAACAGCAGAACACAGATGCGGGATGTGACGGATGGGACCTCCAACACCATCGCGATCGGCGAGCGGGCCTGGGAATTGCATAATCCAGAGTTCGGGAACAAAGCTCGTTGTCGCGCAGCGATCTGGGCGGCTTCGAACGGGAACAGGATGAACGTCGATCAGAACGACGCCGAGGCGGCTGCGGTTCTGGGAACAACTGGCGGCGGAATCAACGTTGTCGATGTTTTCGGCGACGGAGCGAACACCGCGATTCAGTCACAGGACCAGAATCAGTGTGCCATCGCTTTCAGCAGTCGGCATTCCGGCGGAGCCCAGTTCCTGTTCCTCGATGGCTCGGTTCACTTCCTGAGCGAGAACATTCACAACCTGCCCGACACCACGAACACCGTCGACAGTACCTTCGAACGTCTGTCCCATCGGTCGGATGGTCAGGTTGTCGGAGACTTCTAGAGCGTTTTCGTGCTTCTCTCCTGCAGTCTCGCGGGCTGCAATCACTGCCGCTAAGAGTTTGCTCCTGCAAGCGCCAGCTGTCGGATTTTGAATTTGCTCCAGATCGCTTCCGGTCGAAAGACGTTTGTACGCTGGCCTCGGAGAATGATCCGCTCCACATCAGGGAGCCGACGTTCTGTTTGCCTCTCGAGACCTCGATTGAGAGTCCTTGTCAGGCAACTGCGAATCGTTCTCCATTCGAATAAGCGATCTTGAATCCTGCATCCAGATGTACTAAGGTCGAGCGACACCCCCCCGTCGCGACCGCATTCGTTTGTGCCTTGGTCACCCTTTATTGCCCCGAATGCGCGACCTTCATTGCTCCGACGTCGAAAGGAATTCCCATGGCTCATCCCAGGCAGCGTTACGCCTTCACCCTCATCGAACTCCTGGTGGTCATCGCGATCATCGCCATTCTGGTTGCCTTGCTGCTTCCAGCCGTGCAGCAGGCTCGCGAAGCCGCCCGCCGCAGCTCCTGCAAGAACAACCTCAAGCAGATCGGCCTGGCGCTTCATAACTATCACGACACCCACCGTGTCTTCCCGCCGGGTTACGTTCTGGGACAAGGTCCAGGAACACCCCCAGCCAACACGCTTTCCGGTAATCAGGTGAAGTGGGCCTGGGGAGCTTACATCCTTCCCTTCATCGAACAGGGCTCACTCTACGACGCTCTCGAAATCTCCGATGGCAGTACGGATGCGGACGACTTCGCCGGGGCTAACCAGCTGTTGAGAACATCAATGATCGACACCTATCGCTGTCCTTCCGATGCGGCTCCGGACCTCAACAACCGCCGCGGAAATCGAACGATCTCAAACTACGTCGGCATGCTCGGCCCGGATGACGCCGACATCGGCACGTCGGGTGCAAAGACGACCCCTCGGTCTCCGGATGCCAATGCCGACCGGAGCGGGCTGTTCCGCCGCAACAGCAAAGTTCGTATGCGGGATGTGACCGACGGAACGTCGAACACGATTGCCATTGGTGAGCGGGCATGGGAACTCAACAACCCGCAGTTCGGTAACAAGGCCCGCTGTCGTGCGGCCATCTGGGCCGCTTCGAACGGAAACCGGATGAACGTCGATCAGAACGATGCTCAGGCGGTGGCCGTGCTCGGTGTGACCGGGGGTGGCATCAACTTCGTCGATGTGTTTGGCGACGGCTCAAACACCGCGGCGATGGCACAGAATCAGAACCAGTGCGCGATCACGTTCAGCAGTCTCCACAGCGGCGGAGCTCAGTTTCTGCTGCTCGATGGTTCGGTTCGCTTCCTGAGCGAGAACATCGACAACGAAGCCGATAACACGAACACAGTCGACAGTACTTACGAGCGACTGGCCGACCGGAAAGATGGTCAGGTCGTCGGCGAGTTCTGATCACGCACCGTGCGAAAGACAGAAACCCCGGAGATCACTCTCCGGGGTTTTTCTTTTAGCGATTTAAAGATGAATCTTATTCCTGTTCATCGGATGTCGGCTCGGTATCGCCTTCAGCGGTCGCTTCGGTCGCCGGGGCTTCGCCACCCGCTTCTTCTGATGGAGCGGCGGACTCAGCAACACCTGCTGCTGCTGCGGCGGCGGCGGCCTCTTCTTCTGCTTCCTCGGCGGCGATACTGGCGGCGATTACAGCGGGAATCCGGGCCAGAGCAGCCAGCTGATCGCCTTCAGACAATCGCATGATGCGGACGCCCTGCGTGTTGCGGCCGACCAGGCTGATATCGGCGGCTCGAATCCGCTGAATCTTGCCTCCGGTGCTGATGATCAGAACGTCGTCATCGTCGTCGACAGCCAGAATCCCGATGGCTTCTCCATTCCGCTCGGTGGTGCGGATGTCCCGCAACCCCTTACCGCCGCGGCGCTGTCGGCGATAACGCATGTTGCCACGCAATTCCGGCTTGGAGGCTTCATCGCCCTCTTCGACCACCACGACATCGGCGCTTTCATCGACTTCGTCCACCTCTTCAGCTTCCGCCACCTCGGCCGGCCCGAACAGCGTCCGTTTTCCGTAGCCATTCTCGCAGGCCGTGAGCAGAGCCTGCGATTCGTCGGCGACAACCATGCCGATCACGTGATCGCCTTTGCCAAGATTGATCCCCTTCACGCCGCGAGTATTGCGGCCCATGGCCCGGGCATCCTGGTGATGAAAACGAATCGACATGCCCTGAGCGGTGGAGAGAATGATGTCGTCGTCCGGCGAAACTTTGACGACTTCGATCAGTCGATCGTCTTCGTCGAGCTTGATAGCGATCAGACCACCACGCAGCGGACGGGAATAAGCGGAGAGGGCAGTCTTCTTCACAATCCCTTTTCGCGTTGCCATGAGCAGGAACCGCTCGTCGTCGAACTCGCGGACGTCGACGCAGTTCGCCACATATTCTCCCTCGGCCAGCGAAAGCAGATTCACCAGCGCCCGCCCCTTCGCGGTGCGGTTCTGAAGCGGAAGATCGTACACCTTCTGCCAGTACACTTTCCCTAGATTCGTGAAGAACAGGAGATAGGAGTGCGTGCTGGCCACGAAGACGTGCTGGATTGGATCTTCGTCGTCCTGCTTTGCTCCGGTGATTCCCTTCCCTCCACGATGCTGAGCCCGATATGCGGAGAGCTCCGTCCGTTTGATGTACCCGCGTCGGGACAGCGTGACGACCATCGGAGCTTCCGCGATGAGGTTGTCACGATCGACGTCCGTCAGCTCTTCATCGCTGATCTCAGTCCGTCGCTTGCTGGGATACTTCTTCTGCAGCTCTTCCATCTCTTCCCGCACCGCGGCACGGATATGGGCTTCATCGGAAAGCAAATGCAGGCACTCGGTGATTTCATCGAGAAGAGTGTTGTGCTCCTCACTGAGTTTCTCCCGCTCAAGATTCGCCAGCGAACCCAGCTGCATCGAAACGATGGCTTCGGTCTGATTGAGCGAGAGCGAATAATCGGTCTGCTCGCCATGCTCGCGGACGAAGTCCTGGAAGCCACGATCTCCCAGAGCCCTGGCAATCATCTCACCCGGAACCTTGATCTCACGCAGTCTGTTCTTCGCTTCGGCTCGAGACGGCGACTGGCGAATCGTGTTGATCACCTGATCGATATCGAGCTGAGCGATCAGCAGACCTTCCACGGTGTGCTTCCGCTTCCGAGCCTCCGCCAGGAGGAATTCGGTACGACGGCGAATGACAACCACGCGGTGCCGAATGAATTCCAGCAGCATGTCTTTGATCGACAGCATTTGCGGCCGATTTCCCGCCAGAGCCAGCAGAATCACGCTGATCGTCGACTGCAGCGGCGAGTACTTGAAGAGTTGGGCGAGCACGACTTCCTTATCAGCTTCCCGCTTCAACACGATGTGCAGCCGAACCTGCCAGCTGGGCACTTTACGGTCGGTCAGGTCGACAACACGGGAGATCCCCTTCACCCGTTCGTCTTTCACCAGCGCTTCGAGTTTCTCTCGAATGCGGTCGCGTGTTTCCATGTAGGGAATCTCGGTGACGACGATCACATCGGACTGCTTTTCGGTCTCGAAGTGCGTGCGGGCACGGAGTGTGATGGTCGAGCGACCGGTGAGATACCCCTGACGAATCCCATAGCGGCCGCAGATCACACCGCCGGTCGGAAAGTCCGGACCAGGCAGAATCTGAATGATCTCGTCGACGGTGCAATCCGGTTCGTCGATGATCAGCTTGACGGCTTCTGAGACTTCCCGGAGGTTGTGAGGCGGAATGCTGGTCGCCATCCCCACGGCAATTCCGCTGGATCCGTTGACCAGCAGGTTCGGAAATCGGGAAGGAAGAACGGTCGGTTCGACGCGAACCTGATCGTAAGTCGGCACATAGTCGACGGTTTCGCGATTGATATCGGCCAGCATGTCGGCGGCGACGTTCGACAGCCGAGCTTCCGTGTATCGGTGAGCAGCAGGGGGAAGTCCGGCCAGTGAGCCGAAGTTCCCCTGTTTATCCACCAGCGTCTCCCGCATCACCCAGTCCTGGGCCAAGCGAACGAGCGTCGGATAAATCGCCTGGTCACCGTGGGGATGGTAGTTACCCATCGTTTCCCCAGTGATCTTTGAGCACTTTGTTCGACTGCTCGCAGGCCCCAGATTCAGGTCATTCATGGCGACCAGGATTCGACGCTGAGACGGCTTCAACCCATCGCGAACATCCGGCAGTGCCCGACTGATGATGACGCTCATCGCGTACGTCAGGTAGCTGTTCCGCATTTCGTCCTGAATGTCGAGCTGGCGGATCCGATCGTCCCCCGGAACTGCAGGTCGCGAAGGGAGGTCGTTGCCGTCGTCAATTCCGTTAGCCAAAGGAAAACTCCTGAAGGTACTATTCGCCTGATCACAAAACTCGCCGATCGGAGCCCGGTTGGAAGAGAGCGGAGACCACGGTTCCCAGCGCCCTCGGCGGTTGATCCCGATCGTCTTGAAAGTTTAACGAATTCGAGCCAGTTCAGCAAACGAAGGAGCCCGGCAGACGCGACTCCATCTTCTTTTCCTGCAACAAGTTACGGAGCGAAGCAAAACCGGCTCGCGCGACTCCGGACTCCGGATGGATTCCTCGCCGAACAGGCCGCCGATCTTGAGCCTCCCCGGGACCCTTATCCGGAAAAAATGCAGAGGGGCCGGTTGTGCCAATTCTGCTGACTTGGGCCGCTGAAAGGGGAGAAAGTGTCGGTGAATCGCCGCAGAACGCCGCACCCGATGCCGTCGCAAACTACTCTCTACAAGAGACAAAAACGAATGGTGCATAGTTAGCGGGAACTCTAATGACGGCGATCAATTCAGAACGACCTCAACTTTCCGAGGAACACTTGGACATCCTGCGTGATCTGAACAGGATTGTTGCAAAGGCCTGCAGTGGATCTGGTTACGTGATTGAGGAACCAGGTGATTCCCGGAGGAGCGGGCAATTTGTTCGTCGTAAAACACGGTCGCGTCAGGCGAAACCCTTACAACGTGCCCCCCCAGGGTTAAAAACTCGGAAAATCGTTCAATACGCTCGTACTTTGGTGGTACTGCTGCCTGAAGCCTTGCCGATACTATCCTGAGTCTGTCCGGTTTCCCCAGGGACCGGAACGACCTGTTACGGCCGCAAATGCGGTCTTCGCTCATACTGAAATTGTCGCTGAATTCGGCGGAGAAGACACCATGCAAGGACGGTCACGGATACTCGTCATCGAAGACGACCCGATGTTTCGCAGCCTTGTCGTCTCGCTGCTGAGAAAAGACTACCTGATTGCTGTTGCCAGCAACGGGAAGAGCGGGCTTGAGAAAGCGATCGGGCATCGGCCGGATCTGGTCATTCTCGATCATCAAATGCCCGGCTGGGATGGTGTGACGACGCTGAAAGAGTTCCGCAAAAATCCGGTCTTCCACGGCACAAAGTTCGTGATGCTGACCGGCGACGCCACAAAAGAGACGGTTCTGGCCGCGATCCAGGCAGGCACCGACGACTATGTCATTAAGTCTTCGTTCTCGAAGGACATGTTCATCGGCAAGATCAATCGCCTGCTCGCCCCAACGCTCGTGAAGGCCATCGTCCCCACAGCTCGGAAGGTCGGCTACGCTCCGGCGGAATCAGTCGCGGCTTCAGCCAACGGCTCAGATTCCTCATCGACAGCGACCGCGTCAGAGACGCTCGACGAACCGTTCTCGGATGAAGAGTCCGAGAGTGATGTCGAAGTCGAATACATGATGGACGAGTGGGAATAAGCTGCAAAGCGAACGGACCTCGCGATCGCCCGGGCTTTAAGGAAGTCCCTCACCCGGCGATTACAGTTTGATGACCAGGGTCGTCGCATCATCGCTGCTGTGATCGCGATCGAGATGAGTGTGCATCCCGGACCAGATTGCCTCGAAGATTCCCCGCGCCGACTGAGACTCTGAAGACAGAGCCGCTTCCGCAATTCCGTCCTGCCGAAAGAGCCGGTTCGATTCGTTCAGAGCTTCGCTGACTCCATCGGAATAGATGACGAGCACGTCGTCGGAATTCAACGTCACTTGATTCTGCGAGTAGATCACGTCTCCATCGATGCCCATCAGGAGCCCACTCGAGTGGAGATACTCCAGACGTCCCTCACTCAGATGGATCGGCTGTGGATGGCCGGCGTTGCAGTAGGTGAATGTCCGCTGACCGGGATCGATGATTCCGCAGATGAAACTCATGAACTGGTTGGCTTCGGTCAGGCGGGCGAGCATTCCATTGAGTTCCCCAACAAATTGAGCCGGTGCGAACTCGACCTCTGGCTGAGACTGGAATCGCTGAAGCAGCGCGTACAGCGCCCCGCGGACGGCTGTCATGACCATGGCAGCCGGGAGGCTGTTTCCCGAAGCATCCCCCACGGCTACAAAAAGCCGGTCGCCCGGGAGAGGACAGATCTCACACAGATCACCACCGAGTTCGTATCGACTCAGACAGCAGCCGTAGGCTTCGAGGCCGACGTCGGGATTCGCGTAATGAAGGTGACCGGTTGGTTGTGTCGACGCCGCGAGACGCAACTCTGCTTTGAGCCGACGATGAGTCGACGACTGAATTTGCAGCAGTTGTTCTTCCAGCGATTTGCCGAGCTGCGAAACCAGAGACTGAATCAGATGATAATCCCGATCGTGAAGACCACGGCGGCGTCTGTCGTAAACCCAGACCGTCCCCACAGCTCCGGTGCGAACTTTCAACGGCAGACAGAGCCCCGTATCCACATTGGCGGGCAGCCATTCCCGGGCCACAGGGTCGTCGCGGCGACAGGGCGTGGTTCCGGTGCTGAAAGCCTGAAGATCAAAGGGAGATTCTTCAAGCAGTCGCTCGGCACGTAGGATCGGCTCGAGTGATTGATGCCGATAGGACTTCAGACTCAACTGCCGCCCGCTGCCGTCAAGCAGGAAGCACGCGGCTCCTCGATACCCGCTCATTTCCACGATCGAGGAGAGCGTCCGGTCGATGAGTTCCTGTCCCGGCTGTTCCGCAGCTCTCGAATTGCCGTGCTCAGCGTCGAGCCGCATCAACTCGACCGGATGTCGTTCGGACTGCTCCTCGGCAACATGAGCGAGATGTTCGCCAAAATGACAGAGCGTTAGAAAGCTCTCCTGGAGAGCAACCGAATGATCGACTCGAATTCGCAAAGCCCCCTGACGGGCAGCTCCCAGCCGGAACTCCCGCTGCCAGGCGACTTCTCCGGTCAAACGCGGCTGACTCTTTGCCGCGTCCGTTTCAGCGACGTCCGCAACGAACTCCAGCTGGACGCCGGGCTCAACCAGTTGCCGGCAGGCACTGCGTAGCCAGTTCTCGAGATAATGAGGTTGTTTCATGGCCCGTCTGGATGCGTTAAGTCTGCAATGGAACGAGCATCGCCTTTGCGCTCCCGCAAAGGGGCCATTCCATTCGCGGTCTCCCTTTCGTGAGCCAACGTCCCTGGCACCATCTCAGCAGATACTGAGAGAATTCGATTCGAGCAGAATTCTGTCGTCTTCCTGTGCCGACATAATGAGGAATCGGCCAGTCGTTCATCGCTGGCACAACCGGTGACCCGGTCCCGCCGAGAAATCGGGAAAAGCCTGAACCAGCATCTCCGGGAACTGCGCGACCGTTATAATGAGCACCAACACGAAATCCCGCACAACTCGCTCGACTGGCCCGTTGAATGCCTCCTTCTGATCAGAACATCGACGTCAAACCTGTTCCACGCCTGGCGATCACGATGGGAGATCCAGCGGGGATTGGTCCGGAGCTCTGTTTGCAACTGCTGAATCGTGAAGATGTTGCTCTCCGCTGCCAGCCTCTGATGTTCGGAGATCCCGCTCTGCTGAGACGTGTCAGTGATCGGTTAACACGGGAGCGCGGGCCACAGTTTCAACTGAGTGCCCCGATTCTCAGCTGGGCAGAATTGCAGAACGGGGAGCAGCTTGATTCCGGCCCTGCGGTAATTGATCTGACGCTTCCCGAGACTGCGGAGATTCCTCCGGGAGAAGTTTCAGCGGCGGCTGGTCGGGCCGCTTTCCATTATCTGGATCGGGCGATCGATGCCTGTCTGCAAGGCTTCACGTCTGCAGTTGTTACGGGGCCACTGCACAAGGAGGCTCTGCACGCGGCGGGATACCATTACCCCGGCCATACCGAAATCCTCGCCGAGAAAACGCAGGCCGAGCCGATCGTGATGATGCTCACCAGTCCGGAAATCACCTGCAGTCTGGTGACGACGCACATCGGCTATCGCGATGTCATCGAGGAACTCACAACGGAACGGATTTGCGAAACGATTCAACTGACTCACGATGCGATGCAGCGGATGCGAGGCCGGGCACCACGACTAACCGTTTGCGGTCTCAATCCGCACGCCGGCGAACATGGCCTGTTCGGGCAGCAGGAAGAAGAACGGATCATTCAACCTGCGATCGACTGGGCTCGCGAACGCAGGTTCGAGATCACCGGACCACTCCCGCCCGATACCGCGTTCGTTCCACGAAAACGCGAACAGACCGACGCCTACATCTGCATGTATCACGACCAGGGGCTGATTCCCTTGAAAGCCCTTTCGTTCGACGACGCTGTGAATGTCACCCTCGGACTCCCGATCGTCCGGACGTCCGTCGATCACGGGACCGCATTCGACATCGCCTGGCAGGGCATTGCCGAGGTGAACAGCCTGGTACAGGCCGTCGATCTGGCCATTCTTCTGCAGAGTAATCCGGCTTCCGGATCCTGAACTACTTGTTGAGGATCAGCTTTCCATTGCGGGTCAGCCGCAACCGATACACCTGTCCTTCATGCTCAATGATCACTTCTCGAGATCCCTGCGAGAGCTGCGCGAAGGGAATCACAATCGAGGTGGGAGGAGCAGACGAAGCCGTCTGCGTCTTCGGAGGTGGGGTCTGGTCTTCCATAGATTTTTTGCCAGTGACATAGGGGTCGGGGGAGAGAATTACTCACAACGACTGGCTGGCGGAAAATTGCTGCCGTGACGCTTGCTAGGCCGTTTGACGGCCGCTACTATATTGAGACTGAGTCTCAATTTCAACACAACTGCCGCACGGAATTGACTCAATCAGCCAGCCACTTGAGAAAGCAGCCAGCTCAAATTCGGCTTCTTCCCTGGAAGAGCCCGGGGCCTGACTCGATGTCGAGTCGCCTCGCCGTTTTTGAACGCCACTTTTTCAAGGACACGCTATGAGACTTTCGTCTCCCTCCCTGCGTCGCGCTTTCACTTTGATTGAGCTGCTGGTGGTGATCGCCATCATTGCGATTCTGGTCGCCCTTCTGCTCCCCGCCGTCCAGCAGGCCCGCGAAGCCGCCCGTCGATCGAGCTGCAAGAACAACCTGAAGCAGATCGGCCTGGCGATGCACAACTACCACGACGTCTACAGCTGTTTTCCGATGGGGATGAACCCTCAGTTCTACGGCCCGTTCGTCGCCATCCTCCCGAACATCGAGCAGGCCGGCCTGCAGGACCTGTACAACTTCGACGAGTATTACACCGATCCGTCGAATCTGGATGCGATCAATCATCAGATCGCCATCTATCTCTGCCCGACCATGACCCTGCCACGTGCTGTTCCAGATCTGAGCTGCAACGAACCGGGTGCTCCCGGCAGTTACGGCGGATCTCTCGGAACGACCAGTTCCGCCGAAGATGGAATGTTCTCAGGCTACACCGGCTACGCGGCACCGAAGTGCCGCCGGTTCCGCGATGTGACCGACGGAACCTCGAACAGCATTATGATCGGCGAGTTCAACTATCAGTTGAAGGATTACCTCTGGAGTGCCTTCAGCTGTCCGGCTCGCGCGGGGGAAATTCGCCACGGAGCCCATCGCTGGGCTCCGGGTTATCCGGGTGTCGGACTCGGTGACACCGGCGGAGACTTCAACGTCCACACCTATGCCAACGGAGCCGGAACCTGGCGAAGCGATCACGACGGCGGAGCTCAGTTCACTCTGGCCGACGGCTCGGTTCGGTTCATCGGCGACAGCATCAGCGCCGAAACGCTCGACAATCTCGCCGCGATCGCCGATGGCGAAGTGATCGGCGAATTCTAATCGCGACCATTCTCGGAACGCACCTTCCGGACGGGCCCGGCTTTGCATCCCCCTGCTCAGTCTGGCCCGTCCGGACTCCCACAGTTCCCGGATCTGTTTTTGATCACCTTCAAAGAAAGGACGAATCATGCAGACGATCGCGTTACGCCGGAGGCTTTCCCGCCTCACGCTGATCGGACTCCTCACGCTCTTCCCGGGCTGCGGAATCGAGTCGACGACAGCAGAACGCGGCGCGGTTTCAGGATACATCTCGATTGACGGCAGCCCGGTCGAATCGGCTCATATCATTTTCATGAGTGAAGACCGGGAGCCCGTCGTGAAAGCCCGCGGTTTCATCTCTCGCGGCACCTTCAGTATTGGTGCAGAGAACGGCCCGGCTGTCGGCAGAAACCGGATCGCGATTGTTCCGGCCGCGATGGAACTCGAAGCTTTTGAAGCCGAACGCAAAGGAAAGCGAACCGCGGCGTATTCTCCAATTCTCGTGGAGATCCCGAAGGTCTATCAGGATCCCGAAAGCTCGGATCTGGAGGCGGACGTGACGCCTTCAGAAACAGATAACTACTATGAATTCAAGCTCGCTCCTCAATAATACACATTGAGGCGACTCCGTTTTTCCCTCCTTCACTGAGAAAGTTCTCCCTAATGAAGAAGACTCTCACTCGCACGGTGATCGCGGCTCTGCTCGCCGCCGCATGGCCGGCTGCCGCCATGGCTCACTTTCCCTGGCTGGATGTCACCGGACGCCAGTCCGACAAACCGGTCGTTCAATGCTACTTCGCAGAAGCCCCGACCGACGACGATCCCGCCCTCCTGAAGTACGTCGCCGATGCCAGCGTCTATCGCCTGGCCGGGAAAGACGATCCGGTTCAACTCGAGAAGACCGACGCCGAAAACCAGCTCGCCTATCAGATCGAAGCCGATCAGGCCGAGTCGATCTTCGCGCTCAATCACGAACTCGGCGTCATGGACCGAGGCGACACGAGCTTTCTGATCCACTACTACAGTGTCACAGGGCCTTCATTGAAGTCCTGGGCCTGGAATCGTGCAAAAGGCCTGAATGACATCGTCGCCCTGACCGTCGTTCCGAGTGTTGAAGAAGCCGAACTGACGGTCGAAGTCAGCTACGAGGGCAAGCCGGTGGAAGGAGCCGAGGTTTACTTCGTCCACGATCTGGCCGAGATGGATCCGCAGAAGACCGATGAAAACGGGAAAGCTCGGGTCGACATCAGCGAGCAAACCGTTCACGCTGTTCGTGTGAAGTATGTGCAGCCGGGAGCCGGTGAGCACGATGGCAAGAAATACGACGAAGCTCGGCACTACACCACAGTGACCTTCCCCGAAATCGGATATCAGAAGCTTCCTGTCAACACGCCCTACGCCAGCATTCCGGAAACGGTGACCAGTTTCGGAGCGGCGGCGAGTGATGGCGTGCTCTACGTCTATGGCGGCCACATGGGCGGCGCTCACAGTTACTCGACCGACGGACAGGCCAATACGCTCTGGGCGTTGAACCTGGATGGCCGCTCGGAATGGAAATCGCTGGCAAAAGGCCCGCACCTGCAGGGACTGGCCATGGTCGCCCACGATGGCAAACTCTATCGCATCGGCGGGTTCACCGCGAAGAACAAAGAAGGCGAAGATCACGACCTGTGGTCGCAGGATTCGTTTGCCAGTTTTGATCCCGCCACGGGCAAGTGGACCGATCTGCCCGCACTGCCGGAACCACGCTCTTCGTTTGATGCCGCCGTCCTCGATGGCAAAATCTACGTCATCGGCGGCTGGTCCCTTGAAGGCGAAGGCGAGAACGAATGGCACAAAACCGCCTGGACGTTCGACCTGAACGACAAAAACGCCGAATGGAAGCAGCTGCCGTCACCGCCGTTCGAAAAACGGGCTCTCTCGGTCGCCGTCTACAACGGCAAGGTTTACGCCATTGGCGGAATGCAGTCGAGCGGAAAGCCAACCACCTCGGTTTCGATTTACGATCCGAAATCCCAGACCTGGACGGAAGGGCCGCACCTGGTCGGCCACTCGATGACCGGCTTCGGAACCTCTGCATTTGCAGCCGAAGGTCGCCTGTATGTCTCGACCTACGATGGCAATCTGCAGGTTCTTTCCGAAGATGGCAAGTCGTTCGATGTCGTCGGCAACTTCGAGAACGCCCGCTTCTTCCACCGGATGGTTCCGGTCGACAGTAAGCTGATTCTTCTCGGCGGCGCCAACATGTCGGTCGGCAAGTTCGACCAGATCGACGAGTTCGACCTGAACGCCCTCTCGAAGAACTAACCTGCAGGGCACTCTGCGATCACCATCCGTTGATGCCAGCTCGATCCGGATCCCAGTTTCCGGGTCGAGTTTTTTCTGTCCACAACTTTCTGACTGATGGATCTTCCCGTGATGAAAACTCCGCGAATTGCCGTCTCTCTACTCGGCCTGCTCTGTGTCGCCACTTCTCTTACCGCCGCTGACAACTGGACCGCATTTCAGAATCGTCAGCAGGTTCAAATCGACGCAAGCTGGAACTGGTCAACCGCACCGAAGACCACCTGGACGATCGAACTGACAGGCTACGGCCAGTCGAGTCCAGTCGTCTGGAACGATCGTGTCTTTGTCACGACTGTCGATGGTCCGAACAAAGAGAACTGCCTGACCACCGCCTATGCCCTGAAAGACGGTCAACAGCTGTGGCAGCAGTCGCTGGCCAATCCGACGCCGGCAGAATCGACCTTCTACATCAGCAAGGCCGCCCCGACTCCCGTTGTCGATGACAACCAAGTCGTTGTCTTCTTCGAAGGCGGACTCGTCGCCAGTTATTCGCACGAGGGAAACCTGCAGTGGCAGAAGGACCTTGTTGCCGAATACGGTGCCATCGATGCCCGTCACGGACTCAGTTCCTCGCTCGAACAGAACGCCGAGAACGTTTTCATCTGGGTGGAGGGACAGACCGAGCCCTACATTCTGGCACTCAACAAGAGTTCCGGGGATGTGGCCTGGAAATCGGCTGGCCTCGGCGTGACCAGCTGGGCGAGTCCACGACTGATGAAGGTTGCCGGCGAAGATCAACTGCTGCTGAGCGGAATCGGAAAGATCGCCGGCTACGATCCGGCGACCGGAAAACAACTGTGGGAGTTAACCGGCATTTCCGGCAACTCAACGCCGACGCCCTTCCCGTTGAAGGACGGCCGCTTCCTTATCGGAGCAACGACCGGACAGGGAGACGGCGATGAAGGCCGTGCGGCGGACTCGAACGGCGTCATCGCCATCACGAAGCAGGACGACGGCAGCTGGGCTGCGGATTTCGTCTGGCGGGCGAAGAAAGCGACCAGCTCTTTCGGCACCCCGGTCGCCAATGAGTCGACGACCTTCTTCGTGAACAAGACCGGCATTCTCTTCGGTCTCGATGTCAACTCGGGTGAACAGCAGATTGCCGAGCGAACCGCCGGCAGCGTCTGGGCAACGCCGCTGCTGACAGAGAATCATCTGCTGCTCTTCGGCAAGTCGGGCACGCTGGAAGTCTTCAAGCTGGGCGAGAAGCCGGAACTCGTGCAGACGGTCGAGCTGATCAGCAAACCGGAAGCCGAGCCAGCAGCCGAAGGCGAAGCCCCGAACCGCTTCGCCGGCCCCACGCTCTACGCCGCGATCGCCGTCGATGACAAAATTCTCGTCCGCACCGGCAACAAACTGACCTGCCTCGAATCGGCCAAGTAATCCACCCGGGGTGCTAGCGATGTAGTATTACACTAACGGGAAAGGCTTTCTTTCCAACAAACTCTTCGACGACATGTTGTTCAACTTCTCCCCGCAACAGGAAGTTCAACAGAGATTGAGGTTCGAGGCAGATCGGCCACAACTCAGCAAAACCATCTTCGGGACAAAAATTCCAAGCCACCCCATCCGCAGCTACGACGATGACTGATTCATTTGCCCACGTACAAAGTCCGATTGGAGCAAACTCTGCCATCAGAATCGCATTCACATTGGTTAACTCTGGAAAGTAATCCCTACAAGCACCAGGGGCCATTTCAACACGCCACCACCCCTTGTTGACCTTGAATCCCCCGTAAGCCCGGAGATAAGTCCTTGCTGGTAAGTGGTAAGAAAAGTCCGATGGGAGTGCGAGGCCGGCGATACCGATTTTCCAGGGATTAACGCCTTGGCTTATCATCACCGCCAAGCGTTTTAGAGCGAAGCACATATTCATTGAGACTTCCCCTTCGGGTACTTACCCCAAGACAACCGCTCCACGTGAAGGTTCAAACAGGATAACTCCCTGAAACGATGACCGCATCCAACAGGTGAAGAACGGAAATTATACTCTATTGTCGCGTCAGCATGCCCACGCAAGCGTGGGCATGGCACCCGATGTGATTCGCCGGGGCTTGGTTATAGGCTGAGTTCAAACGCGACGAGAATCTCTTCGTCGGTGCTTTCGTTTGCCCGCAACGACTCCAGGAGGCGGAGGTCATCACTCACGGCTCGATCGAGATTGCTGTCGCCAATTTTGGCGGTGGATCGAATGACCATCATTGCACTCGACAGGGCGGACTGGGCATCGTGGTCGAGGTCGGCTATGCAGTCGACGGCGGAATGAAAGGCGGCCGCCGCGTAGGTGACTGCGTGGAGATCCGGGGATTTGACAGCGCGATACTTCGCGGCTCTGCCGCTCGCCATCAGGTAGAGCGTTTCGGACAACTCGTCCAGATTTGGCCCGGAAGCCGGGTCATTCAATCGGCCGCAACACTCCCTGATCCCCATGTCGATCGAGACTGCGACCGACGCATCACTTTCTTCGATGAGTGAACGTACGCGGATAGCTGCTCTGAGGACGACTGCCCCGAGTCCACGAATCGGCAGTGATTCCAAGTGTGAGACCGGTATCGATCGAAGATCCATACGAAGTTTCTTTCGTTAGCCCCGTAACTCATGCCTACGCGAGCGTGGGCATGGCACCCCGTTTCGATTCAGCGCAATAAAAAACGGGCCTCGTGGGGCCCGTTCCTGTATTCGATCGCTGGTCTGCCTTACTCGTCGTACTTCTTGAGGACGAGGCAGGCGTTGTGACCGCCGAAGCCGAAGCTGTTGGTCAGAATGTAGTCCATCTTCATCGACCGGGCTTCGTTCGGAATGTAATCGAGATCGCAGGCCGGGTCCGGATTCTCCAGGTTGATCGTCGGAGGAGCAATCTGTTCCTGCATGGCCAGCGAGCAGATCACGAACTCAACACCGCCGGACGCTCCCAGCAGATGGCCCAGTTGACTCTTCGTGCTCGACACGGCGAGTTTGTAGGCGTGATCACCGAAGATCGTTTTGATGGCCGTCGTTTCGGCCTTATCGCCGAGCGGCGTACTGGTGCCGTGGGCGTTGATGTAGTCGATCTTGTCCGGAGACAGATCGGCATCCATCAGAGCTTTCTTCATGGCGTAACCAGCTCCTCGTCCTTCCGGATCAGGAGCAGTCATGTGGGAACCGTCGGCCGACATGCCGTAACCAACGAGCTCGGCATAGATCTTGGCGCCACGGGCTTTCGCATGCTCGAGTTCTTCGAGAATAACGACCCCGGCTCCTTCGGCGAGGACGAAGCCATCGCGATCGGTATCAAACGGGCGGCTGGCCCGTTCCGGATCGTCGTTCCGCTTGGAGAGAGCGTTCATGCGGGCGAAGCCGGACAACCCCATGGGAGTCATGGCGGCTTCGCTGCCGCCGGTGACCATCACATCGGCTTCGCCGTACTGAATCAGTCGGTACGCATCGCCGATGGCGTTGGTGGCTGAGGCACAGGCGGTGGCCACAGCCGAGTTCGGGCCCTTCAGCTTCCAGTTCACCGACACGTTCCCGCTGGCGGCGTTGACCATCAGCTTGGGAATCATAAACGGCGAAACGCGGGAAGGCCCTTTGTTATACAGCGTGTCGTGCTGGTCTTCGATCTCGTTCAGGCCACCGATCCCGCTCCCGATGAGAACACCGTGGCGGTACGGATCGCCCTGCTCGAAATCCATGCCGGATGCCGTGATCGCCTTATGCGACGCCACGAGTCCGAACAGGACGAATCGATCCATTCGTCGCTGCTCTTTGGAATCGAGCGGCATATGCTCTTCAGGCTTGAAGTGGCGGACTTCCCCACCGAAGGTGACTTTGTACTCAGAGCAGTCGAACCGTTCAATCGGTCCGATGCCGCTCTTTCCAGCACAAATCTTGTCCCAGAACTCGGCGACTTCACAGCCGAGTGAGGACACCACTCCACATCCAGTTACGACAACGCGACGACGCATTTCTCAGGACTTCTCCTGGATATATTTCACGGCGTCTCCGACGGTGCGGATCTTCTCGTAGTCGTCATCGGGAATGGTGATATCGAATTCTTCCTCGAATTCCATCACCAGTTCGACCAGATCGAGCGAGTCGGCCTTCAGGTCTTCCTGGAACGAACTTTCCAGAGTGATCTCTTCCTTGGGGAAGTTGAGCTGCTCACTCACGATGTTGATGACTTTTTCCTCGATGTCCACTCGAACCCTCTCCTCGTATCGGGTTGTTATTTCCTGGCAAGCCAGTCCGTGAATTCCTTGCCAAATATCGCGATTCTCAGCTCGTCTGACAAGCCCTACGGACGGTGATCTTCGGCATCGCAAGGGATACCGCGATCGTTGTATATCGCTTTTCAAATAGTGTGTAAACTCTAATCCCGACCTGAATTCCCCGATTTTCCTTCGATCTGCAATTCTACGCAGACACGGCCGTTTTAATGTCGAAAACTTTGCCGGAAGGATTGTCCAGCCCGAAAAGTTCAAGCGACCGATTCGTCGTTGTAGTTGTCCATCGAGGCTTTGCGGTCGATCCGTTTCATCAGCCCTTTCAGCACCCGGCCCGGACCCACTTCCACGAAATGCACCACGCCCAGCTCCATCAGACGGCGAACTGACTTCTCCCACAGAACCGGATGCACGACCTGACGGACGAGAATTTCCCGGATCTCCGCGGGATCGGAGTGGGACTCCGCATCGACATTCGAAATCACCGGAATCCGCGGCGACTTAATATCGACTGAATTGAGAATGTCGGCCAGTTTTTCGGTGGCAGACTGCATGATTGGTGTGTGGAACGCACCGGCGACTTTCAGCGGAACCGGACGTCCGCCGGCCGCTTCGGCGATTCCGACAACAGCTTCACAGGCCGCTTTATCCCCCGAGACAACGAGGTTGCCCGGACAGAGATAGTTCGCAATCTGAATCAGGCCGTGCTCACTCGCCTGCTGACAGACTTCTTCAACCTTATCGACATCGAGCAGCAGCAGACTGACCATGCCGGACGGAGTCGCATCCGCAGCCGCCTGCATGGCTTCGCCCCGAACTTTGACGACTCGCAGGCCATCTTCGAACGAAAGAGCCTCGGCAAAGGCCAGCGCGGTGTATTCGCCCAGGCTCAGCCCGGCGGCGTGGGTGGCTTCGTCGAGAACAGCCGGGGCCTGATCTTTGACGATCTCCAGCGAAGCCAGGCTCGAAACATACAGAGCCGGCTGACTCACTGCAGTGGAGTTGATGCGGTCTTCCGGGCCATTTGCACAGACATCGAGGAGATCGAACCCCAGAATCTCGGAGGCCTGATCGAAGAGCTGTTTCGCCGCAGGATACTTTTCCGCGACCTTGACTCCCATTCCGACATGCTGAGCTCCCTGGCCGGGAAAAAGTAGAGCGGTCTTGGGCATGACTGGATCTTTCCGAATAGGATTTGACAACGAAACGGCGGCTGGACCGGGATTCGACTCCAGAAGTCGATCAGTTCGCGGCAGCGGCAGCGTCTTCAGCCAGACGGTCGATGATCGTGCGATTGATCTGGCGTTCGCTCATTTTGATACAGGTTCCCAAAGCGTTGCACATGGCGCGGCCATCGCTGGAGCCATGGCTGATCATGCACAGGCCATCGACGCCGAGCAGCGGAGCTCCGCCGGTTTCGCGGTATTCGTACCGCTGGGCGGCTGCGTGAAAGGCCTGCTTCGCTTTATCCTGCTCGACATCGAGAGCACCGACGATCTCGCGGGACAGGATCTTGAACATCATGTCGGCCATGCCTTCGCTCACTTTGAGCACGACATTCCCGACGAAGCCTTCACAGACGACGACATCCGCGTCGCCCTGATAAATGCCCCGCCCTTCGATGTTCCCGATGAAGTTCGGCTTCAGATGCGAACCGATCACCATGTTGCGGGCATCGCGGACCAATTCGGTCCCCTTGCCGTCTTCGCTGCCAATGTTCAGCAGGCCGACGCGAGGTGATTCGATGCCCAGCATTTCCCGAGCGTAGACACTGCCCATCACGGCGTATTGATAGAGATGATCAGCACGGGCAGCGGGATTGGCTCCCACGTCCATCAGCACGCAGGCGCCTTTGAGCGTCGGCAGTACGACGGCGATTCCGGGACGCTTCACCTGCTTGAGAAACAGACGAGTCCGCAGGCCAGCTGCGACAACCGCTCCGGTATTGCCGGCGCTGACAACCGCTCCGACCTTCTTCTCAGCCATGAGCCGCCAGCAGACCGAAATCGAAGCGCCGGGCTTCTTGCGGAGTGCTTCGGTCGGCTTCTCGTGCATTTCGACGTATTCGTCGGCATGCACGACGTTGAGCCGATCCGGCTTTCCGCCCCGCTGCTGCAGGTGGTCATTCAGCATGCCAGAGGGGCCAACCAGATCGATCTCCAGTTGCTCCCACCGCTCCAGAGCCGTGATCGCACCATCGATATTGATTCCGGGCGCATCATCACCGCCCATGGCATCGAGGGCAATCCGCATTGTTACTTCATCTTTCCGCAAACCGCAGGGGGAGGAACGCCTTGGACCACTGAATGCCTGAGAATTCACCACATGCCGTGGAGCGGCGGTCAGCAGACCCTCATTTCAGCATTTGTCCCTGCAGGCAGTGAAACCACCTGCAGTCGGACATTCGACCAGTCGGAAAAACTGATCGGGGAAGCCAGCCGAAGCTCTCGCGACGGACTAGTCTTCGATTTCGACGACCGTTCGGCCCATGTAATGGCCACAGGTCGGA
Organism: Rubinisphaera margarita; assembly: GCF_022267515.1. Lineage (NCBI taxonomy): Bacteria > Pseudomonadati > Planctomycetota > Planctomycetia > Planctomycetales > Planctomycetaceae > Rubinisphaera > Rubinisphaera margarita. Next base: position 245,922 of record NZ_JAKFGB010000005.1, on the reverse strand, counting down.
CAGGCGACGTGACTTTTGGTCGGCTGGCCGCACTGAGCACAGTACTGCAGCTTCAGCGGCTTGATGGCGTCGTGACTACGACGCTTGCGGGAACGGGATTTCGACTGTCTTCTCTTGGGAATTGCCATGATAGTCCTCTTGCACGGCCTGGTGCCGCGTTAATTGCGGACGGTGTCCGCACTTCCAACGTCTTCCTGGGAGGCGATTTGCGACGCATTCTCGCAAAATTGACGGCGTTTGCAACTCATTCAGCCGAATGAAACGCCCGATAGCCCTGCCGGACCATCGCTCCGAAGCGCAAGGCGGAATCGTAAAAAGATAACCCCCGCAGTGTCAAGCATTTCAGACGATTGAGAGTGGATCGGCTGAAGTTGTCCGCAGATTGAGGAGATTGCGACAATTTGTATCGCGAAACTCCGACCGATACTGACGGCGGGACTGCGAAGCCGGCATCATAGACAGTCTGTTCACCATTCACCCCCTTTTCGCTGCAGGAACGTGCCATGAAAGCCATGTCGATTTTCCGTCGTCTCCCCCTGCTGTTCCTCCTGGCGTTCATGCTGTCCCCGCCGCTATTGGCTGTCGATCTCGTTGCCGCCGAAATCGAACCCGGAGAGCTTGAGGGGGCGCTCTGGAAGTTCGATTTGACTCCCAAAGGGGAACGCGGACCGATGTTGACAGGCTTCTTTCGTGTTTCCGACGGCGTGCTCTATCAGAAGACGACTCGGGAATCGAAGGAATTTGACAAGTCGGTTGGAAAGCTGTCGCGTGAGGGACGCGACAAGACGCGGGTCGAACTGGAAGATTTTCGCGCATTCGGCCGGAATAAGAACTTGCACGACGGCCTCAGCGGCACGTTGCTTCTGAAATTCGAACGATTCGGAAACTGCTCCGGCACGTTCATCGATGGAGATGGGAAGAACTGGAATATCCGATGCGTTCGAGTCCAGGAATAGCCGGGCAATCGTCTTCTTTCCGGCATGATTCTTGCGTCACTTTTTAATCTGGCTCGAGTCACGCGGTGCTTCGGCTCGCTGACCGACCGCCCTTCCGAAAAGACGGACCCGAGAAAAGGAGACGAATAATGACCCAGCATCAACAGCAGCCGGATAAAAAAGGAATGTCCGCCCCCAAGCCGCAAAAAGAAGCCGATCTGGACGAAACCATTGAAGAGAGCTTCCCCGCCAGCGACCCCCCCGCCAACACAGGCACAACGGCTTCTGGCGGACGGAAAGATATGAAAACACCGAGTTCACCGGATGTGAAGCGGTAGCAACCAACAGCGGCTGCAGTGCTAGTAACGATGCATTGCGGCCGTTTTGCCTTTCAAACCTCTCGGCTTGGCGACTCCTCGTTGCCTTCTTCGATCCGCAGCACCGCCGCCAGTAGATCCGCTGGAAGCTGGCTCGCGAGTTTCATCCATGCTCCCGTGATGGGATGGCTGAATTCAAGTCGACCGGCGTGGAGGGCATGGCGTTTCAGGCCGGTGATTTCGCAGCGGACATCCGTGAGTCGGCGTCCTTCTTCAAGCGATTCGCGACCCGCTTCCTTGAATTGACCGTGCGGCCCGTAAAACTCATCCCCGGCGAGTGGATGGCCGATCGCCGCAAAATGCACGCGAATCTGATGATTCCGCCCGGTGACTGGTTTCGCTTCGACGACCGAATAGCCGTTCAACGCCCTCAACAACGTCCAGTGCGTCTTGGCGACTTTGGCGTTCGTGGTGCCCGCCCGTGTCGACATCAGCACCTTTGAAGCCCGATGATCCTGACCGATGGGCAGATCGATCGTGCCGCTTTGCTTCTCCACAACGCCTTCGACGATCGCCAGATAGGTCTTCGAGACCCGCGAATGCTCGAACGAATCGACCAGATTGCGATGCGCCTGATGGGTCTTCGCCACGACCATCAGGCCCGATGTTTCGCGATCGATGCGATGCACAATCCCCGGCCGCAATAGTCCGGCAATGGGCGTCTGCTCATCGAAATGGGCCTGGAGAAAATTGCAGAGCGTCCCACACTGCATGTTCCCGGTCGGATGAGCGATGATCCCCGGCGGCTTGTCGACGACCACAATCCAGGCATCTTCGTAAATGATCTTCAGCGGAAACGGCTCGGGATCGTACAGAGTCTCCGGCGGTTCCAGCAGTCTCACCTGCACCCGATTATCGGGCCGCAATCGCCGCAGCAAATCGGCCGGCTGATGATCAATCCGCACGGCCTTCCAACTGGCCAGCCGATGAAACTGCCACGGCGAATAATTCCGCAGTTGCTGAGCCAGAAAAGCATCGACCCGCAACCCGGACTGATACGGCTCGACAGCAAATTCCAGATCCAACGGCATGAGTAGCAGACAACGCGAGAGGCAAGGGACACACGAGCGACTACTCTAAAGATCTGAGTAGAAGAAGAGAACCAAGCGAACGATACGGGATGGCACAGAGATTCATCTCTGTGTTGCTTCAGCAACAGGAGGCTTGTCTTCCGCGTTCAACAAAGCAAACCCGTCAGAATTCACGCTGACAAGTCGAGTGTGGAAGCGCAATCAGCGACCTGAGCCGGTTCGAGCAAACCGAGAGGGCATACGCCGCCGCTTGAAGAACTTCGTCTTTTCCCAGCCTCTTATCGCAACGCGACTCAGAGATGAATCTCTGAGTCATCCTGGATTCAGCCCTTCGCCGCCGGTTCTGCTTTGGCGGCTGGCTTGGCGGGCGGTGCGTCGCCCTTTTTCTGCTGCTGGGACTCGACGTGTTGCTGGATCACTTCGCGCATCTGCCGGAGTGGCTTACGGATTTCGAGTGCCTTGTTGCCTTTCAGCTGACCGACATCGGCGGAGAACGTCGGCCGGCCGGCAACCTGCAGCGTCACTCCTTCCCGCACATCCCGTTCGGTGAGAATGACATCGCCGACGTTCAGCTGCATCAGATCCGAGGTCGTGATCGAAGTTTCCGCCAGCACGGCGACCACTTCGACTTCCGCGGCTCCCAGGCCAACTTCAAGCTGGGCTTTCTGTTCCGGGCTCACTTCGTGCTTGGTGTAAGCCGACCACGTATCCGATGAGAGTTTTCCGACCAGCGGTTCAATCGTATTGAACGGAATGCAGAGGTTCATGATACCGCGAAGTTCGCCCATCGTGATTTCAAAGCTGATGAGCACAATGACTTCGTTCGGCGGGACGATCTGCACGAGCTGCGGGTTGCTCTCGATCTGCGTCACCCGGAGTTTGAGTTCGCTGATGTTCCGCCAGGAGTTCTCGAGCGCAGTGATGGCGGACTTCGTGATACGCGACACGAGCCGGAGTTCAATTTCCGTCAACGGACGCGTGGGAATCGACTGGGTGGCTGATTTTCCGCCGCCGAGCAGCCGGTCGACAATCGGGTAAATGATCGATGGATTCAGATCCAGAATCAGGTGGCCGCTGAGCTTGTCGGAATAGAGGAGATTGAAGCAGGTCGGGTTTTCGAGACTGAAGACGAACTCGCCGTAGGTCAGCTGGTCGACACTGATCAGCTTCACTTCGACGATGGAGCGAAGCATGCCGCTGATGGAGGCCCCGAACTCGCGACTGAAGCCTTCATGCAGCGCCTGAAAGGCCCGCATCTGTTCTTTACTGACGCGTTCGGGCCGCTTGAAGTCGTAGACGCTGATCTGGCCGATCATCTCGTGAGAGCTGCCCGACATCGAAGGCCGGTTATACCCGCCTGAATCGGATGGAGAAGCATCGAGTGCCGCGAGCAGCGACTCGACTTCACCCTGACTGAGAACATCTGCCATGTTTCGTCCTCCGTGACGATTCTTTGCCCAACCTGTCTCCGTGATTCAGACGGGGGCCACTGCTGGCTTGCCCAGCAATGCTCTTGCGATTTACCGCACCTGTCCGGTTCCGTGGACCACGTATTTGTAACTTGTCAGCTCCCGCAGTCCGCACGGTCCACGTGCGTGCAGCTTGTCGGTGCTGATGCCAATCTCTGCCCCGAGGCCGAACTCGCCTCCGTCGTTGAAACGGGTCGAGGCGTTCACCATCACGGCTGAGGAATCGATCTGCGTCGTGAACTGACGAGCCGCCGCCAGGTCCTTCGTGACAATCGCCTCGGTGTGCCGCGAACTGTATCTATTAATGTGAGCGACCGCTTCATCAATCGAATCGACGATCTTCGACGAGATGATCTTCCCGAGATACTCTTCGCCGAAGTCCTGGTCGGTCGCCGGTTTGGCGTCCGGGAACAGCTGACGGGTTCGCTCACAGCCACGGATCTCGACCTCAGCGGCCACGAGGTCCGACAACAGATCCGTCATATGCTTTTCCGCGAACGCTGCATCAACGACGAGCGATTCCGCCGCGTTGCAGACGCCGGTGCGGTGGCACTTGCTGTTGTAGAGAATCTTGCGGGCCAGTTCGGGGTCGGCATCGGTATGAATGTAAACGTGGCAGTTGCCATCGAAGTGTTTGATAACCGGCATCGTGGCTTCGCGGGCGACGCGTTCAATCAGCGACTTGCCGCCGCGGGGAATGGTGACGTCAATCTGGCCGTTCATCTTCAGAAACATGCCGACGGCATCCCGGTCGGTCGTTTCGACCATTTGCACGGCGTGTTCGGGCAGGCTGTGGGCTTTGAGACCATCGACGAGAATGCGATGGAATCCATGATTGCTGTGGAAAGCTTCTTTGCCGCCGCGAAGAATGACTGCATTGCCACTCTTCACGCAGAGAGCCGCCGCATCGATCGTCACATTCGGACGGGATTCGTAGATGAAGAACACGACGCCCAGCGGAACGCGAACCCGGGTGACGAGCAGTCCGTTTGGACGGACCGTGCTGTCGATCACTTCGCCGATCGGCTCCGGCAAAGCGGCGATTTCGTGGAGAGCCTGAGCGATACCTTTGAGTCGGGAATCGTTGAGCCGCAGGCGGTCGATCATCGCTTCGGTCAGGCCGTTTTCTTCGGCGAACTTCAGATCTTCAGCGTTCGCTTCGAGAAGCTCATCCTGACGAGTCACCAGTGCATCGGCGGTCGAGAGCAGCCAGTCGATTTTCTGCTGCCCGGACGCGGAAACGAGCGGCGTGGTCGCGGCAGCCGCCTGTCGGGCAACGCGGCTGGTGTAATCGGTGAGGTTCTCTGTCGTCGTGGCCATGGAACTGCGATCGTGGTCTGTCTGGAATAGAAGCGAAAGGCTGGCGTAAGTATCTGCAAACAGATAAGTTGAGTCAACGCAGGAATTGAGCCACCCGACGGAGACTCCAGGGAATCCAAAACTGTCTTCGCGACGTAACCCCAGCCCTCATCGCAACTTGCCGTGACAATCGAACTGGAACAACTTGATCCGGAGACGTGCGATTCGTGCGGACTGTGCTGCGAAGGCATCGGTTCTCCGGTCCTCATCTACCAGACCCACCGGAACCACATCGGTCCCCACCCATTCCGCCCCGAAGGACTGCCGCAACCGCTAATCAATGAAATCGACGAGACGTTCGGCGGACTCTATCGGGGCCAGGAACCTCAAGAACGCTGCCTGTGGTTTGACCCCGAACGCCGCCGCTGCCGTCACTACGAATGGCGTCCCCAAATCTGCCGAGACTATGAACTGGGCGGCACGGCCTGCCTGATTCGGCGGGAAGAGGAGCGGGCGAACAGGCAGTGATACCTCTCTCGTGAAGATTTCACCGTTGCAATATCGCGAGTGAGCTCATTGACAGGCCAGACGGTACGCAACGTCCGTTACCGAAGTCGAAAGGACCGATTTCCACAAGAGGAAAAGAAGCCGGAGCCGACGTCTTCTCAGCAATGAATTCAGCCAGCACGCGAAATGTGAACTCAGGCACGAACTCGCGTTCCCATTTTCGCCGACTTCGCAGTGCGATCGACTTACCGAAGAGTTCTTCCCATTCCGAGAGACGACATCGAAACGCGAAGAACTCTTCGATCTGGACGGACAACTCGGCGAGGTCGATCTTCTGCCGGGGGCCGTCTGGACGCAGATAGTGAACAACGAGCGTGTCCGCGGTAAAAATGTTGTCGCTTCCGGTTGCATCAAGGAAGACATCATGGAGGCCGAAGAGGATTTGTGGAATCGAGTATCGCTCAACCGGCTTATTCATCGTCTTACCTCACGTCCAAGTCTCGGTACACAGTCACTGCGATGTCCGTATCCTTCATGCGGTCGTCCAAAACCGCTGTCCCCAAAGAACAGACAACAGTAAGCAGCAATTCGTTCGCTTCGGCTCGGTAATTGTCGCTTCGCATACGGGAAAGGGGAGTCGGATATCGGTCGGACCGTCACCCCTGAAACACCGAAAGCAGTATGCCGCCTATACAGATGAAAACGGCAAGAAAGATCGCCCCTTTGATGGCCATGCCGACCGGGGTCTGAAAGAACGAGTCGACGCCGGCTGCGAATGATCGACTGGTGGTGAACTCAAATCGATAGTTCCCCTCCTCAACCGGTTCCCACGCCAGCGGCACTTCCGCCACAACATCCGACATCAACTTGTCCTGGTCCTGCAGTCGAACGGTCGCAATCTCCACGGTCGAAACGGGCTCTGTCAGATCCCAGACCAACCCGTCCTTCGCAGACGTATTCGGGCGTGTCCCAAGATTCACGCTGCCCCCTTCCCGGCGGATTACGAGCAACTGGTAGTCAGGCAGCGCCTCCGTTTTCTTGAAGAGTGGGACGTCGTGATCACGCGGCTCCTGGTTCGGGTCCAATGCCGTCAATTTCACGCTGACGAGCGCGTGACTGCGGACAAATCCAAGAACCACGCAAGCGAGCACGCACGCGATGATCGTTCCGCCGCAGATCCAGGCGGTCAGAACGAAGGGAGACATCGATTTACGCGGCGATTGTTGACCGGCGACGGACTCCGGTAAATCTTCATCTGATCGCTCGGTGGACTCATTCATGCGATTACCTTACGCCAAAGTTTCGATAGACGATCCCCGCGATGTCCGTGTCTTTCACGCGATCGTCTGAAACCGCGGTTGCATCGGAACAGACGAGAACCGTCTGGAATTCGTTCGTGTCCGCGGGGTATCCGTGGGAACCTTTCACCAAAGTCGGGTCGAGCGGGGTCTGCATGCTCGGCATATTGATGTACATCTCGCAGGGGTCGTAGCCCGGTTTGCGGTGAATGTCGATTGTGCGGGCGAAACCGGGAGCGTTGGCATCGTCGAGCCAGTAGTAATAGGCGAACCAGGCGTTCGGTTTCGAGATCAGCACAACTTCGCCGCTGCGGGGATGGTCGAGATTATATGGCCCGCGTTCGGAACCGACGAGGACCTTCTCAATCAGCGGATCCTTCCGGAACAGATCGGCGACTTCCTCGATCCGCTCCTGATCGCGGACGAAAACGTGAGCCAGCTGGTGATCGACCATCGCCCAGACCGGCGTATTGGCGAAATCGATCCATTCGCCATCTTCACGATTCTCGACCTGCAGCAGATCGGCCTCCCGAAGCAGCCGGTTCGGATAAGCCACTGAGTCCACTGGAGTGATGGCGTACTCGCCGGCGAACAGCCAGAGGACATCCTCAAGACCGGCTTTGCTGAATCCGTCGATCAGGCGGCCGATGTGTTCATCGATATCAGCGAGAGCCTGCTGAGCTTCCGGGCTGTCGGGCCCGAACTTCTGTGCGGCGTAATCGAGATGCGGCAGATAGATGAAGTAAAACCGGGGAGCGAACTTCTCAGCCGCGATGATGGCTGAGTTGATAATCCATTCACTCGATTTGATGTTCGACAGCGGTCCCCAGAAGTGCTTCAGCGGGAAATGACCGAGAGTATCCCGCAATTCGCCATACAGTTCGGTCGGCTTGGTGTAGCACCAGAGCGATTCGGAACCGTCCGGGTTGTGAATCGGGGCGAACGTGCAGGCGTATTCCGACGTTGTCCCTTTGGTCAGCAGCGGGAACCAGACGGCGCTGGTCAGTTCAGGATCGTGCTCATGCAGCCGGTCCCAGATGCGGGGAGCTTCGATGACTTCGTTCCAGGCGGTCCACATTTCGACTTCGTGCTTGTCGCGCCAGTAGAAGCCGTTCGCGATGACGCCGTGCTGAGAGGCATCCACTCCGGTTGAGAGAGAAATCTGCACCGGGCACGTCACCGGAGGATAGCTCGGAACGAGTGGAGTCTGCGTCCCCTGCCCGGCGATGCGGGACAGGTTCGGCATGGAAGCGATATCCTGCGGCCGCAGTCCGGGGAGCGACACGAGAGCGGCATGACGGTGTGACATCGGGGAGGCTTTCTTTATCGGCAAAAAAGAAGCCGCTGACCGGATTCAACTCCGTGCAACGGCCGATTGTGTTTAGAACAGGCGGAACATCAGGTCCAGCGGGTCAGGGCCTGATAGATCCCTCTCAACTGTCGTTGAGTCGACAGGTAGGCGATGAGCGAGTACTTGTCGATCTGATGATCGTTCATCAACTGCTGCAACGTCGGACAGACTGCCGTGCGGAAAAACTGGCGCTGACGCCAATGGACATAGAACACGGGCAGCGTCACCAGAATCGTGCCGAGGGCGAGGAAGACTCCCCAGTCGGCCCAACCCAACCCGATGAGTTCCTGCAGCAGAAAGCTGGCCACGAAAAACGCCGTGACTGCAATCACGAACGGCAGAGCCCAGAACTGCTGCAGCTTGGCGTTGATTGACACCAGCCGCCCGTAAAACTCCCGGTTGATGATCCCGGTGGGCTGAGTTGTCGACGCCGGCTCGGCGTATGATTCACACACCAGGCGACCACGACGACGACTCACGATGACCGATTCACCTTCCTCCGGAAGGAACTCGGCCAGATACTCCAAATCTTCAAAAGGATTGTTCATCCCTGCGATCCGATCTCTTTAACTGACAAGTCAGAAGAACATGCGAGCAACATCCCGTTGCATCCTGCAGCTCGTTGACCGGACCCTCCGTGGTCTCGATGGACGAATTTTATGCCGCCCGAACAGAACGGGGCAATGATCAGCGACCGCTTAGCTCGAATACTGCCGGATTGCGTCCATGATCTTCGAGAAATCATTGGGCACGGCGATCGGAGCATTTCCGAAGTGCGGCTCCACGGCGGCATGTCTGGCCAGCGACTGCTTGTCGCCGGAGTGGTAGGCGACCGTGGCATTGGGATCTTTGAGCTGATGCCCGGTCAGAATGCAGACGACGCGATCACTCGGCGCGATGACGCCTTGTTCCCGCAGCAGTTTGGCTCCGGCGACACTGGCTCCACTGGCCGGCTCGCAGCCGAATCCGTGGCGGCCAACCTGGGCCTTGCCGTCCAGAATCTGTTCATCGGAGACATCGCGGACAACCCCATCGCAGGCGTCGAGAGCCCGCAGACATTTCGTCAGGTTGACCGGGCGGTTGATCTCGATTGCTGAAGCCAGGGTCACCGCACGCCCATCCTGTTCATCCATCCGGCGGAAGTATTCCGAGATCAGCTGTTTGTCCGGCTGTCCGTTGTTCCAGCGGAGACCTTCGTCGTTGTACATGCGTGTCAGCGTCGAAGCCCCGGCTGCGTTGATAACCGCCAGACGCGGCATCCGGTCGATCAGGCCGAGTTCCTTCAGTTCCATGAACGCCTTGCCGAATGCACTCGAATTCCCCAGATTGCCGCCGGGCACAACAATCCAGTCGGGCACTTCCCAGTTGAGCCCTTCCAGGACGCGATACATGATCGACTTCTGCCCTTCCAGACGGAACGGGTTGACGCTGTTGCACAGGTAAATTCCGGCTTCTTCGCAGACCCTGCGAACCTGTTTGAGAGCGTCGTCGAAGTCCCCTTCGATCTGCAGCGTGAGCGCCCCGTAATCGAGGGCTTGGGAGAGTTTCCCATAGGCAATCTTGCCGGAGCCGACAAAGACGAGCACCTGAAACAAACCGGTAACGCCGCCGTAGATGGCGAGCGAAGCACTCGTGTTGCCAGTTGAGGCACAGGCGGTGATCTTCGCACCGATCATCCGGGCATGCGTTGAAGCGGCCGTCATGCCGTTGTCTTTGAAGCTGCCGGACGGGTTCATTCCCTCATACTGCAGAAAGAGCCCACCCGCGTTGATGCCGGCGTATTTGGCGACGCCATCGTTCTTCTGCAGAACGGTCTGCCCTTCTCCGATGGTCACGATCTGCGATTCGGGAGCGAACGGAAAGAGCTCGCGGAATCGCCAGACGCCGCTGTAATCGAGCGGATTCTGCCGGGTCGACCACCGCTTTTCGAACTCCTTCAGGCTCGAGGGGACCGGGATTTTGTTCCAGTCGTAGCGGATATCGAGCAGATCGCCCGACTCGCTGCTCGTGCGAGCCTCGGAGAGGGAATAGGTTTCGGTATTCTCGGGGAGCAGACATGCCTGAAAGGCTGCCTCGGAGTAGTCTTGCAAGCTGGAAATGTCTCTGGCTCCTGCGGAATTCGTGAGGAAAGTGGATTCTCGTCGGGCCGGTTCTTCTCAACCGACGTCCCTGACAACATGCCCACGCAAGCGTGGGCATGGCACCCGTGCGGTTATCGCGTAATCGGCTTGAACTGGGTTCTTGCCGGCTTTTCAGTCTGTTCGCCGAGGCGTTCGTTACGCTGGATCTCGTACATCTTGTAGTTGCCTTCGAACCAGTAAACCTTGCCGTCGCCTTCGAAAGCCAGGATGTGGGTCGCGATCCGGTCCAGGAACCAGCGGTCGTGGCTGGTGACCATGGCACAGCCGGCAAAACTGCTGAGGCCTTCTTCGAGAGACCGCAATGTTTCGACATCGAGATCGTTAGTCGGTTCATCCAGCAGCAGGAGATTTCCACCTGAACGAAGCAGCTTGGCGAGGTGAACCCGGTTGCGTTCCCCGCCGGACAGGTCGCCAACGAACTTCTGCTGATCACTTCCCTTGAAGTTGAAGCGGCCGCAGTAGGCGCGGGCGTGGATCTTCGCTCTGCCGATATCGATCGTATCGTGACCGCCGCTGATTTCTTCGTAGACGGTCTTCTTGCCTTCGAGGGCATCGCGGGACTGATCGACATAAGCCAGGTCGACTGTTTCGCCAATGCGAATCTCGCCGGTCGTCGGCTGTTCGGTGCCATTGATCAACTTGAACAGCGTCGTCTTGCCGGCTCCGTTCGGGCCGATCACGCCGACAATTCCCCCGCGAGGCAGGTTGAATTCGAGGTCTTCGAACAGCACGCGATCGCCAAAGGCCTTCGAGACACCCTTGAAGTTGACGACCAGATCGCCGAGCGGTTTGGTGATCGGGATCTGGATATCGGCTGCACCTTCGTGCTCGTCGTAACCTTGACTCTGCAGTTCGTCGAGACGCTGCAGACGAGCCTTGTTCTTGGTGGCCCGGGCCTTGGGCGACATCTTCGCCCATTCGAGTTCCTGCTTCAGCTCCTTCTGGCGACGCGACTCCCGTTTCTCTTCGACGGCGAGCCGTTTCTGTTTCTGCTCCAGCCAGGACGAGTAGTTCCCCTCGTAGGGAAGACCGCGACCGCGGTCGAGTTCGAGAATCCAGCCTGCCACGTTGTCGAGGAAGTACCGATCGTGGGTCACCGCGACGACAGTCCCGGGGAACTTGTCGAGGAACAGTTCCAGCCAGGCAACCGACTCAGCGTCGAGGTGGTTAGTCGGTTCGTCCAGCAGGAGAATGTCCGGGTTCTGCAGCAACAGCTGGCAGAGAGCCACCCGGCGTTTTTCCCCCCCGGAGAGAGTCTTCACCATCGCCTCTGCCGGCGGCAGACGCAGAGCATCGGCTGCGATTTCGAGCTGACGATCGAGTTCCCACAGGTTTGCGGCGTCGATCTTGTCCTGAACCTTGGCCTGCTCCTCGATAAGAGCTTCCATTTCTTCCGGCGTCATCTCTTCGCCGAATTTCATGTTGATTTCGTTGTAGCGGTCGAGAATCGCCCGCGATTCGGCGACGCCGTCTTCCACGCATTCGCCCACCGTTTTCTCGGGATCGAGCGGCGGTTCCTGCTCGAAGTAGCCGATTTTGATGCCCTTGGCGGGCTCGGCTGTTCCCATGTAGTCCTTATCGCGGCCTGCCATAATGCGAAGCAGCGTACTTTTCCCGGAACCGTTTCGGCCAAGCACGCCGATTTTCGCTCCAGGATAGAAGGCCAGCCAGATGTTCTCGAGAACGGCCTTTTCGTCGTAGATACGGGTCAGATTCTCAATCTGAAAGATGTATTGCTGTGCCATAGATCCGTTCGGTGGTGAATGGTTTCGCCTTCAGAAGGCGGGGGGATCGTCTGCTTTTCCTCGGATTCAACGCGATCCGGGACCTCATCGTACTCGTAAACCTGATGTCGTCGCCAATGGAGCCAGCCACTCTCCGGCAGGACAGCGCTGACCGAGGGTCACAACGACTTCGACCGAAGACCCGCTACCCATTCCGCGACGCCTCTTGCGTCAGGCATTGCCGGGCAGGTCCGCAGCAGCCCTCTCTTCCGGCGTCAGGCCCTCAACGGACCTGATCACTTCGGGGTGTAAGCCACTGCAACAGAAGCTGAACTGTCTGCCGGTAGATGCCGGGACAGGTCGATTCGCGGGGCCCGGCAACATTTAACAGGGAGATTTTATGGTCTTTCAGCCACGGTTCAATCATCTCCGCAGCGAATAATGTCTTTGCCGGAAGGATCAGCAACGGCTTATCCATCCTCCGAGCCAGGTCGCGCGTCAGTTTCGTGCCGCCAGTCAGCGGAGAGGCGGCGATAATCAGCGTCCCGTCGGTATCGCGGATATTGGCTTCCGTCCGGACATCGTACCGCCATTCTTCCGTGCATTGCAGCGGATAGCGATCGGGAATTGCCCCGTCTTCCGCACGGCGGCCGGCAGGACACCAGCCGCCACAGGGGATTCCGAGTTCCAGTGCAACATCGAGAGCCGCCCGGTCGACACCCGTCTGACCGCCGGAAACAATCCTCTGCAGGGGGAACGTTGAAGTCATGCCGCTCCCACGTCAGATCTTGTGCTCCTCGCCGTCTTCCTGGTAGACGACCTTGTACAGGTCCGTACGACGGTCGTTGAAGTTCTGCACGCTTCCCATCAGCTTGTGCCGACGGGACTGCTCCAGATCGACGTCGTGAATGATCATCGTTTCGATGTTGGCGTTCGTCTCAGCGGCAATCGCATCGCGGGCGAACTCGGCATCAGCCGGTGTAAAGATCGCCGACTGGGCGTAGTGAATGTCGGAGTTCTCCACGAACGGCAGGTTGCCGGTACAGCCCGAAACCGCCACGTACATGTGATTTTCAACGCAACGGGCCAGCGAGCAGTGACGGATCCGCAGGTATCCGTGCCGGGTATCGGTATTGAAGGGCACGAAAATAATCTGAGCTCCCTTGTTGGCCGCGATGCGGACGAGTTCCGGGAATTCGATGTCGTAGCAGATGAGAATTGCGACTCGGCCGCAGTCGGTGTCGAACACTTCGACCTTGCTGCCGGGAGCCACGCCCCACCATTTCCGCTCACTCGGCGTGACGTGAATTTTATACTGCTTGCCGAGAGTTCCATCGCGGCGGAACAGATACGACACGTTGAAGAGGGTCCCGTTCTCCACCACGAATTGAGATCCGCCGATGACATTAATGTCGTAGCGGACGGCCATTTCCGTGAACAGATCGAGATACTGCGGCGTGTATTCGGCGAGGTGCCGGGCGGCATGCCCCGGGCGGGTCACGTTCGTGCAGGAAAGCAATTGAGTCGTGAACAGCTCCGGAAACAGGACGAAGTCGCTGTGATATTCTGAAGCCGTGTCGATGAAGAACTCACACTGCCGGGCAAACTCGTCGAAGCCCGTAATTGTCCGCAGGGCATACTGAACGACGGCCAGGCGGATCGGCTCAATCACATGGCTCGAGCGACGTTTCGTCGTCGGCATATAGTCGAGGTTTCGCCATTCCAGGAAGGTGGCGTAACCGCGGGAGGCTTCATCGCTGGGAAAGTAATTCGGCAGCAGCCCCTGCAGCGCGAAGCCATTGGCGATCTGAGCGGTCAGCACCGGGTCGAACTTCTGTTTAGCACAAACCTGATCGACGTACTGCCGGGCCGACATCTGCTCGGCGTGCTTGCCATAACCGGGGATTCGTCCGCCAATGATCATGCGACGCAGATTCAGCTCGCGGCAAAGCTCCTTGCGGGCGTCGTACAGGCGCCGGGCGAGCTTCATGCCCCGAAAATCGGGATGGACCATGATCTCGATCCCGTACAGGGTATCGCCGCGAATATTGTGATTGCGGATGTAGCCATCGTCGGCAACCTTCTTCCAGTCGTACCAGGCCATATCCGGGTCGTACTGCAGAATCAGACTGCTGGACGTCGCGACGAGTTGACCGTCGATTTCGACCGCGATCTGTCCTTCGGGAAAGATGTTGATCTGACTCTCAATCTGCTCGCGCATCCAGGGATGCATCCCCGGGAAGCATACCTTCTGCATCTCGACAATCGCATCGTAATCGTCCTTGCGCAGAGGACGCAGGATGGTTTTCCACTCAAATTCGCTGAGGTCGAGAGCCGGCATAGTCGGTCATTTTTCTTTCTGAAAGGTCCTCAAACCCCGCTGGCGTTGCCGTGAAGCTGAGGAGAAGCCCACACGGGAGTGTCTATTTTACTCGCGTCTGGCCTGTCGCAAGCGTTCCGCGCTCCATTTATGCGAGGGACGGAAATCTTTCAAGGCCCTCAGGACTGAACCCTTGTAGTAGGTGGCAAACAACGCCTCGCCATGATGCTCGGCGAAATCCTGCCGGGTGAGCTTGTACCAATCCGTCATTTTCTCGAAACCGAGCTCCTTGCCGAGCCATCGCATGTAGGCCTGGCGATTCTTCTGATCCTGCCAGAACCGCTGCGGTACCGTCGGGAAGCACCAGGGCAGCCATTTCTTTCGCGGAGCGTATTCCTTGAGCAGTCGAAATACCGAATCACCGTAGTAATTGGCCAGCATGCCACCGCCACGGTTGGTATGAAAATGAGACCGACTCACCCGGTACCAGTCGTCCAGCGAGGCGAGCCCGAGTTCTTCCCCCAGCCAGTCGACATACGCGAGCCGGTTCTTCTTGTCCTGCCAGTACCCCTGAGAGGTGCTGCGAAACAACCACGGTCGCCACGGATATTCCGGGAAGTGGGCCATCACCGCTTTCTGCGGCGAATCCTGGTAGTAATTAGCGAGCAGCCCTCCGCCGGCGTTGACGTGAAAATCCTGTTTGGAGATCTGATACCAGTCCTGGAGTTTTCTGTAGCCGAGCCGCTGCGCGAGCCACTTCATATAGGCTTTGCGGTTCGCCGCATGATCCCAGTACCCACTTGGAACTCGTCCCTGAATCCAAAGGCGGGAAGCGGTCTTTTTCGGCATCGAATGCTCAACTTTTTCATCTTGGTGTCGGAGGATGCAGTCGCTTGAAGAGTTGATTCCTGAAGTCGCTATTATCGCAATAGCAACCGGTAACGCAACAGCGAACGCCCTAAAAACTCGGACGACGTGGTGGACCTTGTGGAGATTTCGACTCCGGCAGAGTATTCTGTCGCCGTGCCGGCCTGCCCCGGAAATCCTGCATCGCCCAGACAGCCTGATGAAAGACGGGAAACAGCATGACTCCTCATGAGATGATCGTTCCGAACCGTAAGATTAGAGGATTCTCGGCAATCCTGCTACCGTTTACTTCGACCGGAGCGGTGGACTGGCCTGGATTTGAAGCGCACGTTGAACGCACGGCCGCCGCCGGACTGGCGCCCGCCGTGAATATGGACACTGGCTACGGAAATCTGATTGACACGACGCTTAAAACGGAAGTCCTGTCACGAACTCGCGAGATCGTTTCTGGGGGCGATTATGTCGCCGGAGCATTCGTGGGCGACCGGCCGGAAGAAGCTTTTCGCGAAGAGGAATACGCTCGTGAGATGCAGCTGATTGACAGCTTTGGCGGAATCCCCGTTCTGTTTCAGTCGTACGGACTGACCGCCGGAAGTGATGCCGAGATCGCCGAGCGTTATCGCAGGCTCGGACAATATACGGATCGCTACATCGGCTTCGAACTGGGAACGATGTTCGCCCCGTTCGGGAAGATTTATTCACTCGATCTTTATCGCAGTCTGCTCGGCATCCCCCAATGTATTGGAGCCAAGCATTCCTCGCTCTCACGTCGGCTGGAGTGGGATCGCCTGTTACTGCGTAACGAGGTCCGTCCCGACTTCCTCGTGCTCACCGGCAACGATCTGGCGATCGACATGGTGATATACGGCTCCGATTATCTTCTCGGCCTGTCGACCTTTGCCCCCGATCTGTTCGCCCTGCGGGACAAGTTCTGGCTTGAGGGGAACGACGAGTTTTACGAACTCAACGACACCCTGCAGTACCTCGGCCACTTTGCGTTTCGCGTTCCCGTTCCGGCCTACAAGCACAACGCCGCCCAGTTCCTGCACCTGCGGAACTGGATTGAAACCGACGAAACTCACCCCGACAGCGCTCGCCGCCCGGAGTCCGATCGATTCGTCCTGCAGGAAATTCTCGACCGGATGGAACGCTGGCTGTAGAGGGTTACGGCCAGCCGGGCCTGTCCGATATTGCGGCCAGGCCCTAGACGGTTCTTAGTCTTCGGCGGATGAACCGACTGGCGAGCAGCGTTCCAGGGCCAGCACTTTGATGCCCTTCAGGTCCATTTTTCCGGTGCCGAGCAGAGGGATCTCATCGACCTCGATATAGCTGTCTTTGGAAGGCAGCCACAGGTTGGGCAGATCGCATTGGTGGGTTTCGCGAATCAGTTTTTCGCAAGCTTCTCCCAGAGGCAGATGCAGGACGACAATGCGCTCGCCCTTTTTCTCATCGGGGACGGCTGTGACGGCGAGGCGAATCAGAGGCATTCCCTCTTCCGCGTCGCCTTCAAGCGGGCAAATCCGGTTCAAAATCGTGTTCAGCGTCTCTTCGATGCGAATGTGCGGCACCATCTCGCCGCCGATTTTGGAGAAGCGACTCTGACGACCTGTCAGTGTGATGAAGCCGTTCTGGTCGATACGAGCGAAGTCTCCCGTGTTGTACCAGCCGTCGATCACGACTTCAGCGGTCTTCTGCGGCTGGTTCAGATAACCGAGCATCACGTTCGGTCCGGTCACGAAGAGCAGGCCTTCCGTTTCAAGTGGCCGTTCCTCATATGTTTCGGGATCGACCACTTTGGCGAACACGCCCGGAACGCACTGCCCGACCGTGCCCAGTCGGTTTGCCTGCTGCGTGGTGACGCTGTCCTGATAGTCCAGCTGATTCGCCGCGACCAGAGGAGACATCTCCGTGGAACCGTACCCTTCAATCGGGCTCACGCCGTATTGTTCCTGACAACACTCAGCCAGATCGACCGGAAGCTTCTCGGCTCCCACGACGACCAGCCACAGATGCTGGAACTGTTCCGGTGTGACTCGCTTACAGTAGGAGCGAAGGAACGTTGGCGTGGCCAGAATGATCGTTCCGCGATACTTCTCGGCCAGCTTTCCGACCTGTCGCGAATCGAGCGGATTGAAGTGATAGGCCCCAGCCGGCTTCATCGCCAGCACAAGCCACATGGAAATCGTATAGCCGAACGAATGGAAGAAGGGCAGCACGCCAATCAGCGTATCGTCTTTCTTCAGCGTGAACATGTAGTCCACTGCGGCGACATTGGAGAGCACATTCAACTGCGACAGCATGACGCCCTTGGGCTCTCCGGTGGAGCCGGACGTGTAAATGATCGTCAGGCAGTCATCGAGTTCGATCCGGTCGAGGCCATGTATCCGTTCGATGATGCCAGCCGGTAACAGATAGGCCTGCAATGCCCCAAGCAACCGGTCGACGCCGGTCACATGCTCTTTGAGATCCTCGAGAAAGACGAAATCGGCATTGAGTTCCATCGGCTTCTTTTCGAGGAACTTTTTGCTGGTGAGGACGTGCTTCAGGCCGGCATCGTGAATGCAGTGATTCATGACCGCATCGTCGAGTGTATAATTCAGGTTCACCGAGACCTTGTCGCAGAGAGCGAGCGCAGTATTCGCCAGAACGCCGCCCACAGAGGGGGGCAACAGAACGCCGACGCGCTGCTCGTCTTCATGAAAGACTTCCCGCTGCAACACCCGTTTGAAGGCGATTGTCGCCGCCAGCAGCTTGCCACCGGTCAGTTCGGCTCCCGACGAATCGGCGGCCTTGTTGCGGAACAGGCTGCTGCGACACTGCTGCACGAACTGACGGGCCAGGACCGGTTGACGAACCATTTGATCCTGCATCGACGTCGCGGCAATCTCTTCGACGGCCTGTCTCAACTGGCCAGGGTTTTCGACATTGGTCTGAGCGTCACCGACATAGATGTCGATGCGACGACGCCAGCGCCACGGGCTCTTGAATAATCCTCCCCCGCGATAGCTGAGCCGGCTGCCCCACATGCCGTGAATGTACATCGGGTAAACCGGTACGTCGGTCCCCTGAACGATTTTGAGAACCCCCTTGTTGAAGGTCATCAGCCGCCCGGTCCGCGAGATCCCCCCTTCCGGGAAGATGCAGACCAGTTCCCCGCTCTGCACGCTGTTTCGTGCATCCTTGAGCGATTTGATGATCGCTTTCGGGCCATCGGTGGGAGACAGGGGAATGACGCGAAACAGTGCCGCAAACTGGTTCAGCACGGGTCTGCGGGTATGGTCCGAGTAAATCATAAACCGTACAAATCGTGGAGCGAACCCGCACAGCAACGGTCCGTCCATCCACGAGACATGATTGGGAACCAGCAGAGCCCCACGGTCCTCCGGAATCTTGTCGAACCCATGCAGGTGCACCGAATACATGCAGTTGAAAATGGTCCGCAGCAGGAAACGACAGAAATCGACGGCATGGAAGGCGAAACTCGCGACGATTACCGGAAGCGTCAGCAGACCAGCGATGAAAAAGACCCAGGGGGGGCTGAGATCGAGTGTTTCCCGGAGGATGTAGAACATCGCCATCGCCAGCAGCATGAAGCCGTTGGTGAGCGCGTTGGTCGCCGAAAGGATGGAGCCACGTACGGCATTCGGGCTGCGATGCTGCAGGAACGATTCGAGCGGGATATAGAAGAAGCTCCCGAGAGCTCCGAGCACAAAGAGCCAGATCGCTGTGGTCTGAAACTCCGGTCCCGCGTTGGCCGGATCGACGCCCCACCCCATGATGCCGAGGTACATCGTCGAAAACGCGATGCCCATCGCTCCAACTGGCACCATTCCCAACTGGATAATTCCGCCCGACATCCAGCCGGCGGCTACACTTCCCACACCAATGCCCAGCACGAGCATTGGCATCAGCAAGGCAATATCGCCCTTGGTCAACAGCAGCGTATGCTCGCCGAAGGCGTCGATGTTCACCTGATACAGAATCGCCAGGAAGTAGAAGAACGCAATGCCGAGGGCGGTCCGGGCCAGCGGAGGATCACAGAACAGACGCCGCAGACTGGGACGGAATTCTTCGATCGGATTCAGCGTCCACTTCCGGCTCGGATCTGCAGCCGGATTCGTGTAAACCAGCAGACTGACGAAAAAGCCGACAACCGCGATTCCCAACAGAGCCACCGCGATGGGCCAGAGGGCGATCAGCACGCCCGCTTCGTAATTGAGGTCGTAGATCTTCAGTCCGGCAAAAGTTCCCAGAGCACAGGCGGCAATGGTCACCATCGCCATCAGCCCATTGCCCTCCGAGAGCGCACGAACGGAGAGAAGCTCCGGAATGGCCCCAATTTTGGCGGGCGAGAACAGTGCGCTCTGGGTTCCCATGCAGAACACGAGGAACATCAGCAGATAGATATTCGAGTACCAGATCGCCGCCACGCCAAGCAGCATAACTGCGATTTCGACGAACTTGCAGGCGATGATCACCTTGCGTTTGGCGAACCGGTCGGCAAGGAACCCCGCTGTCGGAGCGAAGATCAGATACGGAAGTGTGAACAGAACAGCTCCCCAGGCGAGAGCTTCGCTGTCGCCAAGAATGTTCTGCCCGATCGGCACGACCAGCCAGCGAAACAGGTTGTCGTTGAAAGCCGTGAAAAACTGCGTCGCCAGCAGGGCCAGGAAGCTGAGTCCGGTCAGCTCCCGACGATATTCAGTGTCGTCGGCCACTGGTTCGATCGAATCATCCATATTCGAAACCATGACATCAAAGAGGAAGAATGGATCGCCTGGGCGGATCCGCGTAAATGCGGCTTTATTTGAACGTATTGAGACTTTGCTTGCTATACTGAATTTGCGGTGAATGGGAGTCGCAACGCGCTGTGCCGATGAGACTGTGCAGATGCGATTGTATCGCTCCGGGGGTATCCTTTATCCTCCACGGACAACGGAGCCGGGCTCCGAACGGCCAGTCACCATTCCCGGCGGCTGTCCGACATCAGTGGCGAAACAGGAAGAGTCGAACAGGGATGGCGCGCAAAACGGTAGTCACTGGATCGGAACAGCAGGCTCCTGAACCCGAACCGGTCAGGAAATCACCCGAGTTCTCGATCGATAATCCGGAACTCGATGACGATCTGCGGCCCCAGTCTCTGAAAGAAGTCATCGGCCAGCGAAAGGTCATCGAGCGAGTCCGCATTATGCTCGAAGCGGCCCAGACCCGGGGAGATGCTCTGGGACATCTGCTGCTCGAAGGCCCTCCGGGACTGGGCAAAACGACTCTGGCCATGGTCTTGCCGAAAGAACTCGGCAGCGACTTCCAGATTACCTCCGGCCCGACATTACGGGCTCCCAAGGATCTGCTCCCGTATCTCACCCGGGCCAGCGAGAAATCGGTGCTCTTCATCGACGAAATTCACCGGCTGCCGCCAGCGGTTGAAGAATTCATCTATCCGGCCATGGAGGACTTCCGCGTCGACATCGCTCTGGGCGACGGGCTGAACGCGCGGACCGTCAACATGAGCCTGAAGCCGTTCACCATCGTGGGAGCAACCACGCGCAGCGGCATGCTGACCGCTCCGCTGCGGGATCGGTTTGTGAATCGGGCTCACTTTGATTTCTACGAACACGACGATTTAACGACCCTCCTGATCCGCAACGCTCGGAAACTTCGCACGGAGCTGACCGAGGACGCCGCCCAGGAAATTGCCACCCGCAGTCGGGGTACGCCTCGCAAAGCCAACAACCTCCTTCGCTGGACGCGGGATTTCGCGCAGGTCCGACAGAAAGCCGGTCCGATTTCCGGCGACGTGGCTCGCGAAGCCCTTGCGATGATCGAGATTGATGCCATCGGCCTCGAGGAGATGGATCGTCGTTACCTGATGACGCTGATCACCGTTTTTACCGGCGGACCGGCCGGGATCCAGGCGATCGGCCATTCCATGAACGTCCCGCCCGACACGCTCGAAGACGAAGTCGAACCGTTTCTCCTTCGCCAGGGATTCATCCAGCGGACTCCCCGCGGCCGCATGGTCACAGCAGCCGCCTGGGAACATCTGAAGATTCCCCCGCTGAAGTAACGGCACGACTCGAGCTCGGCGACAAAGCTCGAAGATGCTGTGCAATGCTTTTGCATCTCCACGGACAGTGTCATCTCTGTCTCGAACTGCTCTAAGCAGCGCGCATGAGAAAACCCTCCGACTGAAAACAGCCGAAGGGTTCGGTGGAGAGATTCAGGAATCAGGTTCAGGCACCTGGGCGACGGGCACGTTTCCCGCTGGGAGAATTCGTCAGCTGGAACGTGAACTCATCCCCGGATTCGGGAACGATGGCTTCAAGAACGGTTTTTTCCGCATTGCTGTATTGAGGGGGAATGTGTTCGATTCCTTCAGCCGCGGCACTGGCTCCGTCCATGTCGGGCGGAAGCGGACTTCCATCGGGTCGGGCGAATTTCGTCACAACCACTTTGCAGAGACCGACCGGACAGCCTGAGCGTTCCGCGGCATCCTGCAGGACGAACATGCCAGACTCATCGGTCGTCCCAAAACAGGGTCGCCCCATACCGGCTTCCTGCGGAAGAAAGGTGACTCCCGCACGGGCCAGAGGTTGTCCATCCAGATACACCTGGCCGGAAACCGGGACCAGTTCAGTCAGCTCGCTTTCATCAGCCGAACCGCAACCAGTCAGAACCAGAAGAGCCGAACCCAGAACCAACTGTGGTAGACTCCGCATTGCAAAGAGCGTCATTTCACTTCTTCCCTCAATCAAACGTGTGAGCATAACGAACATCCTCGAACTGTCGCTTTGTGCCCGCGCCTTAAAGCGCGGACATATGTCAAAGCGATCCGCTCTAAAACTCGCCGATGACTTTGCCATCGCTGATGTAGGCCAGGTTCGTTCGAGTCGTGTCGTCGATGTTTTCGCTGATGAATCGCACGGAGCCATCGCCCATCAGGACCTGCATCCCGCCGGGATGCGAACTTCCCGGTGCTCCCCAGGTTCCGAGACTGCCGGAGGTGTTGTTGGCATTCGGCGGCGTATTCCAACCACAGCAGAGCCAGTCGTTGATACCCCGCGTCATGGCGAAATCGACTCCACTCCCGACCCATTTCGTGTAGCCCCAAGTGCTCGTCACTCCGTCCTTGATGTCGAGCGTCGTCTCGACGACGGCGACCGTGTTGGAGAGTCCGTCCTGAATGTGGGCGAACTTCGTGGCTGAGTAGTGTCCGAACATTCGGCGGGTTGTCACCGAATCGCTGGTCCACATGGGAGCGTCGCTGCTGACGCGGCGGACCGAGAAGTCGTAACTGGTCTTCGCTCCGGGATAACCGTCGGCATTAGCGCCCGGGTAAATGCGGTAGCTGGCACTGTCGCCGGTGTAGAATTCCGATCCGCTATCCGACGGACAGAGGAAGGTGTTGATCTTCTGACTGACCACGGCTGCGTTTCCGCTGGTCTCGATGGTTGTCGCCGGCTGAACGAGTGGAGACGCGCCGCTGCGAACGTATTCGCCGGTCGGATAAGCCGGATCGAACTGATCATAGAGAGCGGACTGTTCCACGTACGGCAGGACCTGAATCCATCCGCGATGATTCAGTGTGAACGAGGTCGTGGTCACCGTCTGAGCCGTTCCAGCAGTAATGGCTCCGTCAGCCGAAGCACTGTAGGGCAGCACGCTGTGTGTATCGTGATAGTTATGCAGCGCCAGCCCGATCTGCTTCAGATTGTTCTTGCAGGAAGAGCGACGAGCCGCTTCGCGGGCCTGTTGAACAGCCGGCAGGAGCAATGCAACAAGGATAGCGATGATTGCGATCACCACAAGAAGCTCAATAAGCGTGAAACCTGTACGGACTTTCTTCATAACACGAGCAACCTTTGAAAGCGCATCAGTGCAGGACTGACCGGGGAGGGAGAAACGGGTCCATTCAGGCTCTAGGGGAACCCTGGGAGGAAATAAGTCAGAAGACGGAAGTTGCAACTGCCGCGCCAATTTCAGTCCGCCGCGACAAAGAGCAGAGACATTCTTTCAAGGCACGGCAGAATCGCCTGAAACACAGGGTGATTTGCCTCGACATCTCTGGAGCAGAATCGCTGGCCATGCAGGCGTCGCGTTTCGCGGCGATCTCAGATTTCACGTGAACGATGCACGTCTGCCCGTCAGAGGCGCAGACACCGATTCACATATTTGAATGTGACTGAGACGTCTCGTTCACTCTGTACATCACGGTCGATCAACCGGGCGGGACAATAGCCCCCGCTCGTTCAGTTCCTTCAGACCTTCGAGGACGATCGCGAGGTCGCCGACGAGGACGAAGCAACGAAAGGAATAATCCCCCGGCTCCACGCCGGTGCTGTTTCGATAACGATAAACGCAGTTCCACTTCACCACTTTCGCCCGGTCGAAGCGAAAGCGTCCGTACCCCGGTCCCGACCAGCCCGCGCCGAAGGCTTCCCGAGAAGAAACACAGGCCATGGCGTAGCGGTCGTCGGTCGTGGAGAAGATGACCGGATGCCGTTGCTCGCCCGGCCCAGCGGAAAGGGGCTCGACCACTTCGGTTTCGAGATTGAACGTGCGAAAGAGCTCGAAGTCGAAGGGCATGTACCCGGTCACCACTTCGAACTGGGCGAACTGATGCATCTCGTCGATGGGCAGACCGAACGTGACATCATACTGGATCACCTGCGGCAATCCGGCCAGACCAATCTGAACCCGTTTCGTCAGCGTGTGGTTGGAAAGCGCCGTCTGGTTCCGCGCCGGATGCCCGGCCGATTGTCCGTCCGGCCGCAGCCAGAATGCCATTTGAGTCGTGGTTTGAAGACGATTTCGTGAAGCGATGAGATGCAACAGTCTGCTGGTCGAAGTTGGACCCGCTCCGTCAGCGACCGAACCGGCTTCGGTGGGATTGAACGTCTCGGGGATCATCGGCCCGTTGAAATCGAAGTTGCTGGCCGACTGCAGTTGCCGCCCGTGGTCGGTGCTGTCGATAAACTCTTTGTCGTTCCAGGTCAGGGAATGAATGGCACCGGCCAGACGCTCTGTGGTCGTGATCACAATCTCCGACGAACCGAGCGGAGCCCGAATCTGACTGTTCCCGGAAGGAAGCAACTCGCCGGCTTCGAGTGCGGCGTCGAATCCGCAGAGCATCCCGACAACAAGGAAGACTCGACTCAACACGAATCGTCGTCCGCGTTTGCGTTTCGTCTGATCCACTGCCATGAATTCAGCCACTAGAAGGGTGAAGCCGGTCGGGGTTGCGTGGAAGCGGGAGCGGCTCCATTTGCGGGCGTCCCCTGCCCATTTGGTCGTGCCGCAGGCGCGGCGGCCGGCTTCTCGGTCGTCAGATCGATCGTCTGCAGGGACAGCTCAATTCGCTTCTGCAGGTTCTCCCCTGCGCTGACATTCCGCGGCAACGCGTAAACCAGAACAATTCGCATGTCGCCATTCTGGTACAGGTAAACCTGATATTCACCCGGCGGGGGCGGCCCTTCCTCGGGAGCTCCAAACTCGTCAGCTTCAGGCACGGTTTCGGGAACCAGCGTGATCGCTGTGAACTCTTTCTGGGGAGCAAACTCCGCATCTTTGGATTCAGGCAGACTGACGTTGAACCATTTGTTGACGCGATCGGTCGCCGTGCCGCGAGCATTGTTATCCAGAGGAATCTGCAACTCATCGACCAGCGTGTTCATGACATCCTCGTGAAACTTCAGAGGATCACCGAGTTCATCTTTGGTCTTGAACGTTCGCCAGTAATCGTAATTGCTGAGCAGGTACAGATAGCCCGGTTGCTGGGTTGTCCCTCCCGCGCTGTCGACCACATTCAGATTCGCGGTCCAGGCGGCGATCAGCCCCGGCAGATCAATCGGGGGATTAATCGGCTGCCGTGGGTCGCGGCGTTCCTCCACCGGTTCTGCCTCTCCTTCAGCCCCTTCCGCGGGACGACGGGGAGTGGGAGCCGGTGCCGCGATCTCGCGAAACTGCTTTGGAGGCCGCACGGAAACTCCGTAATTGGAAAAGACCGGACCGAGATTCTGATTGAGCCGATCGATGAAGTCGTAATACGTCTTCGTGAATTCGAGGCGTTCTTCGTAAGTACTGCTCCCGCAGCCAATTACTGCTCCCATCATGAGCAGGCACGCAACTTGTCGCACGGGTCGGAGTGAGAAAATCGTCGCCGGAATGGGGGTGCGGGTCATAGTTGCTAATTCTGGATCGAGGAACGCAGAGGCCGGAAGTTCGGCCGCTTGAAATCCGGGCAGAGAACGGAGGTCGAGAACTTCGCTGCCGATTCTCATAGAAACCTGTGCACGAGTCAATTGTTTCCGCAAGTTCCCGATGAATTTCGGTCTTGGCCTTATCGGGCTGCTTCAGTAAAGTCCGCCTCCGTCGACCGCCTCCGGACTGGTAGAGGAAATGGACTTCCGCCTCATTCTCAGGATCACCTTCTGTCTGCTGCTCATAACGTTCTGTCTGACCCCGAACCTGGGGTGCGTCAGTCGGCGGCTCACGATCCGTACCAACCCTCCCGGAGCCCTGGTCAAGCTGAATGGAAAGCGACTCGGTTTTTCGCCGGTCTCGACCGACTTTACGTATTACGGCACGTACGAAATTGAGCTGGTGAAGGACGGTTACGAAACCGAGACGATTCTGCAGAAGATCTCGCCGCCGTGGTACCAGCGGTTTCCGATCGATTTCTTCTCCGACAATTTCTCGCCGTTCAGCATCACGAACCGTCACGAATATACGTGGCCGCTGCGTCCCAAGAACATTATTCCCACCGACGACCTGCTGAATCGAGCCGATCAGCTCCGCTCGGATGCTTTGATCACTCCCTGATTCTCCGGCAGAAACGGACAGATCCCCATGGCTTCTTTCCGCGAACATGTGACCGTCAGCGGTGTGCTCGGAGTTGGCTATGGCGTGACGGCCTTCATCGCCTACGGCTTCACACCAATCGAATCGACCCTGGCCGGGTTCCTTACGGCATTCGGGGGCATGCTTCCCGATCTCGATTCAAAGACTTCCCGTCCGGTTCGTGAACTGTTCGGTGTCCTGGCCGCAATCGGCCCGTTGCTCATCCTGGGCGAGACCCTCGAAGTGTTGCATCTTCCCACGTCGCGCGAGGCGGGAGCCCTGACATTTATCGCGCTGTATCTGATAATCCGGTATGGCGGGGCGTGGCTGGTCTCGGCAGTCGCCGTCCATCGCGGGATGTTCCACAGCATTCCCGCGGCCCTGATTGCTGGACAGATCGCATTTCTGGCTCATTGCGATTCTGATGTGCCAACCAAATGGCTGATCGCGCTCGGAATCGTCATCGGCTTCATGTCCCATCTCCTTCTCGATGAAGCCTACAGCGTCGAGTGGACCGGGATCGGCTTCAAACTGCGCAAATCGTTCGGCACGGCGCTGAAATTTGTTGGAAAAGACCACTCGGCCAACGTCATCACCTACGGGCTGCTGATCACGCTGAGCTATGCCGTCGCCAGCAATATCGTGCTCGATCTGGAAGCACAGAAAAAGCCGACCGTCGAAGTCGAACCGGTCGACCTCAGGGAAACTGCTGAGCTCCCGCTGGAGTTTCCGGAAACCTTGACTAGGTAATTCCACCTATGATCGACGGTTCATCCGTGCAGATCGGGACTTCTCGCCTTCTACGGTGACAACCTAATTTGTGTAGAGATCTTGCCTTGAGCACATTGACTCTGGCTACTATCGTCCACGAAACTCGCATTTGCGTTGTTTGATCTAATTTCTGCAGCAGGCTTTCCTACCCCGGATATTAATCCCGCCTGTCAGATATTCATCGCAATGGGGCGCTATCCTCCCCACCGAGTTTTCCCCTCAATACAAGTAAGGATTCTGCACGTCATGAAACCAGTTTCGGCAATGTTCTCTCGGTATTTCCCTCAAACAAAGACACGGATTCCCGCGAAGCGACGACGCAATCACCGCACGGAATTGACCCCCTCGACCACCGAACTCCTGGAAGCCCGCGCTCTGCTTTCGGGTTCGCTGGCAGAGCCCGATACTCTGCTTTCCACCAACAGCAATCCTGGAAACTCCGGCCAGTTCGGCAATCGTGCCGTCGTTTCCGAGAACTACGTCGTTGTCGCGGCTCAGTTTGAAGATGTCACGAACGGTACCACCGCCACGAACACCGGAGTGGTTTACGTCTACGATCGCGACTCGGCGACTCCGGACGTTCCCGTTTTCACGCTGAATAATCCCACAGGCAACAACAACAGCCTGTTCGGCAGCAGCCTGGCGATCGACGGCACCAACCTGGTTGTCGGTGCCCGGGGCGATCGTAAGGCTTACGTTTACGATCTGGCTGCAGCGAATCCCACCGCAGTCGCAATTCTGCCGGTCACGACCAGCGGACAGTTCGGCGATTCGGTTGCCATCTCCGGCAATAAGATTGTCGTCGGCGACTATGCGACGAACTTCTCCAATCAGGGCGGAGCGTTCGTCTACGAGCTGACCACGGATCCCCAGACGCAGGCTCAGCAGGTAACGCATCGCCTCTCGATTCTGAACCCGGGGAGTAATAACGTCGGCTTCTCGCGACAGACGCTCGCTATTTCCGGCGACCGGCTGGCCATTGGAGCGTTCAACCAGTCCTCGGTGAACGGGGGCGTTCAGGCTCGCGGTCGCGTGTACATCTACGATCTGAACTTCAACCCCTATTCGTTCACCCAGGTTCAGGTGATTAACAATCCACTCGGAACCCTCGGGGATGAATTCGGATTGAACTTCGATCTCGATGGCGACACCCTCGTCGTGGGTGCGGAAGGGAACAATAACTATACAGGAGCGGCCTACGTTTACGACCTGGGTTCCCTGGCTCCGAATACTCCGAATCCGCAGCCGACTCTGTCGATCGCTCATCCGGAAGCTTCGGCTGGCGGACAGTTCGCTGGAGCAATTTCTGTTTCCGGTCGGACGGTGGCGATCGCGGCCCGTTACGCGGACACAAGCGGCTACACCGACTCGGGACGCGTTTACCTGTTCGATCTCGACAGTGCGACTCCCGGAACGCCGACCGAGACCTTCGATTCTCCGACGCCGGGAGCGTATGACAACTTCGGTGAGGCTCTCGATCTGACCGAGGACTATCTCATCGTGGGCGCCATTGGCGACGATACCCGCGCTGAAAACGGTCAGACCACGAACCAGAACGACGGAGCCGCCTTCCTGTTCGGACGGGGACCGGTCAACAATCCCCCGGAAGTCAGCGATGCAGCGTTCACGATTGATGAGAACACGGCTGCCGGTTCTGTCGTGGGCACGGTCAACGGCAGTGATCCTGACGTTGATGATGTCGTAACGTACTCGATTATCTCTGGTAACGACAACGGAGCCTTCACGATCGATCCGCAGACCGGCGTCATTACTGTCGCCAGCGCGGCTGCTCTGGATTACGAAACTCAGTCCGTGTTCAATCTCGTCGTTCAGGTCGAAGATCTGTGCCTCGAAACCGCCACGGCGGACATCACGGTTTCACTGAATGATCTGCAGACGCTCGTCGGCATTGACAGCGTGGTTGTCACCGAAGGCGATTCTGGCACAGTGACCGCGACCTTCACCGTAGTCAGCTCGGATGACATCAAGCAGGCTTTCGCTGTTGCTTTCGCGACCAGCGATGGAACGGCCACCGCTGGCAGTGACTACGTGGCTCAGAGTGGCAACCTGAGTTTCGCCGGTACGGCCGGGGAAACTCAGACCATTGTCGTGACCATCAGCCCGGATGATCTGGACGAACTCGACGAAACCTTCCTGGCCAACCTGCTCAGCGTCTCCGGATCGAACGATGTCGTTCTCGACGTCGCCACCGGCGAAGCCACGATTCTCGATGACGACGCCACGCCAATCGCCGACGCTGGCGGCAGCTACGAGATCACTGAAGGCGATGGCCTTTCGCTGGATGGATCAGCCTCGACCGATGCCGACTCGACCAGCCTGAGCTACCGTTGGGATATCGATGGAGACGGCGATTACGACGAGATGGTAACCGGAAGTGCTCCCGTGCTCTCGGCTGGCGATCTCGCAGCTCTCGGTCTGAACGACGGTCTGGCTTCGTTCGTTGTCACGGTCGAAGTGAGCGATGGCACGAACGTCTCGACGGCGCAGACGACTCTGTCGATTCTGAATGCCGCCCCCGAAATTTCCGGGCTGACTTCAAGCAATTCCGACTATGAAGATGCCGCCGCTGGAACTGTCACTGTCTCTGGAAGTCTGATCGATCCGGCGCTCGCGGCAGATACTCACACGGTGGAAGTCCACTGGGGTGACGGCACGATCACTCAGGCCACGGTGGACCAGGTGAATGACTCGTTCACAGCGAGCCATGACTATGCCACGGCTGGTGTTTATACCGTTTCTGTCACGGCATTCGATGAAGATGGCGGCGTCTCTCAGACACAGACCGTTCAGGCTGTGGTCCAGGGTGCCGCCGTGATCGGACCGGATCTGTATGTGATCGGCTCGGCCGAGGACGACGTCGTCGAGGTGGTTCGATTCGGCCAGCACTACTATGTGCTGACGCAGTTCGGCACCGGTGAGTGCGAGGTCGATTACTTCAGCACAAGCGGAATTGAATCGATCATCATCACCACGGGAGCCGGCGATGACCTGGTTGGCGTCTCACGTCGGATTCAAGTCCCAGTCCTGATCGATGGCGGTTCCGGCGACGACACCCTGCTTGGAGGCCGCGGTTCCAATGTCCTCGTAGGGGGCGACGGTAACGACTTCCTGTTCGGCAGCTCCGGCGATGACATTCTCATCGGCGGAACCGGTAACGATCTCCTCTGGGGTGGTGGCGGTCAGGATGTCCTCATCGGTGGTTCCACCGAACAGGACGATGACTACAACGAGTTGCTCAATGTCCTTGAAGACTGGAACAGCAACGACAGCTTCGAGGATCGCGTCGCCACTGTCGTTGACGACCTTGATGTCGTCGACGATGAAGAACTCGATGTGCTGATTGACACGATGGGCCGCGATCTGTTCTTCGACGGAATGAGCGATCTCCTGCTCGGAGCTCGCCGTAACGACGCCGTCGCGTAACGCGAATAAAGAGCGTCTGATTAAAAAGAGAGCCATGGACCGATTTCCGGTCCATGGCTCTCTTGCTGTTTCCGGCCGTCACTGATCAGCCGCTGATGCTCTTCCACGTCCACCAGGCGACGTAAATACTGGTGACGATCGTGTAAGCGAAGAAGATGCTGAGGATCCAGCCGAGGACTTTGCCGGCATAGGCATCGTCGGGATGAATCGGGTCATCGGCGTAGTGAGGCGTCTTGGTCGATTCCATGAGATGATTCCTTACTTATCGAGGATCTGCTTCAGCAGATTGTCGTGTGGGAACGGATGGCCTTTGTGCTGACTGAAGCCTTCGCCGTATTCGAAGCCATGCTCCTGACCGCGGGTGGCACTCCAGCGGCGGCAACTGTCGATGTACTCGTCCATGCCGTGGATCTTACGCAACCAGTCCCGCTGGCTCGCATGACAAGCCAGCATTTCGAGCTTCAGATCGATCTTGGAACTGATATCGATCACAAAGGCGGGAGTCTGGGGATTTCCGTAGTAGTCCGTTCCTTCGACCGGATCGACGTAATACAGATGCGGCAGATGATCGAGGTACGGAGCCGGATCCCACTGATGGGTCTTGTAGTTCGGAATCGTCGATCCGAAACAGGCATCGCGGACGAGGGTGCCGGTCGCTTCGTGATCGCAGTGGTAATCGCGATGCGGAGCCGTGATGACGATGTCGGGACGAGCCTTGCGGATGATCTCCGTCACACGCCGACGGGAGGGATCGTCGTTGAAGATCGCCAGGTCGCCGAACTCGCCGCAGACGTACTCAGCTCCGAGCAGGGCGGCGGCTTTCTCGGCTTCACCGCGGCGGACGGCCGCGATCTCTTTCTGGGAAAGTTCCATGCTGCCGAGATCACCAGCCGTCATCGTGCAGTACACGATTTCGCAGCCACGATCTTTCAGCAGCGCCAGTGTACCGGCACACTGCAGTTCGATGTCGTCCGGATGAGCATGAATGGCGAGGATGCGGGGGGGAGAGTTCGTCATGGGGCCTTCTCAATCTGGGGGAACGATTCCCGCAGATTTTGACACCAACCCGCGTCCGATGCAATCAGCGAGCCTGGTTCAGAGCGAAATCGACGTCTTGCGGATCAGCCGGAGGGAGAACGGATAGCGAAACTCACGCCCCTCCGAGGCTCGAATCGAAGCCACCAGAATGAGCACGATCGCCACGACTTCAATGATCATGACCGCCAGCCAGACGAGCCCAAAGATCCAGAACACGACGGTCGCGATCGCATGATAGATCAGCACCGACAGCTGGAAATTCAGCGATTCCCGTCCATGTCGATCGACAAACGGAGAGGTCTCTTTCTTGGCCAGCCAGATCGCCAGCGGCACCACCACCGTCCAGACGAAGGGCAGAAACCGCAGCAGCGTGACGGCATGGCAGAGCATGGCCCAGATACGGTTCTCGTTGGTTTCAGGATGAGTCGTACTCACGGTGCACTTTCTCTGTCAAAAGGTGTATTGGAATTCTACGAAGTCGTTCGACCTCTCCAAGACGGAAAGTGCTGGCAACCCGGTCCGGCCGAAAGAATCGTGAAGATTTGTCAATTCATCGGATTCAGGGCTTGCGGCTGGCGGAAGCTATGTTCGGATAGGAGGAATGGAGCTATTAAGCCGGCTGCCTTGAGCAGTCGGAGAAGGCCTGCACTTCGTTGCCCACTGCAGTCGCAGCCTTTCAGCTTCGGTTGAGAGGCTGCGGGGCAGCGATGTTGACTCAGGGAGGAAGTACAGCAATGGCTCTCGCTTCGAAAGAGGCGGGAGCCATTGTTTGTTTCATACGACGTCCGCAGCAAAGACTTCAGGCCCGGTGCAAACCAGCCCTACATGTTGGTCTTGGCGTCTGTGGCGTCGCCGAGCACGGAATTGAGAGCCGCGTTCAGCAGGGCTTCATGCCCGTGGTCCTGCGTGTAAATGCGGAAGATCAAAAAGCTGATCGGCAACTGGCGGAACAGTTCATCGTCGTTGAGTTCAGAAGGCGTTCCTTGAGCAGGATCGAGCAGGAAGTTCTGTCCGTGCACCGGCAGGCGCGCACTGGGGCGATGATAGTGCTGTGCGACGTCGAAACGCAGATCCATGTTCCGCAGATTACTCGGCATCCGTTCGCGAACCCGGCGGAGCACAAGGTCTGGCTCGGAGAAGATCGTCATTCGAGCCGCCCCGGCGGTGTGGAAGTTCAAAGTCCTCTCACAGGCCATCTTCCAGCTAACGTCGCGACGAAGAATCGCGTCCCACTTTCGACCGAGCTCCTGAATCTCTGGCTTGCTGCTTTTCGACCAGCGAGCGATATCGACCAGGAATGACAGTTCCGTCAGATGCAAATACTCGTCGAGATGCTCGAGCGGATTTCCCGGAAACAGATGCTTCATCGTCTGTGGGAAGAGTTCTTCCAGAGCGATGTCGAGCGCCCGGACCGTACGATGAAAGTAGATCGTTCGGAAAAGATTCGCCCGTGTTTCGACGAAGTTAATCAGCGTCGGCAGTCCACGCGCGTGGATGGTGAGTCCCTGCGGCGTGAAGAAGCTGTAGTGGAGCAGCCGGGAGATGTCGAAGGCTTTTGTGTTGTAGCCCGACATGTAGGCATCACGAAGCACGAAGTCCATATTGTCGACGGTATAGATCCCACTGAAGAGCGAGCGGAGCTTTCGCAGCCAGCTCGGGTGCCCTTCATCGTCGCCATCTCCTTTGGGACGGCAAATCAGCCAGCCAATCTGTTTCGGGTCGAGGACTTCGAGGGGCTTGAAAACCCCGTGCGGATTGCGACGCACGCCGCGCAGCAGATCGCCGAGTTCGTGTTCGATCAGATAGGAGCCGATGACTTCGTGCGTCAGACCGAACTGGTCGAGGTAGTGATCGTCGAAGAAATGTCCGAACGGTCCGTGACCGACATCATGCAAAAGAGCCGCCATGCGAACAAGGCTCTCAACGTACGGCTTGCTGGGGACACTTTCACAGGAATCGACCAGGGAATCGTACCATTCGTCGATACACCGCGAAGCCAGATGCATGGCGCCAAGGATGTGCTGAAACCGCATATGTTCGGCGGAAGGAAAGACCCACCAGGCGGTCTGCAGCTGATGGATCTGCCGCATCCGCTGCACCCACGGATTGTCGATGATTTCCTGTTCGGAGACTTCATTGTCGGGCAGTCCGTACCGGGACGTAAACGAGATGTACCCGTGAATCGGATCGTGAACGAGGCTCTCGGCCAGATAATCGTGCGACATATCAGCTTCTGAAATCGTGGTGTCAATAAGAGGTCCGCGGTGAATCAAATCGGATTGTAGCAGCTTCGATGCGATCGGGTAGCAGAGGCCCGCCGGTCAGCGGAGTCTACTCCGGAAGTTCCCGCCCGGTCAGTCGATACACGTAGGCCATGATCTCGACGAAGACCTCGTAGAGCTCGGTCGGAATCGGATGGCCGACTTTGACATCCTTGTACAACGCCCGGGCCAGCGGCTTGCGTTCGATAATCGGAACATCGTGCTCGCGGGCAATTTCCCGGATCTTGAGAGCGACTTCTCCCATTCCCTTGGCGACCACATACGGAGCCGGGCGCACTTTGGGATCGTAGCGAATGGCCACCGAGATATGCGTCGGGTTGGTGACGACGACATCGGCATGCTGCACCGCTCCCAGTTCCCGGGCGGCGGCCAGCTTGCGATGGGCTTCCTTACGCTTCTGGCGAATGTGAGGATCGCCGTCCATGTTCTTCATCTCATCTCGGATCTCCTGCTTGCTCATTTTGAGATCCTGCTCGTACTTCCACTTCTGAAAGCTGAAATCGAGAATCGCAATCACGAGCATGGCCAGAGCCAGCTGGAAGGAGAGCTCCAGGATTGTGCTGCCCATCATGCTGAGAATGACATCAGGTTCGGCATTCAGCAGAAGCAGCAGCTTCGGAAGATTCATGGAGATGAACCAGCTGGCTACGCCGGCCATCACGATGATCTTTCCGACGCTGGTGCCGAGACGCACCAGACTCGCGATGGAGAAGATTCGCTGGAATCCCGAGATCGGGTTGAGCCGGTTCCACTTCAGGTTAAGCGGTTCGGTCGTGAACAGAAATCCGATCTGAGCCAGATTCGTCAGCAGCGAGCAGAGGAACATCAGTCCGATAAATGGGAGCGCGTAGCCGCAGGCATGAAAGAAGATCTCACGCAGATCCTTCGCGACCCCTGCTCCGTCGAGCTCGAGCAGCACGGGGCCGGAAAGGTACATCTGCATCAGCTCCGCGAAGCCTTTGCCGATGTCCGGGCCGAGAAACAACAGTCCGCCCGTCGCCACCAGCATCGTGGCCGCCGCGTTGACGTCGACACTCTTCGCCACGTTCCCCTTCTGCCGGGTCTCGCTGCGTCGCTTGTCGGTTGGGTCTTCCGTCTTGTCACCCTGATCTGGATCGGCCATGGGGCTCCTTCCTCAGCGTCAGCCGTCCGAGGCGATCAGGGAATAAGAGAGTGCGTCGAGGACATCCGGGAACACTTCGACGATTGCATCGGCCGCTCCCGAGAGAGTGACGATGAGAATCACCATGCTGACCAGTGCCCGGATGGGAAAGCCGAGTACGAGCACGTTCACCTGAGGTACGGTGTAGCCGAGGAATCCCATGGCGACCGAAAGAAGCGCCATCGCGGCCAGCAGGGGCGCAGCGATCTGGACTGCCAGTGCCAGTGACTGAGACATCAGGCTGCGCAGCACTTCCAGCGATGCGCCATCGATCCAGGCCATTCCCAGAGGGATGACTTCGAAGGTCTTGAGCAGGCTCATCAACATCATCAGATGCCCGTCGAACGGCGGCATGACCAGAAGGGCGGTCGTGCCAAGTAAGAACAACAGCTGACCGGTCGGGGAAATCGTCGTCCCCATAGCCGGGTTAAAGATCTCGCTGAGCGCCGTTCCGGTCTGCTGATCGAAGGTTTCACCCGCCATCTGCAGTCCGGTCAGCAAGATGACCACGCCCAGTCCGAGGATCAGCCCAATCGCCAGCTCCGTTGCGACAACCCAGAGCAGATCGAACAGCGTAGAAGGAACTCCGGCACTGGCGCGAAACTCACTCCGGGTCACGACCGGCGTCTCGGCCTCTTCGGCGTCTTCGCCAGCCGCCGCGACCACGAACATCGTGGGCACTTCCCGTCCACTGAGTACACCATTCTTGTCGAGATCGAGTTTGTCGAAACCACGGTCCCGAATATCAGGCAGCGAGGGGGTGATCATCAAAGCAAGCGCGAGAGCGAACAGCACCTTCACTCGTTCGGGAATTGACGTATGTCCGAAGAACGGTCCGATGATCATCAACCCACTCAGCCGGACTGTCACCAGCATAAAAGTGGTGAAGTACCCCAGCGCAGCATCAACGAACAGACGATTCGCCCAGTTCGTCATCGCTCCGCCAGAGATTTGATCAATCGTTTCGAACATGGTTGGGTGTTAGGCGCTGGGCGTCAGACGTTCGGGTCGAGGACTAACAGGTTTCGAGAGTTCTGGCGCCTGATGCCTCTCTACAAACTTCCGGGGATGGAGTGCCAGAGTTCAATGGTGTATTCGACGATCATGCCGAAGATCCAGGGCATCAGGACGATCACAGTGCCAACCATGGCCAGGATCTTCGGCACGAAGCTGAGCGTTTGATCCTGCAACTGGGTCACGGCCTGAAACAGGCTGATAATCAGACCGACGATCATGGCGATGCCCATAATCGGCGTGCCGACGAGCAACGACAGCACGATGGCCTGTCGGGTGATTTCAACTGCGGAGTCAACCGTCATGACTGGGTTTCAACAGGGAATCGAAGATCAAAAGCACCGGCGGAGCCAGTGGCACACGTTCGCAAGAAAGTCGCTATCCGGTGTAGGGTTGAACGCTGCTGAGCAGCATTTCGACCGTCAGATACCAGCCATCGACCAGGATGAACAACAGGAGTTTGAACGGCAGGGAAATCAGCACCGGCGGGAGCATCATCATGCCCATGCTGATGAGAATCGAGGCGACCACCATATCGATAATGATGAACGGCAGATAGATCTGAAACCCGATGATGAATGCAGTCTTCAGTTCGCTCAGCATGAACGCCGGGATCAGTACCGTGGTGTGAATCTCATCAAAACTCTCGGGCGCCTTCCAGGTCGATGCTTCCGGGGAATCGGGAGCGGGACGCTGGAAGTCGATGAACATCCAGACCGCATTCTCGTTACCGGTCCGATAGATCTGATCGCTCATGAAGGCCCGGATCGGCTTAAGAGCCCGTTCGGTCGCTTCCTGAAGCCCGGCCTGCTGGTCCGCCGTCGTCTCATAAACCGATTCCGAATACGGTCGAATCCCTTCTTCATAAGACTGCTTCCAGACCGGCCACATCACCATCACGGTCAGAAACAGGCCTAGTGAAAGAAGAACCTGGTTCGGCGGTAACTGCTGTGTTCCGAGCGCCTGCCGCAACAGACCCAGAACGATCACGATGCGAATGAAGCAGGTTGTCATGATCAAAATCGACGGCGCCAGGCTGAGCAGCGTCATCATGATCATCAGTTTGAGCGTCGGCGTCAGCCCCTGCGGCGAGATCATTTTGTCGGGATCGAAGCCGGCCGGAAAAACCGATTCCGTATCTCCAACCGGAGCCTTCACGGTCGCGGTCTCGGAGACGGGGAGCTGCGGCGTCACGGTTCCCGTTCCGATCGACTGATTGGCGACCGAACCGGGTTGCCCCCAGGCGTTGGTTCCAATCACGATCATCAATCCGATGACGACCAACCGCGAAAGAGTCATCTTTCGTTTGAGCAGCCAGTCCGGTAAGGGGCGCGGTTTCATCGTTGTCCCTCCCGGGCGGCAGAGAGGGTGCGTTCCAGCTCGGCAATGTCCTCTGAAGAAATACCGGTGGAACGGTTCTCCCGTTCTGTCGACGAGGCCTGAGGGGACCGGCGGCGACGCTCCCGCTGGCGTTCCCGATGCCGTTCATCGAGATTCACGGCCGCCGATTCACGGGTTCCCCGAGCCAGCAGCATGCGGAACGATGTTCCCATATCCGGGGCCTCGGCGGCTGTCCGGCATTGACCATTGATTTGATCGACTTCCACCGGATCAGTGATCTCCGCCAGCGTGTTCAGCCCATCGATCGAGGAGCCGAGAATGAGAATTCTCTGCCCCGTTCTCAGGAAGACGATGCTGTGGCGGGTATCAATCGGGCGGCGGCCGAGCACTTCACATACTTCGTTCGAAAGTCGCTGGGCGGCGAAGGGCATTTTCTTTCTGGCAAACCGTGAGAGCAGGAAGATCAAGCCGAGAACTCCGCCCAGGGCGATCACGGGTAAAACCAGATTATCGGTTGTTGCCCGCTTCTCGCCGGCTTCTTCAGTCCGTTCTGCAAACCGACCGGTCGGTTTTCGCAGCGGAAGTGATTCGCCTTGCGCATCGGCTGGAGACGCCGCATCACTTTGGGGCGGCATCGGTTGAGCAGCGGTCTCGGGCACTCGCTGAGCAGTGACTGACTCGGGTTCGCTTTGACCGATCTCCGGGAGGAGAATCTCAGGCCTCGATTGCGCGGGAACGCTTCGGGGGGTCTGGCGGGCGGGCGCTTCCGGTTCGACCGGTTGAACCGCGTTGCTTTCCCAGGAGAGTGGAGAATCGGACCAGATCGTTCCCGCAGCAGGAGTGAACCGCTCCTGGGCCTCTGCCGAAGCACAACCCAAAAGAGCACAGACCAACAGACAGCGACGCGCAGCACGCATTCCGGATTTGCTCGAGTGCATCCCTGCCCCTTTCCCTGCAACGGCCGATGATCTCGGTCGCGTCGCGAGTCCCCATCCCTGTGCAGCAATCCTCGCTGCAGTCTGCGAGTTCCCCCGAACTCTCAGACGGATCGTCTTCATTCCACACTTAGCGCTGCGGTGCGAGAATCTCGGCAACGCGGACGCAGAAATTATCGTTCAGCACGAGGACTTCGCCCCGTGCGACCAGCCGTCCGTTGACCAGAATATCAACCGGATCCCCGGCCAGTTTGTCCAACGGCACCACGCTGCCGGCCTTCAGTGAGACGACTTCTTCAATCTGCAACTCGGCTCGTCCCAGCTCGATTCGCAAATCGAGTTCGACATCCTGCAGCAGATTGAGCTCGCCGCGTTCCTCTGCTCCCGGAATCGGATGCAGATTATTCAGCGAGAAAGGCGTTGCGCCCGATGTGTCACCCCGCTTTTTCGAGCCCTGACCAAAGTCGGATGCAATGGCAGCGGCCAGATTGGCTTCGGCCTCGTTGAGCAGATCTTCCGTCCGATGACTGCCCTGCCCGGAGCTCGAATCTTCCTCAGCGAGCAGTGCGTCGATGTCGGAAGGATCGAGGATGGCACCGGAACCGCCGCCCGATTTCTTATCCTTGGCAGGTGTTTCGGGGTCTCCGCCGCCGGCTGCCTTGAGCAGCGCTTCGATCTCGCTCGGATCGAGCAAGTCGTCTTCATTCTCAGCCACAACGTGCTCCCGTTCCTGAAGGAATTACCTGCGTGCGGGTCCTACTGTTCCATCTTGCGATAGTCAGTAATGATGACCGAGGTCACGTAACTCTGGTTGAGGATCTTGTTGATCTCTTCACGAATCTGGCGTTTGATCATGCTCAGGTTCGGATCATTCAGTTCCTCGATCGCGGCGCTGCGGATGATTGTGATCACCGACTGCCGGATCCTGTTTTTGTGATTTTTCTTGGCCTCGGTGAACCGGTCGCTCAAATGAGAAGGCACTTCGACGTGCAGATTGAACGAGATATGAATCGCCTGCCCCTGATGCGACAGACTGTTTGTGCAGTTGAACGCGGGAGAGATGTCGATTTCAGCCGTCTCGGTGTCGTCGAGTGTTTCGGCGTCGAGAATCGCAGGGTCGTTGGGATCGATCTGAGTCGGGTCTGACTTCCCAAAGAAGAAGTACAGCATCAGAAACTCAAGGATCATCACAATCATCAGCAGTCCGCCGACCGCTGCGAGTTTCAGCCAGAAGCCGGTCCCTGCCGGTTTTTCCGCGACAGCCTCTTCAGCTGCAGGCGGTGCGTTCGGTTCGGCAGCATCCGTCGCCATGTCTCATCCTCCCTGATGACACAAGAAGACCACTTGATTCGGAGAGACGCGAAAAGAGGCGAAGCGGGCGCAATTGTCTTCGAACGCCCAATCGCAGTGGGCCATAAACAGCCCAGCCTGCGTAAACTCCGCGACTGCAGGTTCAAAGGCCTGCGCACATCGCGTTATGGCGTTATATAGGTGTCAATCAAAAACACGTCAACCCGATGATTGACGGATTGCTGACTCTCATCGCGGGTAAGCTTCCGCGGTTCGGTATCGCCAGAAGCGCTGACGATAATGCGTTCTTTCTCAATTTGCTTCTCGTGGATCAGATAGTCGGCGACCGCCTGAGCCCGTTTGAACGACAGATGAAACTGATTCTTGAAGGGACTGTCCGCCGGCAGCGGCTCGGGCGAAGCATGGCCGCGGACGCTGATCAGGTTCGGTTTGTCACGGATAATTTCCGCCAGAATATCGAGGTTCTCGCGAATCTGGTCGGTCAGTCCGGCTCCCTGCGGCTCAAAGCCGGTCGGCCCCCCCATCGTCACCATGGTTCCATGGTTGATCCGGTCGACGGTTTTGTGCGCACCGACGTGCCCGTCGTCATCCTGGCTCTTGTGCTTGGTTCCGTCTTCGGAACGACTTCCCTTCGATTTGAAGCTGCTATAGGGGCTGTTTTCCTGCAACGAGGGTCCCGGGACGCCACTGACGGCCATCGGACTGGATCCGAATCGTTCCTGCAGAGAATCGAGCATTGCCCGGATCTCCCCCTCCTGCTTCATCTCGCTGAGCGAAACCAGCATGATGAAGAACGTAAGCAACAGAGACATCATGTCGCCATAGGTGACGACCCACTCGGGAACTCCCGGTGGTGGATCATCCTGAATGACTGACATCTTGGTCCCTTTCTTCGTCCGGACGGTCGTTCCCCTAGGGAAGTCCGTCAGCGAGCTGACTCACTGAATCAGGCGGCTTCCTCTTCGTCGGACTTACGCTGGTTGACCGGCAGGAAGGTGTTGAGCTTCTGCTCGAGCACGCGGGGGTTGTCTCCCTCCTGAATGGAGAGAATGCCCCGGACGATCACCTCGCGAACCTCCAGCTCGCGTTTACTGTAGTAACCCAGTTTGTCGGCAAACGGCAGGCAGACGATGTTCGAGACCATGGCTCCATAGAGTGTGGTAATCAGAGCCACGGCCATACCCGGGCCGATCGCAGCCGGATCATCCATGTTTCCGAGCATGATGATCAGTCCCATCAGGGTTCCGATCATCCCGAATGCCGGAGCATAGCGTCCCATGGTTTCCATCAACGACTTCCCCGTCTTGTGCCGGGCAGCCACCGCTTCCATCTCCGTTCGCAGCACCGCTTCCATGAGTTCGGCATCAGTGCCATCCACGGCCATCTGAATCCCGAGCAGAATGAAGGGGTCCTCAATCTCTTCGGTCTTGCCTTCCAGGGCGAGAATTCCGTCCCGGCGGGCAATCTCCGAGAATTCGACCAGCTGGCGAATGACAGGACGCAGATCCTGCATCTTGGGGCTCATTACCTTCTTCACCACGCCGGGGGTGAGAAACAGCGCCCCGAATGGAAACGCGATGCAGGTGGCGGCGATCGCCCCTCCGATAACCACGGCTGCTGAAGCCGCGTCCCAGAATGCGAGGAACGAGCCTCCCGGTGCCAGCAAAACTGCCAGCGCCAGCAGGCCTACGGCCAGGACCAAACCTCCAACTGTTGCCTTATCCATATCTCAGTTTCTGCGTGGAACCTAAGCTGATCTTCAGTTCTCTGTGCCGCGAACGTCGCCCGATCACAATCCCGGAATGCGACGCACGGACCGGGAATAGTCAACACTCCGCTTCACGACCTCGTCGACCGTTTCTTTCACGATCAGGCGATCATCGGTTGTCAGCGTGATGTAAGTATCCGGACGACTCTCGATGTACCGGATCAGTTCCGCGTTCAACACGAATTGCTCGCCGTTAAGCCGCGTCAGTTTGATCATGACCTGTTCCTTCAGTCACGAATTACCGGGTTCGCTTATCGGCCCAGGAGCAGAAGTTCATCGACGAGTCGCTGCACCGAATCGATCACTCGCGCGTTTCCTCGATAGTTCGTCGAAGCGACGATCAGATCGACCAGGTTTCGCCCGATGTCGGTATTCGACAGTTCAATCGAACCGGCTCGAATCGTTCCCGCACCGAAGTTCCCCGGTGTGACGAGGAACGGTGTGCCCGAGCTGACCCCTTCGAGGAAGGTGGTATCGCCGTTATCGAGCAGACCCTGCGGGTTCGAGAATCGAGCCAGGACCACCTGACCGAGCGTGCGGATAATCCCGTTGTCGAAGATCCCGTTGATCACGCCGGTTTCATCGATCACGAAACTCGACAGCGAACCCGGGCTCGAACCGTCCTGAGCCTGCAGCGTAATCGCGCTTCCGGCTGACTTGGTCGAGATCCCTGTCAGACTCCGCAGGTCGATATTGATCTGCATCGGACTGATGGCCGCCGTGTTATTTCGGTCGATCGCGAACTGCTGAACCCCGCCGGACGTTACGATCCCTTCGCCGTCGAAAACGAACGTTCCATTGCCCAATACGATGTCAGAATCGCTGTCGTCGACACTTTCCAGGAAGTAGCGGAACGTGGATGATGTTGAATCGCGGGATTCGAGATAGGTTGTCATCTTCACGTTGACTTCCTGCCCCAGCGAATCGAACACGATGAAGTCGGTGATGGCGCTTTCGCCGTCCGCGAACTGGTTTTTCGTGAAGGCCAGATCAACGGTCGACGAGGCCGATCCATTGGTGACCTGCAGATCGCCCAGCGTGATGGAGACATCGTTGACGGAGCCGCGGTTGCCAATCACCTGAATCAGCCCGTTGGCGTCGATTGTGATTCCCGGATTCTGGCCCCCTTCCTGAGGGACCGTACCACCGCTCTGGATACCGAGCGTATGGTCCATCATCGTCAGCAGGTCCGACAGCGTGGTGGTCGATGTAACAGCCAGCGTTTGCGACTCCAGAATTCGCCCCCCCTTGCGAGGCGTGAACGTAATCTCATCATCGAGACTGAACAGTGGAGTCGCGTCGCCCTCTTTGTACAGCGAAGTCAGCAGAGTCGCGCCACTCGCGGTGTCCCCGCCGCCGACAGTTCCACCGGCCGTATTCACGAACGCGTCCTGCGAATTCAGCGTGGCCCCCATTGTGGAAAGTTCGCCAGTCGACAGGACTGCACCGCTGATCGACAGATTTCGCGTCTGCTGAGCGACAGTCAGATCGCCCAGGGGAATTTCGATATCGGCCAGCTGAGTGGTCACGAGATTGAAGTCTTCGTCCACGCCGTATCCCTGAACCCGCAATCCGGAGGGAGTGACCAGCGTATCTTCACTACTCAAGTTGAAGTTACCGGCTCGCGAGTAGACGTTCCCGTCGGGACCGTTCACGATGAAGAAGCCGTCTCCCTGAATGGCAAGATCGGAAGGACTGGTCGAGTTCGTAATCGAACCCTGCGAGAAGTCCTTGAAGATGGCGGCTGAGGTGGCTCCCAGACCGATCTGTTTCGGGTTCGTACCGCCGTTGTCAGCCGATGGACGCGAGCCGACTGAAAGTGTACGGGACAGCTGGGTCTGAAAGAGCACGGACGAGGCTTTGAACCCGTTCGTTCCGGCATTGGCAATATTGTTTCCCAGAACGTCGATGGTCTGTTCGTTCAGAGCCAGACCGTTCAGCGATGTGGTCAACGCGGATGTAAGTCCCATTTTTTCCCCCGACAGTAACTCGTCCCTGACGAACGACTCTCCCCCGAGAGCGCTCGCTGTCGATACGTGCGTCCTGGCGTTTCCGGCGGAGTGAAGCTCCAGGCCGGAATCGCAGACGCATCCCTATCCTGTATCGGCATCCGCCGTCAGGATCCGTACTTTTCTCCCAGATTAACACCGGATGTGGCGTCTCTCTGTTCGTTATTCGCTACTCTTCAAACGCCTCGTTTGAGACGGTGGTGATCTTGTCGATCGGCACTTCCTTTCCACCGACGACAACATATGCTTTGCCGTCTTTCAGGATCGCCCTCTCGACTTCTCCGCTAACCGCCTGCGAGCTTTTCGTTTCCTCGTTGGTCACCGGATCAATCGAAGTCACTTCGATATCAGCCTTGATGAAACGTCCGATGAGTGCCGCTGCCGATGACGCAAACGATGTTTTCGCAGCCGCCGCCTGGGTGTCGGTCACCGTCTTCAGCGTTTCCTGAAGTTCGATGCCTCCCTGCAGACTGCGCATTTCCGACAACTGGCTCAGCAGAGCTTCGTTGCTCACCGGCTCGGTCGGGTCCTGATTTTGCAGCTGCACGATGAGCATCTTGAGAAATGCTTCGGCATCAAGCGCGTTGAAACCCGCACTCTGCTGATCGACGATATTGATCTTCTCGCCGGTTGGGCTGGTCACTGTATCGATAACAGCCATGGCATCCTGCCTTCTATCTATTGAGGGGCGTCGGTTAAACTTCGACGTCAATTTCCGTCACGCCGGCCGTGGTCCGCACGATCGAAGGTCGAGACGTTGTTTCTTCTTCCGCCGGCTCTCCCGAGGTGTAGCCGAAGTCCCGCGGACGGTCTTCGTCTTCGGAAAACTGCCCGTTGCCGGAATCTCCATCGACTCCGCTGTCCGATCCCTGACTCAGACTCTCGTTCACTTCGACGTGAATCTGATCGAGCTTCAGACCCTGCTGCTGCAGAGATTCCCGCAGTACGCTCAACTGTTCGAAGATCACAGAACGAGCGGCTGCGGTCTCGACTTCCAGCCGAGCCGTGAGCTGTCCCTGGTGGCGACCGATCTCGATCTGAAGCGTCCCAAGTTCAGGAGGATTGAGCCGAATCCGCATTGGCTTGCCTTGCTCGGCAGCCTGTTGCAGGAAGCCGGCCAACTTCTGAGGAACATCACTTCGTGTCGTCTCCAGGACTGGTCGAGGCGATTCTGTCTTTGTGCTCGCCGAAACAGACGTGCGATTCTCAACGCTAACGGCATTCGCAGCGGAATCGCGTGGTCCGGCTGTTGCATCCTGAACCTTCACCTGGTCTCTGGCTTCGGTCGTCACCGCGTCAACCGCCGTGGGAGTGACGGAAGTCACCGGAGTCGACGGGGACTCACTGGATGGCGTCACCGGCTGATTCGGCTGCGGTACGGTCGATTGAGCACTGCTTCCGAAAATGGTTGTCTGGGGTCCGAATGTCCGTTGTTCGACCGCTTCACCCGACTCATTCACCGGTTCGGAATCGGCTTCCGGTTCCGTCAGTTCCGGCGAAGTGGTCTCCTGGACGGACTTCAGCGGCTGAGCGCCCTGTTGTGCGGATTCCTGTCGGGAAACGACCGGCGATTCGACCAGATCTTCCGAACGGGTTTCCGCGAGGT
Organism: Rubinisphaera margarita; assembly: GCF_022267515.1. Lineage (NCBI taxonomy): Bacteria > Pseudomonadati > Planctomycetota > Planctomycetia > Planctomycetales > Planctomycetaceae > Rubinisphaera > Rubinisphaera margarita. The sequence continues at coordinate 201,083 of NZ_JAKFGB010000005.1, read as the reverse complement.
TTGTCTCTGTTTCCTGTTCGCTCGCCGTGGAACTCTGCTTCAGGACCGGTTGTCCTGACGGCTCGTCGTTGACTTCATCCTCAGCAGGCTCATCCGCGGAGTCGACTGCACCTGCAGCGGAATTCGCAGTGGTCGCCCGCTCGATCGTGCTTACTGACTGTGCGACCGAGTTGACTTCAACATTGTCCCCTTCAGGCAGCTGTTCTGGAGCTGACTCGAAAGTTTCGTCATCGAACGTCGACTCGACTTCATCTTCAATGGGTGCGGCTGCTGGCGTAACGCTCAGCGCGAGCAAAGTCTCTTCATCGACCTGATTCTGAGTATCGACTGGTTCCGACTCGCCGTCTCCCGGAGTCACTTCGATCCTGGAGTTCGATTTCGGTGCCATCGCCTGGAGAAACATCGCCGGGGCGATCACTTCGTGCGGTTCCCCGACCAGTTCTGTATTCGCGTTTGTTCGAGCGTACTTCTCCGGTTTCTCGGCGTAGCGATTCGCAGTTGCGTGCAGGAAGGTCAATGGCACCGGCGTCGCGGTCTGACTATCGGATTCCGCTTGAACGGCTTGCGGCTTCGATTCCGGTAGAGCAGCCTCTACGGGAGGGGTGCTCGGTTCCGTTCCGATCGGAGCTGAAGTCGCTTCGAGATTTGACTCGTGCTCAACTGTCGAAACGTTGTTAACTTCGGGAGACTTCGGTGGCGTCCTGTTCTCGACAGGTTTCGGAGTCGCGTGAGCCACCGGACGGGATTTCTCGGGCAAAGCGGCTGATCGTCTGGTCGAATCGTCAGCAGCCGGTATCGGTCGCTCGGCGCGCGAGCTCGGTTCCGGGTCGACTTTCGTCGATCGGCGATTCCGCAGCTGGTCCTCAAAGGATGGTCGATCGGGCGTACTGACCTTCTGCTCCCGAGGGACCGAAGGATCCGGGAGCTGTGTTTTTTGAGGTCGCGCAAGGACCGTGCTCAAACTGAGCAGACTCTCTTGTGGGGGCAACATCCGTGTGCCTCGCTGAACGGTTCGATCCGAAGATGTCTGAAAGCGGTTCAGACACCGGGCAATCGACCGCAGCGGTCACTGACTCCCGTCAACGCGACTCGATCTCGCCGCCGGGTTGATCCATCAACGCCTGCTGAGCACGATCGGCTGGGTCAATGAGTGGTTCGCCCCGATAGATTGCCTTGTATATTTCTTCGGCTTTTTGGACGCGTTCCATCGGATCTTTCCCGGCAATTCTTTCGCGAAACTGATCAAGAATCCGGGCGGCGTCCTTTTCCGGCATCCCCTTGAGCAAAAGAACGGCATCATCGGTATTAAGCGCCAGGAGTTTCTCAACCCCCGACTCCGGATCCATCTTCAGCAGGATCGCTCGAGCCTGAGCCACGGCTTCATCCGCAAGGGCCGTCCGTTCTTTTTCCAGTTCATCCTTGAATGTCTTCTTGATTTGTTCAAGTTTCTGCCGTTCGGTCATCACGAGGTTCGTTTGATCATCGATCGCCTTCTTGAGCACGGCCAGTTCACTCTCCCGGGCGGCAATGCTGAGGATCTTCTCGGTCCGCTTGCGGACGATCTCATCGTAAGAGGTCATCTCCATCTCGACCTCTTCCTCCTTCTGCAGGTCGCTCGGCCGCGGTTCTCCTTTCACGATGGCGGCGATCTCCAGCACAGCCTCACGGCTCATGTGTCCCTGGCCCCACGAATACACGAAGACCAGCGCCACGGTGAGAAGGGTCGCCGTGGAGAAGATTCCGATCACTGCGCCAAGAATACGTATCATGGTCCACCAAGGACTACAAAAAGGAGTGAGAGAGAGTGAGTGACGATGTCCCGCAAATGTTTAACGGACCCGTCGTCGATTGTCCGTGATCCTTCCCGAAGGGTCTCCGAATAAACAGAAATGCCTGGGAGCCTAGGTTGCCCGCAGATTCACGGACGCCCAGGCATCCTGCAGGCTGATTTCGGTTTTGCGGGCTTCCTTGTGATCGTGCTGTTGAAGTTGTTTATCTCTCAGGCGTTCCAGCGACTTGACCGCCGCATCTGCCTGTTGGACGGCCTGACGACAGAGTTCGAGTTGCTTCTCGTAACGGCTGTGATCCGCCCGTAGCCGCAGTTTATGCTCATCAATCTGAGCGACGTCATATCGAATTGAGGCCAGCTTTCGGACATTGATGGAACCGCTCAGACTGGCCGTCCGCATCTGTTCCAGCGTTTCGGTTCGATCGTCGTCGAGATCCTGAAGCGACGCGGTACATGTTTCCTGATCTCGCAACACATCGGCCATGAGTTGCCGACACTGGTCAAGTTGATGGCGACGGTATTTCAGGAGTGATTCAAGTCGAAACTGAAAAGACATAGTTCAAATGACGATCTGTTATTCGGTCAGGCAGTCGCCGAGGTCGGCTGCTGAGGTTCGTTGCCTGGCGGGACGGCAGGTGCCGGAGCAACCTGGCTGCCGATCGCGAGAAGTTTCTGAATGGTTTCCGTCATCGGCACGTGCTCGGTCGAAGCCTGCTGTAACACGCGATCGACGTGCGGCTTCAAGGCAATGGCCCGGTCAATTTTCGGATTCGAACCGGCCTGATAGGCACCGATGTTGATCATGTCCTCGGACTGCCGATAAGCCGCGAGCATTCGCTTCAGATTCTGGGCAGCCGTGAGATGTTCCGGACTGGCCAGCTCATTCATCAATCGGCTCACGCTCCCCAGCACATCGATGGCCGGCCAGTGAGATTGATGCGCCAGTTCTCGAGACAGCACGATGTGGCCATCGAGAATTCCGCGGACTGTATCGGAGATTGGCTCGTTGGTATCGTCCCCTTCCACGAGAACGGTGTAGAGCCCCGTGATGCTCCCCCGCTCCGTTCGTCCGCTGCGTTCGAGCAGGCGCGGAAGTTGAGCAAACACGCTGGGTGGAAATCCTCGAGTCGCGGGCGGCTCACCAGCTGCGAGTCCGATTTCCCGCTGAGCCAGCGCAAAGCGAGTCACGCTGTCCATCATCAGGAGCACATTGAGATTGAGATCGCGGAAGTACTCGGCGACCGCCGTTCCGGTGTAAGCACATTGACGTCGTAGAAGAGCCGACTCTTCGCTCGTAGCCACGATCAAGACACTCCGGGCAACCCCTTCCGGTCCGAGATCGCGTTCCAGAAACTCACGAACTTCGCGACCTCGCTCACCCACGAGAACGACCACATTGACGTCGGCCCGAGCATACTTGGCCAGCTGCCCGAGCAGTGTACTTTTCCCGACACCGCTTCCGGCGAAGATCCCCAGACGTTGCCCCTGGCCACAGGTGAGCATGCCATCGATCGCTTTAACGCCGGTCTCGAGCACATCGTCAATTCGTGGGCGATGCAACGGCGACACCGGATCGGCCAGAATGGGCACGGTGTGCGGAAGAACCACAGGAGGTCCCCCATCGATGAATCGTCCACGCGCGTTGACGACCCGCCCGAGCAGTTGCTGACCAACTCGCAAAGACTGCCGAGTTTGCCGCAGTTCGACAGGATCGCCTCCCTTCACACCAATCAGGTCGGCGTAGGGCTGGATAATGATCTCATCGTCGTTCACGCCGACCACTTCGGCTTCAACCGGGCCGCGATTCGGACTGACAATTCGGCACAACGACCCCAACGGGGCAGCCAGTCCGCGAACATGAGCCGCCATTCCGGCAATCCGGGAAATCCGGCCGGTCAGCTTGTACGGAAGAACGCCCTCGAGCTTCTCCGTCCACATGTTGTTGGCTGTCTCTGTCATGATGGGTTACTCGCCGACCAGTTCCTCGATAATTCGCTGCAGCTGAACATCGACCCGAGCATCGATCTCGCCGTATTTCATCAGCACCCGATAATCGCCGGGTTTGAGTTCGGCCTGTCCGATGAGCTTCACGCCGGTCTGGCTGACGCGTTTGGTCACCTGTTCAAGTTCCTCCTGCAGAGCCGCCAGGTCGGACTCGGCGACCTCGATCTGCAGTTCGGACTGACCGACAACAAGCTTGAGAACTTCCTGCAGGCGTTCGACGCCGATTCCCGGATCACGTTCGAGCATTCGATGAACCAGCTTCCCGGTCATCGCCATCACAAGATCGATCGCCTGATCATGCCAGTAGGATTCAGCCTGATCGCGAATCTGATGAACTTCCGCAACGGCCTGTTTCAGGCTGGGAAGCACGGTTTTCAGTTTCGCATCGACAGCGGCGGCGGCTTCCTGTTTGACGCGAGTCTGGATCGACTTCTCGGCTTCGAGCAGCCCCTGCTTCAGTCCCACTTCCCGCCCTTCTTTAATGGCGGCCTGTTTGATCTTCTCGGCGTTGTCCTGGGCATCGGTCAACAGTTGTTGAGCCTGCTGACGGACCGAGTCGAGATAGTTCTCGCAGCGACCGCGCAGGTCTTCATAGTTAAACTGACCAACGGCCATTGCATCGGCCACCGCAGCGGATTTCATGACCCGGGGCGAAGTTGTCATCGGCACACCCTTCTATCCGGTCAGGAAATGAACTGCTCGCTGGCGTTGCCACTGGAGACGACGATCTCGCCGGAATCCTCGAGACGACGGACCGCGTCGACGATCTGAGACTGCATCGCTTCGACATCGCTGACGCGAACGGCTCCCAGGAACTCCATTTCTTCCCGCAGCATGTCGGAGGCTCGTTGCGACAGGTTGGAAAGAATCTTCTCGCGAATCTCTTCCGACGCGCCTTTGAGAGCCAGAGCCCACTGGCTGTTGTCGACTTCTTTGAGCAGCGATTGAATCGCCTTGTTGTCCAGCTTGAGCAGGTCGTCGAAAACGAACATCAGGCGACGAATCTCGTCGGCCAGATCGTTGTCCTCTTCTTCGAGATTTTCGAGAATGCCGCGGTTCGTCATGCGATCGGTGAGGTTGAGAATCTCAGCCACGATCGGCACGCCACCCGCTTTCTCTAACTGCTGGTTGATCGTGCTGAGCATGCGGACTTCGAGGCTCTTTTCCACGTCCTCGATCACTTCCGGACTCGTCTGTTCCATATTGGCGATGCGGCGGATCACGTCGAGCTGCTTGTTAGCCGGCAGACCGCTCAGCACTTCCGCAGCCTGCGAAGGCGGGAGGTGCGACATAATCAGAGCGATCGTCTGCGGATGTTCTTCCACGATGAAGGTGAGCAGGTTGTCGGCTCCGACCTTATGCAGAAAGCCGAATGGGACCGAGTTCATCGACTGCCGAACGTTTTCCAGGATAGCGCCGCCAATCTCGCCCATCGAGTCTTTCAGAAGTTCATCGACGGTCGCCATGCCGCCCTGCTCCATCGGCGTGCGTTCCCGGACAGCCGAGTAGTATTCGTCGAGAACCTTCTCCTGTTCTTCCCGGGTTACGTTCTTCAGTTTCGCGATCTGCAGCGTCACTTTCTCCACAATCTCGCGAGGCATTTGCGCAATCACCTCCTTGGCGAGTGGCTTCTCCAGCGAAAGCAGCAGAATGGCAGATTTGCGAATCGAATCCATGGTGGACTTACCGGGAAAGATGAATCTCTCAAGTGAAGGACAGGGTTACTTGGCTTCCTGAATCCAGTTGCTGATGATCGCCGCGGTCATGTCGGGGTTCTTCCGCACAAGCGACTGCAGGTGATCGATGCGTTTCGTATCATTCTTTGGATTCAGTTCTTCGTCATCAGATTCGTCGTCGCCGGTTCGAATGGCCGCGACGGGCTCATCGTCTTCCGGAATATTGACCGGCTGCTGACTGCGAACGGTCTTGTTCAACATCCAGAACGCCCACAACGCGAACACACCCAGAGCAACGGCGCTGCCCCATTGCGTGATCATGTACGTAAAGGTATCCGTCCAGGGCACTGTCACAACGTGCTCTTCGACCGGGGTGGGGACGTACGAGCCGACGTCGATGAAATCATCGATGTTGCCGCCCTGGGGGATCGGGATGATCTTCGCAACCCGTGCCTTGACCGCGTCAACGACATCGGGTTCGTACTTCTTCGCGGCGGCCCGGATTTCTTCGTCGGTCGCTTCCGCGGTCAGTTCTCCCGACTGCATCGCCACGACCCGAAAATACGACTCGGGAATCACCACGGAGACCCGCACGTTCTCCGGCAGAGCCCCGATAAGTGCCTGTTCAACGACCTTGTAGGACGGGGCGCTGAGAATCGATTCCCGCGTCGTTGAGGAATCCTGAGTTTGCCGAGGCGTTTGCTGAGCCGCGAGATTCATGGGGCCATTGGCGTTCTGGCCTGGCTCCCGCTGAGTGGCAAATTGATTGCTGTTGTCTTTGACCGACACGTTCTCGCTGTAAAGTGTCGAGCCCTGGCTCTGCATCAGCTGTTCGCGGCTGACCGAGGTCTTGATGTTATCGATGTCAACATTCACCGCGACCCGAACGGAATCGATGTAGTCGATCGCCGTCATGATATCTCTGCGGTACATGTCCTTGAGCTGCTGAATCCGCTGCAGAACGCGATCGTTATACGGATCGTTGTCGAGCGACTGTTGATGTGCGATGCCTCGCCCCAGATCGAGCACGGTGACATCTTCAGGTTTCAGGTTGGCTTTCATGCCCGAAATTGAAACGCGAATCGCATGCACGAGCGACGAGGGAATCTCGCGTCCCGGTTTGGGCCGAACGGAGACCGTCGCCGTGGTCCTCGGCTGAGCGGGCCAGCGGGCCTTGTCTTCCTGATCCCATACGACATTGGCATAGTCGACGTCGGGCAACGCCGCCAGCATCTGACTGGCCAGTTTGGCGCGGGCGATTTCCTTGCGGGTGTCCATCTGCTTGTTATTGGCGAACGGTCCGATGTCGGTGTACTGCTGCTCCCACTCTTCGGCCCAGTTCTGGGGAAGCGTTCCCGAGGCGAGTAGAATGGCGTTGTACTCTTCGACCTTGTCGGCAGGCACGAGCAGTCGCTGGCCTCGTCTTTTGAAGTCCGTCTTCCCCTGCTGCAGTAATGTTTCCTCTGCGCGAATCAGTTCAGCGACCGTAAACGTTTTGCCGACCGACACAGGCGAATAACTGCCGTCACCCGAACCGGACCACATCAGATAGCCGAAGCCGCCCAGCACCGCTGCGGTCACTCCAACCAGCATCATCTGCTGACTGGTCGGCATCGACATGAATAGCGTCCGGAACTGGCCGAACGTCTGTTTCAGGATTTCCATGGATGGGATCGATCAGGGGAGGGAGAAGTGGAGGGGAAACAGCGAACACTACATTCGCATCTGCTGGACTTCCTGAAACGCGCTGACCAGCTTATTGCGAACCTGCATCATCATTTTCATGGCCAGGTCGGCCTTGCGCATGCTCGTAAAGACTTCCGCCGAGGTGATGTCTTCGCCGAGCAGACGGGCTTCCACGTTGGCTTCCGCCGTGTTGGCCATGTCGCTGGTCTGCTGGATGCTGTCGAAGAGCATCTTCTGGAAGTCAACAGGCATCCCCGATTCGGTCGGTTGCAGGGCGGGATTGCTCTGCACCAGAGGATGCGACGTGACAGAATTTGGATTGATTGATGGAACCATCGGGATTGAGTTCCGCAGGCTGGAAGGGAGGTGGCTCAGGCGAGAATTCGCAGCGTCATATCACCAATTTTCTGCGTGGTGTTGAACGACGCGATGTTCGCTTCGTAGGCGCGGGATGCTTCTAACGCATTTACGAACTCGGTGACAAGATTGATATTCGGGTAGTCGACGTAGCCGTTCTGGTCGGCATCCGGGTGACCAGGCTCGTAAACCCTTCGAGGTTCGGCGTTTGCGGCCTGCAGAACGTCAAACTCCACCCCCGCGGCTTTGCCTTCGGTCTTCTCGGCCGAGAAGGCGACGAACCGACGCTGAAAGGGGGCGACGTTTCCTTCGGCATCGCGAGTGGTGTTCACATTGGCCACGTTCTCCGCAATGGTGTTCAACCGCTGCCGCTGGGCAACCAGGCCACTGGTGATGATATCGATTGTCTTAAACATGTCGGATTCTCCGTATCAGTTCTCGGGGTCTTAGACCACGCGTTCGCTGATTACGCTTTCGAGGATATTGAGCTGGTTCCGCATCACTTCGATGGCGAAGCTTTGCATCGAGGCGTTCTTCACCATTTCCATCGATTCCTGTTCAATGCTGCGACTGGCTCCGTCGTGGAATGTCAGATTGCGGCGGACCGGTTCGGCTTTTGAGAGGCTGGCCGGGAAGAAGTCCTCGGTTCGCCGCTGCGTGTCTCCGACGGCAGGCGCTCCCTGAATCCCGGATGTCGGCTGCTGCCACACCAGATGGGAGAGGCTACCATTTGCGGGAGATACTCCCAGAGACGGCGGCAATAAGGGCTGAGAACCATCCTGTTGCCGTCGGGCTTCGACGGCTTGCCGCAGCGCGCGTTCGAAGTCCTGAACCGGCAGATCCTGCGGTTGATAGTCTGGAGTATCGATATTGGCGATGTTCCCGGCGAGGACCGCATGACGCTGCTGTCCGAACGCGGCTACGCGTTCCAGAAGTGGAACCGTCGTTTGCTGCAGGAAGGGATCGATCATGAGTGGAATGCCGGCTGGGGATTCGTGTGAAGGGAAAGGATTCGGTGACTAGAAGTTGCGATCAAACTGACTGTTCCCATCGTCGTCCTGATAGGCGTTCTGAACAGCGATCCCTCCTGAGACCAACTGCAGTTGAGTCTGGGTGTCGTCTTTCTGTCTCTGCAGCGTATCGGTACAAACCTGCTCGCGGTCCATCAGACTCGCCAGCGCGTTCTCTGTCTGCTCCAGCAGGCTTTCGCAGCGGCTTCGTTCCTCAGAAGGCAACTGATTCCGCAGGGAATGCCACTGCCTGGGCAATGGCGGATCACAATCGCTGCAGGTCCGCAACGCGTCGAGCAGCGTCTGCTTCTTCAGCAGAATCTCAATTAACTCGGCGTATTGTCCCTGTTGAATCAGAGACTCCTGTTCGACTGAGATTTCGAGCAGAAGTCGGCTGTATTCAAACCGACGCTGGATCAGCTGACACATTTGCTCGGCTGACAGTAGGGCTGAAGCCGTCATGGAAACATCCAAATTCAGTATGAAGACGTGGCGTCCAGTGCGATTCGAAACGGAAACTCGACTCAGGGAGCCGCACTGGCGTTGAGGGTGAGGTCGTAGAGTTTGACCGACTGCTCCAGCAGCCGTTGCCATTCCTGCTTGCTGAAGTTCGTCGATGTGGCGGGGAACGGTTCGGGAATCTGATTCAGAATGACGCGGGCCTGTTCCAGCTGACGCCGAGCTTCCGCGTAGGCACCGAGCTGCCGGTAGCATTCGGCGATTCGATAATAAGCCACCAGAACGACCGGTTTTCCGGTGAAGTAGAAAGCTGCGTTGCTATAAAGATCAATGGCCTGCCGAAAAGAGTCGCCGGAAGGATCGTATCCTCCCAGGTCGAATTGAATGTGGGCAGGTTCGAAGTAGGCATCTCGCAGGAACTGCCGCGAGGCGGAGGTCAATTCGTTCCGCTGATCGATCCGCGCCAGTTCATCGGCCAGGACCTTGTACTGGGCGGTCGCCCGCTGCAGGTATTCCCGGATCTCTTTTTCCAGCTCAACGCGGGTGTTCTCGGTTTCGGCTGTTCGGATGCGGTTTTCGGCTCGACGAGCACGGAACCGGAGCCCTTTGGCAAGCAGCCAGCGAGCTTCGTGGACATCGGGGTGATCGGGAATTCGCCGCACGAATTCGTCGAGCCAGTGGATGGCTTCGTCGACCTGCCCGTAGCGTTCGTCCTTTCCCGCCAGCTCACCAGGCTGTTCCGGCTGGGCCACGGTCAGCAGATAACCTGGGCGTGTTTCCGTGACATGAAACAACATTCGACCGAGAGCGAACAACGCCTGCTGCCATTCTCGAGCTTCGGGAGTCAAAGGGCTTTCCAGGATCAGAGCCCGCCAGACTTCGGCGGCTCGATCGGTCTTCCCCTGCTCCAGGTAGGCTCGGCCAAGCAGGAACTGGGCATCGTAGATCAACTGATCTTTCGGAAAATCTCGGAGTGCCTGCTCCAGAGTCGCGATCGCTTCCTCAACGCGGGGACTCTCGTCGTACTCTTCCAGATCGAGCAGAAGACGTGCCTTGAAAATATAGGCCGCGGTGAGGCCGCTGCGAGGATTGGAGGCGATATACATCTCCAACATTTGCAATGCGTTGTTGAAGTCGTTGCCGCGGCGATAGTGCTGGCTCGCTTCCCAGAGAATCTGACCGTAGTTGCTCGATGCGCGGGAACTGTTGGCCAGCCGGGCGTAGGCATGGCCGGCCCGCTTCCAGTGATCGCGAACGTCTCGAAGCTTTTCGAGATCTTCCTCGTGGGCAACAGCGTCGTACTGGGACTGGACCAACTCGGCTCGTTTCCGGCTGACCAGCGCCATCAGCTGATTGGCATGAGACTGCGTGAACAGCGGAATCATGTGCCTGGCCAGTTCGAGCGAGAAACGGAACTGCTCGTAACTTGAAGAGTTGCCCCACTCGTCCCAGGCCGTCTGCACGAGATCGCGTGCTTCGTCGAGATCCATCCACCGATTGGCGAAGACCTCCGTGGAATCGACGCCATTCAAACCACGAATCAGAAACGCCAGCGACTCCTCATGCAGGCCGCGTTTACGAGCGATATCGCCGGCGTAAAGGTTGGCCGGAAAGAAAACCTCTGAGTCCTTGACGGAAGCCGGCTTCTCGAAATGTGCGAGGGCCAGATCATACCGTTGATCAATCGCATACGAACGACCAAGAAGATAGTGCCCCTGCAGGACCGCTTTCTGTTCGAGACCAGTCTTTAGGCTGACAATTTTCTCCAGCAGTTCCCGGGCTTCTTCGGTCTGCTCCTGGTCCAGAAAGAGCCGAGCCTTGAGGATCGTGAGAGCGTCCGAGTGTTCGCCGGCCCGTTCCTCAGTCAGCTCGATCGACTGCATGAGCTCTTCGAGTTGATTCAGAGTCTGTTCGGCTTCATCGACTTGCCCGTCCTGTCGCTGCAGTTCGGCGACACAGTACAGCGCCAGGAATTGTTCTTCGTTCCGTTCGCTGAGAGCGCCCTCCTGCAGGCATTCCCGCTGGAGATTCTGGATGATTTCCCGTCGCTTCTCCTGCTGTTCGTTCCGGCTCGTCGGATGAACCAGCGACGATTTGAGCACGTTGGGATCGAGATAGACCTGAGCGAGCATCAACGCAATATCGGTGCGGTTTTCCTCCGCCATTTCGTAGGCGGCTTCGAGAATCTCACGAGCTTCGTACACGTGCCCAAGCTTGTAGTAGCAGGCGCCAATCGTGTATCGCCATTCCGAGACCAACTCGTTCATGATCGATTTTTGCTGCGCACGCTCCAGATAACGCATCGACAGCCGATAGATGGGCTCCGTAATGCCCAGATAACCGGGAGCGGCCTCTTGAGTGACCCGTTCGGCTTTGCGAAAGAGGGCGACGCCGACAATGAATTCGAGAGCTCCGCCGACCTCGGGATCGTTCAGCCCGTCATCAAGCATCTGGATCGCTTCCAGATAGGCCGTTTTGGTACGCCCCTCCCGCAGGTATTCGAGAGCCTGAACGGTCTTTTCAAAGGGGGTCAGTTCCGGCTCTTTCAACGCCATCCACGCCATCACAGGAACGACGATTCCGGTGATGACCGCCAGTGCCAGCATCGGTACGAAACCGATCGCTGCCAACCCTGTCGCCGGGGTGGGCGCGGATTTTTCCGATGCCACTTTGGGAGCTGATTTGGCCATACCTGCCTGACGGGCAGAAGCAGAGACTGGAGGAAAGACGAGACATCGCCGCAGAGATCGCCAGGAGAAAGGGGCGGTCTCCAATAACGGCAGGCGACATCTTTAGGGAAAATCCCCGATTCCTGCAATATGACCAGTTTCTTTGCAGTTTTTACTGACTCATTCCAGTCAGCGAAGACCGGAGCCTAAAGCCCTTGATTGGGCCTGTGCCGGTTTCGTCCGCATCAGTTGCCGCCTTTCCGGCGACAACTCGCTGATACGCTGACGTCCGGTCGGACGCACTGTTCAGGCCTTCGTCTTCTCTTCTTTCGGCACCGGTTTGTCCATGCGGACCTGAGTCCCGGACAGCAAATCGTGCAGGGTCATTCGGTCCTTTCGCGCCAGGGCAATCAGATTGCCGAACATCAGCGTGGCAATGCAGCTCACGAACCAGAACAGGAGAAAGCGGATCGTCGCCTGGCCGGCGGTGATTGGCTGGCATCGCTCGTCCGCCGCGACGAACATCTTCATCGCCCCTTTTCCGGGAGACGTCTGTTCATAGCCGCTTTCGTTGCGAATGAAGTACAGAGCGATGGCGATCGTGGGACCAATACTGGCAATGGCGATGGCGGTCATTCGTTGCCAGACTGAATCAAAGGTCATGTCGAACGACGTCGCGACGTAATACACCATCCCGAGCACCGATCCGTTGAGAATGCAGAGCAACAGAATGTCGATGGCGCAGGCGAGTCCACGTTGAATCGGTGGAGCGACTAGCGTCGTCTTGCGGGTGCGGATCTTGTCGTCCTCTTCCTTCCGCTGGTAAACGAGCTCCTTCTTCGAAGAGATCAGATCGAGCCCCTTGCGCAGATTACTCGTGAACAGACCGTTACCACGGGCGCTCACCAAGCTCGCGAATCCCAGCAGGAAGCAGCCGAGGATCCCCATCCCCAGCGGAGGGACCGCCGCACTGAGATTCTCGTCGGCCGGTTCTTCGGCCGCCAGGTCGCCGTACTGTTCCTGAGCCGCCTGCTTCTTCTCATCGCGTCCTGTATCTTCGGCGAGAGCGATCTGAACAACCGCATGGTGAATTCGGGCATTTCTCTGATGGGTCGACACGAGCTGATCGAAGTCACTGCCGGCAATCGCATAGCCGCCGTAGAAGGAGGCAATCGGCGGAATCATGACCAGCAGAAACAGGACCGCCCAGACCACGCCGGGCAGGAAGGTAATTCGCAGGGTCTTGGCGACCTTGGGAAACACCCAACCCGGCATTTCAACCGGCATCGTCAGGTGCGACATCGCCTGGGGCGTGAACAACAGGATCGAGAAGAGAGCCAGGCCGGCGCCCAACGGTCCGCCGATCGAGTTCCCATTTGAGTCGATCAGAATGCCGAGTCCGCCGAAGATGATCCAGAATGGCAAACCGTAGACGAGCAGCCAGGCCAGTAACTTCAGCCCGAGCATGCCGCAAAGGGCAAAGTCGAAGCGGATCTTCTTTATCTTGTCCTTCTTCTCCAGCGTGAGTCGAATGATCTCGAGATGCTGATGGAGTAACCAGCCGAGCGGAATCAGAACCGAAACCGACGACAACAGCGTCCAGAATGCGTAGGGGGGCCCGGTTGCCACCCAGGTCTGGAAGTAGATGCAGATGGAAGCTATGACAAAGAAAAAGCTCAGAAGCGCTCCGGTCTTGAACGCCTGGCCAATATGAGCGAGGGCGAACTTGAAGGAGTCTTTCCAGATCGTCTGATAGAACGTCGCCGGATCGATCCCTTTAGCCGCCATCTTCTTACGGCGACGACCGGCCGTTGTCAGCTCGATAGGATCGAAGCCGCAATTCGGACAGGCGGTCTCACCGGGCGGAATTTCCGTGGCACATTTCTGACAGAGATTGACCTCGCTGTCGACGATGCGATCCAGATCCAGATTCTCGAGAAACGCGTTGCTGTCCTGACTGGACGGCTCTTTCTCCCGGCTTCGCTTCTTCCTGGCGGGTTTGGCGGAGCTGCCACCGGGCACTCGGGCCTTTTCTCCGCACTGAGGACAACGAACACCCTTTCCGGCAGCCGAGTCAGGAGCTTTGATCCCATGACTGCAGGCAGGGCAGCGAAACTTGATCGACATGTAACAACCTCGTTACCGATTCGACAGCGTGTAGACTATGTTCACCGACGACACCGCGTTCGACTTCCGGTCGTGAATCGGAGCGATTCGCGGACTTGGACGTGACCGGGAGGGAGACCGTAAGACGGGTCGGAGGTGGCACCGGCTGGCTTCCGTCGAGATTTCAGGGAGCCGGGCGAAGCAACGATTATTCAGTTTCGGAAGACGAAACGCAACGACGCGCCCGGCATTGTTGAAGAACTCGGTCATCATTCCCACTGCGCACAATACCTGCACAGATCATCAGAACTGGCGAGGCATGAAAACGAAGTCTCCGGAGACACGACCTTCTGCAACTGTAGATCGTGCAAAAGTCCAGGCGTAGATTGCAGTTGTTACAGCAGTCGAAAGGAAGGCCGACAGGAACGGGATTGCCAGACGTAAATTGTCAGCGCGAATCAGTCCAAGCGTAAACTCCATGTTCGGAACGGCTTGCGAAGAGGCGCCGCAGTTGAATGGCCATTACCGCGAACCGATTCGACTCCCCCTGGCTCGACTGGCATACTGATTGCAAAACAGCTGTTGCGATTGAAGCTGACTGTCGCCATGAAACACGAGCCCGCTGACGATGCTTCATTCTTCTGTTCGCGGATACTCAACTCTGGTGCAGTCCAGTAAAAAAATCCCGCGAGAATGTCCGGGGGGACATCCTCGCGGGAGATGCTAAGCAGAAATAAAAAAAGGGCACCGGAATGAATCCGGTGCCGCGGGGGTGAACGTGCTATCCGCCCTGCTTGCGAGGGGGGGGGGGACAGGGAGCGAGCAAGCAAGACGAACACGCTCAAGGGGGATCAGTTCGCGGTTTGCACCACGTGGAGGGAAGGTCCGTCCGTCGACGTACCCGAAACAAGGGGGGAGGTTTCGGACTGAGTGGTCCGAGCACGCCAGCCATTCGATCGAATCATCGAAGGAGCAGCTGGTTTGGCTGGGGAAGCCGGGGAGTGGTTCGAGTGAACAACCTGGTGTGACACAGGCTGGACATTGTTTTCAGGTTTTTCATTCATGCCGGAGCCGAAGGGGCTGAAAGTCCCGTCGGTCTTCGGCTTCTTGTCTTCATTCTTGTTGTCATTCTCAGCGGTCCGCTTGACCGGAGTCGGTCCTTCCGCTTTGGCCGAAATCGGATCCGGAGTCGGAGCCTGAGCGGTCACCGAAGAATTGGAACCGTCGAAGGGCACAAAGCCGAACGCTGTCTGAGTTCCGATAGGCACCGTGCGATAGGTTGTGACCGGAACAGAGGCGACAACCTGCTCTTCCTGCCAGCGGATCTTCTGCACGGCGACCTGGCGGGTCGTCGTCTCGGGAACGATTCGAGCCACCTGGTAGTTGATGGTCTGCGTTCCGCGAATTGCGACCTGACGGGTCACGGGCACAGTCTGAGCGACCACATTGGGCACGTAGTAACGGTGATTCGCGACGCTCGGAGTGAAGACGTTTCGGATCGACTGCCGCGTGCGGTTCAGCATTCCGAACAGACCCGGATTGCTGTCATAAGCACACGGAGAAACCTTCTGAATCGGCTGCTGACAGGACTGCCAGCGTCCCATGTCTCGCTGAACGGTCTGACATTGCGTCACGTTCTGATAAGAGACGGTCGGGATTTCGGCGGTCCGGTTCTCGTAAACCGTTTTGTATTCGGTGAACTGGCGATCTTCGTAAGCGGTTTCAATGACCGGCTTGCGAACCGTCTGTGTCACCTGACGATGCTCCGTGACAGGAACCTGGCGGTAAACCACCTGCTGGGTGCTGCAGACGTTACAGGGATCGTAGCCCATCTGTGGCGGCGTGTAAGCAACCTGAGGAGCATAGGAGACCTGCTGGCCGACGTTGCAGTTGCAGTCGTCGCCACGTTGTCCGAACAGTCCGTTACGAAACAGTTGAGCTTGAACAGGATTAACGCACGACAGCAGCAGAGCTGTCGACAGGGCGGCCGTCCAGGGACGGAATCGTAAAAACGACATGGGCACAGTCCTGGTTGAGTAGAAGTGTTCTTTAAGGTCGGGTTACTTAGAAGATGCGAACCGAAACTAGGTGGACATTCGAAATCGCATCAGAGCATCGGGTTCTGGGCAGGAGTGAATCCGACACTGAAAGGTGAAGCTTCAGGTCGCATCCTTGCGACCGTTCACTTCGAATTGTCATGAATTGAAATCAGACAGGTTCTTGAAAGGATCTGATGGGCGTTGCAGTCATCCTTGACTTCCGTGCTCACCAGACGGCGGGGGTTTTAGCCCAACATTCTCGGCACGGTCAAGAGTTTCCAGCAAAGTGATTCTGCTTGAAAGAATTACATGAAGAACGGCTCTCCGGCGCGCACCGAACGCATCAAAACCCCTGTTTTTCAGGCATTTCCGCGATTGACGGAACTGCGCCTCAAGAATGCCCCGCAGCGAACCGACGACGCTCGCCTCTACAGAAGCTGCCCCTCAAAACCACCGATCCGACTCAAACTGACCGGCGGCCTCGACGTAGCGGCGGCATCCTGCCGCCGAAGGGGCGCTCCCCCTCGCAAGACGTCGGAAGCTTCGACCCCCGTTGTCTGACCGAAGACGACGCCGCCGAGGTTCCCGACTATGCGTGTGGAACGTCTTCAGCAGCGATCGTGACGCGAAGTATGCGCGAGGGCTGAGACAGAAGAGAACGCCCTCTACCCGAGTTGACATTACTCTCACCGGTCTACATATAGTCGCGGAACCAGACGTAGCGGCGGCGGTTACTACAGCGCTGCAGCCGATAAGGACAGGCTGCCCTGGTAGAGCGTCTCAGCAAGTGCAGAACGGCGGACGATGCCGATGAGTTCGTCGCCATCGAACACCGCGCCCAGGTCGGAGTCGTGTTCCTGCAGAATCAGCAGTGCTTCCAGCCGAGAGATCTCGATCTGCAGCGATGGCATGGGGCGACGGATATCCTGCAAGGCTCCGCGCGTCAGCAGGAGATCGCTGACACGGAAATAGTCCACTTCGGTAGAGTCCTCCGTCGAGGTCGTGACGGCGATATCGGCCAGTCCGTAATCCCGGGCGTGCTTCATCAAGGCGGCATGGGTCAGTTCGTCTTCAAAGCTGAAGGCAATTTCCGCCGGTATCACCAGACTCTCCAGTGGCTTATTGGCGTTAACGAACACTCCCTGCATCAGGTTGTGCTGGACTTCGGTCACAATCCCCTCATCCCGTCCATGCCCGATGACGTTGGCCAGCGGTCGACGCCCGAGAATCCGCAACATCGGCTGCTGCCGGACGCCACCGACGCTTTGGAAGATGCGGGTGAGAATCATCAGTGGCCAGCTCAAGGGGAGCAGCAGAATATGGACCATCTGAAAGAACAGGAAGTTCCGCTTCAGCATCAGCAGCGGAGCCCGGTAATGCAGCGTTTTGGGCAGCAGTTCGCCGAAGATAAAAATTACGGGCGAGATCAGAACCGTCACCCCCACCTCGACCACTTCTGAGAGGTTCCCAAAGGCCTGGATGGCTCCATAACCGATGGCGCAGGTCGTCACATAGTTGGCCACGTTATTGCCGATCAGAATCGTCGCCACGAATTGCGAAGGATCGGCAACGAAAGGGAGAATCCGCTTCGATTGCTGGTCTCCAGTCTGGGCATCAATATTAAGGCGCAACCGGCTGGCCCGGTAAAACGCCGTCTCAATACCGCTGAAGAAAAACGACAGCCGCACACCGATCAGGAACAACAGAATGATCAACGTCCAGACGATCATGAGTTGACCTCCGATGTCGACTGCTCCGGCAACGCAGCTGGTTCGAGCAACACGCGGGCTCGCCCCGGTCCCGGAACATCGAACACCCGCAGCTTCCACCCCTGCCAGACCATCTCGTCGTTGATCTCTGGAAAACGGCGGAAGTGCTGATGCAGCAACCCGGCGACCGTCACGCTCGGTTCTTCATCGGCATCGAACGGAATGTTGAGATGCACTGACAGAAACCGCAGGGTCGTCAGGCCATCGAGATGGTACTTGTCATCGCCGATCTTCAGAATGGCTTCCCGCTGCAGAATTCTTCGGGCTCGGCTCGGTACCGGGGTGAAGATCGTATCGAGCAGATCCTGCTGCGTGGCCACGCCGATTGTCTGTCCATACTCGTCGACGACGACGGCGACGTGGCAGAGCGAAGACCGCATCTGACTGAGCGTGCGGGCGGCGTGGGCACACCAGGGAACGTACACGACCGATTCCCGGAACGATTCGAGCCCTTTCGCCTGATGGTAAATCGTGCCGTGCATCCAGTAGACGCCGGTCACCTGATCAGTTCCAGGCTCGACAATCGCCGCGAATCCCCCGGGGGGCGTCCCAAAACCGAGATCTTTCCAGATCGTCGGCTCGTTCACGGTCACATACGTTCCGCGAGGCCGCATCACTTCTTCGATCGCCATCTCCGAGAGATCCAGAATGTGATGCAGGATGCTCCGTTCGTGAGCGATCATCTCGCTCGACTGCGTCGACAGATCGACCGCCTTTTCGAGGTCCTCGGCATCAATGAGTGACTCTTCTTCCAGATTCGGCCAGAATCCCCGCTGCAGTCCGCGAGTCATCATCGTGAGTACCGGAAGGATGCGATCGAGCGAGCGGATGGAAACGAGCAGAGGCCAGACGATCAGCCGGCAGATGGGACGCGGAAAGACGACCGAGACGCTCTTCGGGATCACCTCGCCGAACAGAATGATGCTTACCACACCCAGCAGACTAAACAGCCAGCCGGCACTGTCGTAGCCGTGTAAGATCAATCGCCGGGAGACCACCACGCTTACCGCAAAGTAGGACAGATTAACGACCAGATTCCAGAAGAGAATCGCGGTCAGCAGCCGGGATGGATCGCCCAGCAGTTGGACCACGTGTTTTTCGGAGGGACTGCCGCTGCGGAAGGTCTGCAGATCGTCGCGAGTCAGAGAGAACATCGCCGTCTCACTGCCGGAAAAGAATCCGGACGCGAACGTCAGCGCGAACATAATGCTGACGCCGGGCAGCCACAGTGAAAGTGAGCGAGAGATTTCTTCAAGCATTGAGTTCAGAATTCAGGGCAGACTCCTGCCTGCCATTTGCAGATCCGGGAACGTCGAACGGAAACCGTGACCCCCTCGACTGCGCTACGATTTTTCGATCGTCGCCCGGCCCAGGGCCAGGTCGAATTCACTGATGGCTGGGATCAGCATCGCCAGAGCGGTAAAGCCATACGCGGCACAGACGCACAGAAAAACGCTGAACGATTCGCCCAGCAGAAAGGCGGTGATCGCATAAAACGTGCCGAAAGGCAAGACACCGGCCGCCAGAGTCAGGGCGGGCGAAGGATTCTTATGCGTCAGCGAAGCCCAGAGCCCAATACTTCCCCCAACAATGAAAATGAGGAAGCTCGGCAACTGCAACGCGAACGAAGACCGGGCTTCGACAATCAAAATCATACAGATGAAGATCCCGATGAACAGGAAGAAAACCGTCCCCATACTGTTCGCAATCGCCGTGCGGGAGTTATCAAAACTAATCGCCGAATGCATGCCGAGCATCGAGGCGAACGCACACAGCATCAGATAACCGAACCCGAGATAGAAACTCTGCACCGGGGCAATCATCCCCTGCGAACTCATCACGGCGATATAAATCAGCGGCAGCAGAATCGCTTCCTTGGCGTTGTAGAAGACGCCGAGCAGCTTGCCGTAAATGAACTCGCGAGCCGAGATCTCGGTCACGAGCAGCACTTCCAGAGTCTGACCGTCCCGTTCGCTGGTAATCGATGTGACCGCCTGCGCGTTCACGAGCATCAGCGAAAGCAGAGCGAGCAACACAAACCCCAGCCCCTGCCAGGAAATCATGCCCAGCACGAGCGAGGAGGTCTCAGCCGACAAGAGGCTGTAGCCGATGAGGACCGAGAACAGGACGTAGGCCAGCTTGATGAGGAAGATCCGCCGCCCGTAGGCTTTGGTCATAATTTCCCGCCAGACGATCGGACGTTCCCAGACCTGACGAGCTTTGCGAGTCGGCTCGCCCGATTCGTCCTTCTTCGCCGCCACGTAGAGAGTTCGCGACGGGTTCCAGCGGCGGAGATTGACGATCGTCAGCACGTTCAGCAGCACACCAAGTCCCAGCAGCTCGCCGAACGTCTGCCACATGCTCAAGTCGCTGATGCGGCTCATGCTCGTGGTCGAAAACGGGCTGACCACAGTCAGCAATGCTCGATAAGGATCGAGAGCTCCGATCCAGGTTCCGAGCGTCGTCTCCGGCCCGACGAGAAATGTCAGCCCTTCCACAACCGCTAGAAACGCTACGAAGCCGAGCAGTCCGACGGCGAGCGTCTGGAACGTCTTTTCGCGCCAGAAGGCGACGAAAATGCCCCAGCTTCCTGCCATATAGGTTGAAGCCGCGGTGATCGCCAGTGCCCAGAGCACCTGGGATAGACTCACGCCTCCCAGAATCCGAATGAAGATGAACACCGGCAACGAGCAGAGAACGAGCGTAAAGACATTCAGAAGACTCGCCAGCAGTTTGCCAATGACAAGTTCCCGATCTTTGAGGTCGGTCATCAACAGCAGCAGGATTGTTCTTCGATCCTTCTCGGCGGCCACATTCCCGGCTGAGAACAGCAACCCGGCGAAGATGACCAGGGTCAACTGGACGAAGGCGAAGATCTGAAAGACGTAGGCCCCAAAGCGAGCCGTGGCTCCGAGGCTGCGGTACTGCTGCCAGCCGAAAGTCGCCTGACTGGCGGTGTAGAGCAGCACGAAAAACGCGAACAGATACCCCGCTCGAAGGAGATAAGTCTTCAACTGTCGCGGGACGGTCAGCGCCTCGCGGGAGAATATTGGTCCAGCTAACAACACCCTGCTCCCGAATTTATGGGATCGGCTCTTCAATGATGCCGGTCGTGATCTTTCCTCGCCGCGGGACCGGGCCACGCGGCGTAAGTCATAGAGAATACTGGAAATGCACTCACAACGAAAATCAGCACGGGTCCTTTTTCCCGGAGTTCATCGTCTGTTTACAAACCCGACCTCAGAATTCCACTCCTCCTGGATGGTTTGATATCGCGGATGTCTCGCAATACTCTTTAGAGGTTGATCGATGACAGCGAAACCGCCGACACGATCACCGACTCTCGTGATCCTTCACACCCGTCCATGACCTGAAGTCCGACTTCGTCTCGCGTACCGTCCTTCAAGAATCGACACCCATGCAAGTTGCGCTCTTCGTTCCCTGCTACATCGATCAGCTGTTCCCGGACGTCGCCTGGGCCACGCTGGAACTCCTTGAAAAGCACGGCTGTAAAGTCGAAATCCCGGAAGCCCCGGTCTGTTGCGGCCAGCCGATGGCCAACACCGGCTGCTGGGATGACGCCCAGCCGCTCGCTAAGTCGTTCGTCGAGAACTACGCGAAATACGAATACATCGTTTGCCCCTCCGGCAGCTGCACTTCGATGATCGTGAACCATTACCACGATCTGATCGGCGATGACGCCCAGTACTTGGAACTTCGCCGCAAGACCTTCGAACTCTGTGCGTTTCTGACCGATGTGCTGAAAGTCGAGTCGTTCGACGTCGAGTTCCCGCATAAGGTCGGGCTGCATCAGAGCTGCCACGGTCTTCGCGAACTTCGGCTCGGCTCTTCCAGCGAAGTGATGGGCCGCGAGTTCAGCAAAGCCCGTTCGCTCCTCGAGAAGGTCCGCGGAATCGAGCTCGTGGAATTGAGCCGGAAGGACGAATGCTGCGGCTTCGGGGGAACGTTCGCTGTTTCCGAGGAAGCCGTCTCCTGCATGATGGGCAACGACCGGATTCACGATCATGAACATGCCGGCGCGGAAGTCATCACGGCCGGCGACATGTCCTGCCTGATGCATATGGACGGACTCATCAAACGGCAGAAGAAGCCGATCCGCACGATGCACATCGCTCAGATCCTGGCCGGGCGGCCCATCGAGAAGTAACGATGCCGGACACCAGCGGATCGGAATCGCCCGAGTTCTCTATCCGCCACATGCGGCTGGCCCGCAATGCGTTTTTCTTCCTGACCGCGCTTACCTTCGGCGGTCTGGCAGCAATGCTCGCCCTGCTCTGGCCCGACCTGCAGTTTCTCGGCGACTGGCCCATCGATTCGGTCCGCCTGCGAATTCTCATCGAAGCCCACGGCTGGATCTTCGGCCTCTGCCTGGCCGTCGGCAATGGACTACTCCTGCTGTCGGCAATCACCACGCGCGAATACTGGATTCTTAACGACCACGAACTCCTGCGGCAGGGGCTGATCGGCAAGAAACGCATCCGCCTCGCCCACATCACCTGCCTGTCGTGGTGGCCGGTCAGCCGCGTGATCGTCGTCCACGGCGACAACCGCCGCATCCCGCTGTTCATCGACAGCATGCCCCACCGCCAGCGCTACGCCGTCATTCAACACCTGCGACACCACGTCCCGGAAGAGCGACAGAAACACTGGGAATTGTTCGAACGGATGATCTTTACGAAGCTGGACCGCCGCATTCACGAAATGGATTCCGCCAATTGATAAGGATGGCACAGAGATTCATCTCTGCGGTGCCACGCAACAAGAGGCCTGTCTTCCGCGGTGATTAAAAGAGGGCCATCCACGACACCTCACCAGCAACCACGGCTACCTGCTCCAGTGTCGCCATCAGGGGTGGCCCCGAAAGATTCTTTCGGGGCGGCGCAGCCGTCGGAGTACGGAGTTGGACGGGGTTCACGGTGAGAGTCTTCTTTCAGGGGGAAGGCGAAGGGAAAGTTTAAATTTCCCCTTCGCCAAACAGCATCCTCCCACGGCTGCGCCGCCCTGATAGCCGAGCTATCAGGGCCACCCTTGGGGGCGTTTTTCTCCGAAGTGCCGTCTCTCAGCCCACTGCTCTCATTGCCAGAGCAGCATGCATCACCTGGCGAACAGTCGTCCGAGCATGAGGCCGGCGAGGACGGCGATCAATCCGAGCACGAGATTGGCGGCGATGTTGAATGTGGCCCAGTTGAGACTCTTATCGCGAGCGAGGACCACGGTCTGATAGCCGAAGGTCGAGAAGGTCGTCAGCGAGCCGAGGCAACCGGTGATCGCGAAACTGCGCCACTGGCGGCTCGTCGTTACCTTTTCGAGTTCAAGCGAGACGAGCAGGCCGATCAGGAAGCAACCGAGGACATTGACGAGCAGCGTCCCGGCTGGTTCGAAATCGGGGAAGCGTTGAATCATGACGCCGGACAGGTAGTAGCGGGAGATCGCTCCCACTGCTCCTCCGAGTCCGACCGCGACGAAATCCACCCACATGCTCTACTTGATCTTCCACAGATGATTGTCGCTGCGGACATAGATCGCTCCGTCGGCAGCCGAGGGAGTCGCGAGAACAGTTTCGCCGAACTCATGCGAATTCAGCACTTCGCCCCCTTCCGGGGTCAGCTGTACCACCTGAGCATTCCCCTGCTCGTTGATGGCGTAGAGCCGATCGCCGGAGATCAACGGCGTTGCGCTGAACTTGCCCGACATGCGACATTGCCAGACACGCTTGCCGTCTGACAGATCCCCACAGCTCAAGACTCCTGCTCCGTTGATGACATACGCGTAATTCTCGGTAACCACCGGGCTTGGCGTGGAAGGAGACAGTTGCGACGCCTGCCAGACGATTTCCGGAACGGTCGTATCACTCACGCCCGGCTTGAGAGCCGTTAATCCGTGGGACGGGACGATCACCAGACCATTCACGGCGGTCAGCGACGGAATCGTCGCGGCTCCGTCGAGATATTCCCAGACGGTCTTTCCCGTCGCGGGCTCGATGGCAGTGACTCCCTTGGAGGACTGCAACAGCACAATCGATTCTTCGCCCGGCCAGGCGATCGGCGAGGTCCAGTTTGCTCCGCGAGGACGATCGAGCTGCCACTTCGTGGTGCCGTCGTCGGCGTTCAAACCGAAGGTCATCGACTGCGTATCGTTCTCGGCCATGCAGACGACCGTGCCGTCTTTCACGATGACCGAAGACGACATCCCGAGGCTGTTACTCACATTCGGAAAGTCGTAGGTCAACCCGCGATACCAGAGGAGATTGCCCTCAAGGTCGAGGCAGGCGACGTCGTTCGACGAGTAAGACGCATAGATCCGCTCGCCATCGCTGGCCGGTGTGGGCGTGGCGACCGACATCTTTTGATGGCAGACGGTTCGGCCGGTCGCCCAGAACTCGCGTTTCCAGAGCTGTTTGCCATCCGCTTCCGCGAAACAGGTAACGGTCAGCCGATCCTGGCGGGGACCTTCGCAACCGGTGACGAAGACTTTGTCGCCCACGATGATTGGCGAAGACGAGCCGCGGCCGTCCAGATCCGCCGTCCAGGCAATCTGATCGAACGACTCGGGAAGTTCCGGTCCCTGCACCACGCCGGGGCTTGAGGTGCCACGAAACTGCAGCCAGTCGTCAGCCTGAGCGACGGTGCTTAGCGCGAGGAGCATCAGACAGAGGAAGTATCTCATGACTATTCCTTTCCGGCCGGCTGCAGAGCCATTCCGTTTGGCTGACAAATACGAAACTGAATCTGGTAGACCTGAGCCCAGGAGTCGTCCTGCTCGTTCTGCAGGACCTTGATCAGAATCTTGTTCTTACCCGGCTTCAGGCGAGCGGGAACACGGTACTGATCGAAGAAGGTGCCGCGATGGTACTCTTCCCGCTCGAAGACCAGTTCGTCGTTCAGCCAGATCTTCCAGGCGTTCGGCGTGGCGAGTCGTAACTCAACCGGCTGATCGTATTCCGATTCAAACTCGGAGTACGCGTAGACGACAGCTCCTTTATACGGTCCGAAATCGGTAGCGATGTTCAGCAGACCGTAAGGATCGTCGGTCTGTAACTGCTGCCAGCGAACCGGGCCGAGTTGTCCCTCGTATTCGGCTTCGAGATTGATTTCATTCTCCGGCGGATAAACGACATCAAAGCCCTTCTTGTCGCGATTGTCGAAGGGGCCGATGAGATGCCAGGTGTTGAGGAATCCGTAATGCTCCTGGACGTTGACTTCGACGTCCAGGTCCTTGAGTGCAGCGACAATCTTCTTCACCTGATCATCATCAGAGGCTCCCGACAGAGCCTGCAGATAGCGGCTCTGGCGACCGGGATTGTTCGGCTCCATCTGCTCGGCTTCTTTCAGGAGTCGAGCCACGGCTTCACGACGAAGTTCCGCACTCGGATCGCCCAGGAAGTTCGGAATCAACTCTTCGGCCTGTTCGGGTTCGACCTTGCGAATCCATTCGAACGCGAGTCGCCGGGCGATGTCGCGGTTCTTCGTCCGGCGGACAAAGTTGAGCAGGTCTTCGACGGGGAGCTTCTGGCCATTCGCGACGGCATCGCTGGCCACGGTCTCGAATGCGTTCCGCAAATAGTTGGCCGCGAGAGGATTGGCGTCCTCCAGTCCATTGAGAATCGGCAACAGAGCATCGATTCCCGACTTCTGCAGGTTCTCGACGCCTTGACGAGCCAGATCGATATTCCTGGCCTGATGATCGACCTTGAGCACTGCGGCGATGTCTTCGCGGACATCGGCTGCGGCAAACTGCGGAACAGTCAGGCCGGTGATCAGAGCGATCAGCAACAGCCGGACTGCGAAACGAAACGACAGCATGGACTCGGCTCCTCCGATGAAACGGCAGCGAGGTTCCGATGGCGATCGGAAAACAGACTCTCGTCAAAGTACCGGATGCCCGACCAGACTGGCAACTCTCGCCGATTAATAATGAGGCGGCTTTTCATCGAGCGGATCGGGCAGATCGTCCAGGTCGCTGGCAAACTTGTCGTTCCAGTGATCGATCTGCGTTTGCAGGTCCTCGATCTGTCGCTGCTGGTCATGAACGACACTGCTCATCTGCTCCAGATCACGCTGCAGGATCATGATCATCGATTCGAGATCGACAACACGCTGATTGAGTTTCTGGGGATCGTTCATGAGGTGGTTCCTGAAAAAATCGTTGAGCGTTCGCAGGATATCGGAATGTCGTTCGGCTGGCGAACGAGAATTGAACCAAAGCAAATTGTCGCAGTTGCCCGACCTCTCAGGGGGTGATAGCCTGTGTGTTGGTCTGTTTCTGTTTCCTGTTGAAGTAATGAGAGTCTCATGCCGGAGTATCTGCGTGTCAAAACCCGTTCCACGACCATTCTGACGGTGCGTCACAAGGGGGTCGTCGCCATTGGCGGTGATGGACAGGTGACCTATGGCGAAAGCATTCTGAAGCAGGACACCAAGAAGATCCGCCGCATTCTGGACGGCAACGTCGTCGTCGGCTTCGCCGGCTCGACCGCCGATGCCTTCTCGCTGATGGAGCGGTTCGAGACGAAAGCCAAGGACTTTCCCGGCAACATTCCCCGAGCCGCGACCGAACTGGCCCGCGACTGGCGAACCGACCGGGTTCTCCGCAAGCTCGAAGCGCTGATGGTCGTCGTGAATGCCGAACATTCCCTGCTGATCACCGGACAGGGGGATGTCGTCAATCCGCAGGACAACATTATCGGCATTGGCTCCGGCGGAAACTACGCCCTGGCAGCCGCCCGGGCACTGATTCGTCATTCCGATCTCTCGGCTCGGGAGATCGTGGAACAATCCCTGCAGATTGCCTCCGAGATTGATATCTACACGAATAACAACCTGGTGATCGAAGAACTCCCAGCCGCAAATTAGACTGCCAGAGGATGAGTGAGTGCCATGCCCACGCTCGCGTAGGCATGCAATGCGGGTCGCAAATTGATGAATTGGGCTGAGCGTAAAGCGTTGAATAATTCGGTCAGCAAGCGGCTCACATCCAGTTCTCACCCAAGACTGGACTCACGCCTCATCGATCGAATGAAAACGGTGAGTACTTCTTGAACGCACAAGACTGCCATGCCCACACGAGCGTGGGCACGACACCCCGAAGCGTGGCATGGTACGCCGCACGTGGGGTTTCTCTTTTGACCAAACCCGATCGGGCGTGACAATAGGCTGTCAGCCGGACTGCAGTTCGAACCGCTGCTTTCCGGCAGCCGATCTTTTTCATAACGGACTCTTTCCATGACAACTCCGACACCGACCACTCCCACGCCTCGCACGTATCTTGAGATGACTCCACAGGAGATCGTCGATGCCCTCAACCGGCATATCGTCGGGCAGAACGATGCCAAGCGGGCGGTCGCGATTGCGCTGCGAAACCGGTATCGCTGGCGGAAGCTGAGTGATGAGCAGCGGAAGGAGATTACGCCGAAGAATATCATCATGATCGGGCCGACCGGGGTCGGAAAAACCGAGATCACCCGTCGGCTGGCCAACATGACCGGGGCTCCGTTCATCAAGGTCGAAGCGACCAAGTACACTGAAGTTGGCTACTACGGCCGCGATGTCGAAAGCATGATTCGCGATCTGGTTGAGGCGTCCATTCTGCTGGTTCGGCAGAAGAAGAAGGAAGAACTCCGCGAGAAAGCCGAACAGGGTGTCGAGAATCGCCTGCTCGATCTGCTGCTGCCGGCTCAGCCGACGTCGTGGAATCCGGAAGTCAAAGCCGACGACATGGACGACAAGCACACCCGCACTCGGGAGAAATTCCGGCAGATGCTTCGCGACGGCTCGCTGGAAGACCGGGAAGTCGAAGTGCACGTGGAACAGAAGAACGCTCCTGTGCAGGTCTTCTCCAATATGGGGATGGACCAGATGGACATGGATCTGCAGGGGATGTTCGACAAGCTGGTGCCGAAAAAGCAGCAGAAGCGAAAGATGCCGGTCAAGGATGCCCGCAAGATCCTGATCGAACAGGAGACCGAGGCGCTGATGGACAAAGACGCCATCGCAGCCGAGGCGATTCGACTCGCCGAAGACACCGGTATCGTCTTCATCGACGAGATCGACAAGGTCTGTGGTTCGGCTGAGTCGAAGAACGCCGATGTCAGCCGACAGGGTGTCCAGCGAGACCTGTTGCCAATCGTCGAAGGAACGACTGTTCAGACCAAGCATGGTTCGGTGAAGACAGAATACATGCTGTTCATCGCCGCCGGGGCGTTCCACCGGGCTCGCCCGGCCGATCTGATGCCCGAGTTGCAGGGACGGTTTCCGATCCGTGTTGAACTGCAGGATCTCACGCGTGACGATCTGCTCAGGATTCTGACCGAACCGACCAACTCCCTCACGACTCAGTACCAGCAACTGCTCGCCATCGACGGCGTGAACCTGACGTTCACCCAGGATGGAATCGAACAGCTGGCCGACATCGCATATCATGTGAACCAGTCGACGCAGAACATCGGAGCCCGCCGGCTGCATACGATGCTCGAACGACTGCTTGAAGAGATCAGCTTCCGCGCTCCCAGTGATGATCTCAACGAGGTGGTGGTCGACGCCGAGTTCGTCAAACGCGAACTGGGCCAAATCGCTCAGGACGAAGATCTGAGCAAGTTCATTCTGTAGTGTGCTGGCAGGCGCACCACCTTTTTTCTTCCGTAAGAAGTGAAGGCACGAGAAACAGGCATGGCGGAATCGAAGCGGGTCATTGTCATTGGTGGGGGCATTATCGGGCTGGCGTCCGCTCATTTTCTGGCGGAAGCCGGGCAGAAAGTGACCGTGATCGATCGCGGCCAGATCGGAGCCGCCTGCTCGTTTGCCAACTGTGGACTGATCTCGCCGAGTCATGTTTTCCCGCTGCCTGGGCCCGGAGCGGTTCGAAATGGCATTGCCGCAATGCTGAAGAAGAACGGCCCGCTGCGGATCAAGCCGGGTCTGAATCTGCGGCTCTGGTGGTGGCTCACGCAGTTCGGCCTGCACTGCAATCTGCGGGACCGTATGAGCGGCGGACATGGGCGTCATGCCCTGCTTTCGTACTCCCGCGAGTTCTACGTGAACTTCATTCCGGAACGGAAGATCGACTGCGACTTTGAAGCCAAGGGCTGCCTGATGGTCCACGGCTCCCAGAAGACACTCGATGAGTTCGATGAGATCAACGCCGTGCTCGACAAAGAGTTCGACATGGGAGCCGAGAAGCTCGTTGGCGATGAACTCGTGGCGAAAGAGCCGGCCATTAAACCGAACACCGCAGCCGGGGCCTGGTACTATCCGCAGGATGCCCATCTGCGACCGAACATGCTGGTCGCGGGCTGGAAGAAGCTGCTGGTCGATGCGGGAGTCGAATTCATCGAGTCAACTTCCGTGGCAGGCTTCGAAACGAACGGAAAAACGAAGGCGGGCGGCGTTCGGGTTTACAAATCCCCCGATTCGAAAGTCGAGCGACCGAAGAAGTTCTCCGGCGAGACGGAATTGCTGGAAGCCGACAGCTTTGTTGTCGCCACGGGATCGTGGACGCCGTTCCTGAACCGGGAGCTTGGCTGCAACATTCCGATTCAGCCGGGCAAAGGTTACTCGCTGACGATGCAGCGACCGACAATCTGCCCTGAGTTTCCGATGATCTTTGAGAACGAGAAAGTCGCCATCACGCCGATGGCGAGCGGGTATCGCATCGGCTCAACGATGGAGTTCGTCGGCTACAACAATACGCTTCAGTCGCAGCGTCTCGGGTTACTGCGCGAAGGAGCCTCGAAGTATCTGCAGGAGCCGCTCGGACAGGCCGTGGAACTTGAGTGGTTCGGCTGGCGACCGATGACGCCGAACGGTCTGCCGCGAATCGACCGGTCCCCGCGATTCAGGAACGTCGTCGTCGCCGCCGGTCACAATATGATTGGCGTGATGACCGCCCCCGCAACCGGCCTGCTGGTGAGCGAACTCGTCACCGGCAAAGAAACAACGCTCGACCCCCGCCCGTACGCGATCCGCCGGGCTTCGCAGGATGGTCTACTCCGGTAGAACCTGTCGTCACCGCCGTTGACTTCTCAACCCGGAGCGTCAGCGAGGGAGCTGGACATCGTTTTCACAATCAGCCTTTGCTGATGCTTCGGATTGGGATTCCGAGTCAAACGCTGGCCGGCAGCTGACCGCTGGCATATTCGGCGACGGTCTCTTCGCCGAACAGTTTCTCCATTGTCTCACGAGTACGCGAGTCCTCTCCGTCTTCTCCCTGCAGGCTGTCCAGCCAGAATGCGGGATCGACAAAGAGAAGTTCGACGGCCGGCAGTTCAAGACTGGCGGCCAACGATTCGATGTCCCTCACTTCAGCGGGCGTCAAGCCGTGTTCGCGAGCCAGCGTGGTCAGCAGGGGTTCGTTCTGCTGAGCGTCGGCGGGACTGGAGGTTCTCATCAGGCGTTCGACAACGAAGATGATGGCTCCGAGAGCGGCGAGAATTCCAAGGAAGCTGAACAGCAGGATGACGAAGGTGGTGGAACCGTAGCCGTGGCTGTAGCGTGAGATCTCCGACAGATTTGCCAGGATGATCAGATTCATGACCGTACCTCAGGATCTTTCTGCATTCGGGAACGATCCGGTCAGCTGCGGAGTGATCTTGGCCAGAGACGCCGCGGCGGCTTCGCGGACGCGTGGGCTCGAGTCGTCCAGCAGTTCCTGCAACCGACCAGCGACCTGTCGCGTCGGAATGTCCCCCAGGATCTCCGCGACGACTCGTTTCACGATGGTGTCGTTGTCCTGCAGAAGTTCGAGCAGCGCGGGTGTGACCTCCGTATGCAACTGCATGAAGTGGGCAGCTTTCGCCGCCCGCAGGCGACGGGTCCGGACCGGATTGGCCATCTCGCGGCAGAGTTCCTGAATCGCGAACGGATTGACTTTTAACAGAAGGTCGGCGATCTTCGGACCAGCCGACGGTTTGGCCGACTCTGAGAAATCGATCGCCTGCTGAACTTCAAACCGGCCGAGTGCTTCCCGTGCCTGGTCTTCGACAATCTTGTGAGGACTGTCGAGTCGGTCAACGAGTTGCCGATACTTGTCCGGAAGATTGGTGTCTCGGAGCTGCGAAAGCCCCCAGGCTTCGAACTCGGCGTTGTCCGAATCGAGTGCATGCTGAACGCAGGCGTCGTACTCTTCCTGTCGCAGCATATGCTTGAAGTCGTTCGCGGACTTCCGGGCCTCAACCGAGGCATGTTGATAAATGCTTTTGGCGAACGCGAGCTTGAGCGACCGGGTGAAACAGACCAGCCGAATCAGTTGAACCAGCTGAACGTGAAACTCGTCGGGAAGGGAAAGCCACAGCTCGTCGGTCGGCTGCAGCCAGGGGAGCCCGGTCAACAGCTGATAGTTCCGCTCCTGATTGATGTTCATGCGCGTCGGAACGAGGCGAATCATCGTCATCTGGAACTCGATATCGGTGCGGCCGGAAACGATATCGAGAATCTTTGGATGCAGGTATTTGACGGAGAGGGCCTTGGTGAGAAACCGCAGAATGCCGGGATGTTTGGACTGCGCCAGCACTTCCCAGACGAGCGATTGCCACTCCGGGGCCGATTCCCGCATCAGATGACGGGCGACAGGATGCTCGGAATCCGCCAGAATCAGGATCGCTTCAACAATGGCCTGCGGTCGACGACATTGCGCGAATGAGTTCAGCTCGACGGACAGATGCTGAAGCATCTTCCCGATGCACTGATCGGTGATCGTGAGGCGGGCATCGCGAGCGGTCATTCGGGTCTCGAACAGCCGGTCGACCAGCGAGCCCAGGACCTGCTCGCCCCGGTCGGCGATCTCTCCGGTTGCCTGACGAAGGAACTCGAGGACCATCGGAATGTTCTGGTAAAGCCGGGCGACTTCAATGGCATCCAGTGCCATGAAAGCCTGTTGCGGATCACCATGCAGCAGGCACTGTTTCAGGGGAAAACTCATATCCCCATCGGCGGTGTTCATGACTTCGAGCACATCCGGCGAAAGCTTGCGAATTTGCCGGATCAGTTCCATCTTTCCCAGGGAACTGCCGGATCGCAGAATGGCCCGGGCCGCTGAGTCCCGGATCTTCGGCGAACCCACCTGAAGCGCGTGCACGAACGCGGTCATCGCCGCCGTCGAGCGAGACTGCTCAAGCAGTCGCATCGTTTTTTCGATGGGTGAATCTGACATGATCGATGCAGCTTCCCGGACTTTCGTGCGGCACTTTCAGAACTGGATATGCAAACAGACTCGCACGCGTGATGCGAGTCTGTTCTAAACGAGGCTTCCGTGCCTTGGTGCCATCGTGTTCGAACGGGAAGGTCAGGTCGTTGGCAGAAGTTCCTTAGAACGCCATGCCAACGGTCTGCCGGATATTGGGCATGATGAAACTGGTCGAATCATCTTCCGGCACGTAGCTTCCCTTTTTCTTGTCTTTATTCTCTTCGATCTTCTTCTCCGCGGGAGGAGCGGTCTTTCTCTCCTTCGGTTTGTCTTTCTTTTTCTTCTCAGGAGCGATCTCTTCCGGTTCCGGCAGGATCACTTTCTTCCTGACCTCTTTCTTCGGCTCTTCCACCTTCTTTGGCGTCTCAGCACTTTCCGGAATCATCTCGCGAACGGCTTCGTGCACTGGCTCGGCTGGCATGGACGGAAGTTCGTGCGGCGTGCAGTAGCTGTCGATGCAGCAATCATCGCAACACCCCCCGACACAGCTGCCATCGTCGCAGCAGCCAGGCAGGTATCCGTCAACACAGTAGCCGCCATCGCGGTAAGGAACGGAAAGTCCACAGATTCGCAGTGCCTGAGCGGCTTCGCGACGAACGCGCCAGTTCTCATCGTTGAGGGCACACTTCAGCGTGCAGATGAGCTGACTGTTACAGCAGCAGAGGCTCTTGCGAAGCTGATCGCCAATCTCGTCGGCGGCTTCCACACGAACGCGAGGCTCACAGTCTTTCATCGCGTAGATGAGAGCACACATCACTTCGGGATAGCACTCGCAGCTGAAGTCGGTACCGATCCGGTGGATGGCTCGACAACGATCGAAAGGCGAACAGGCCGTTTGAGCCTGATAGATCCACTGAGCCAGCGTCTTGCAGCGTTCGCGACGCCAGATATCGATGAACGAGTCGAGACAGCTGCCGCCGTCGCAGCAGGAGTCGGACACGCAGCAGTCGTCGTCCGGGCAGCAGAGATCGACGCCGCAGCATTCATCGCCGCAGACGCTCGAAAGCCAGTGACGCGACCGTCCGATCAGTTCCCCACGGAACAGGCCGCGATGTTCGATATCGCAGCAGCCATCGCCGCAGCAGGGTTCATCAATACAACAATCGACAACGCACGGCTCCTCTACGCACGTTTCGACGCAATCACTCTTCTTCTGCCAGAACTTCCAGTTCCAGCCGGCTTCAACGGGTGCCGACATCGCGAGCAGAAGGGAAAGAACGGGGATCATCCCCAAGGCTTTCATGGCCGTACTCCAAGTGACGTGATGTAAGGGTCAACTCTGGTCGATCCGAATGCCGCTGCAGTGACGTACCAACAGCGAGTGCCTCGCGAACGAATCGCGAGCAAGCCGTGGAGGTCAGCCGGCGACCGAGGAAGCAGCCAGCCACGCCCAAACGACACGGCTCCAGCAATCGTATCGACACGACGGATCGTCGACTCCACGACCGCCGGGCGCGGCAGGCATAACCGCTACAGCCGTCATCATGAGAATCGGGAGATTCGCCACGGTGTACAGAAAACGGGACGAACCCAGTCGGTTTCGAAAGAGGCTGGTGGACAAACCCAGGTTTCCAGTCTTGTCGATTACGCAAAGTTTTCCGTTTGCACACGGCCCGGCAACTGTGATTCGAACGGAAACCGTTCTTCCCAGGCAGGCAGTTCGGCGGAGACCGGGAACGATCAGAGCAGTTATACGGATTGTGCGGTCATCCCACGGGGTGAACGGGACGGCGCGGAATGCTATGATGAAAAGAGTTCCGTCTTCGTTTTCCCCTGTCTCGGTCGCGATGAATCCCATGTCCTTCTCTCGTCGCCCATTCCTGATCCTCGTCTGTCTGGTCGCACAGTTGATCTGCAGCCGCTCTGCCATCGCCCAGGACGAACTGACCGCGGAAAATGTCCTGAAGGCCATCGAACGAGGGCGGAGATATCTGATCAGCCAGCAGCTTCCAAACGGAAGCTGGCAGGTCGAAGGGACTGGTCCGTACAACACGGGAACCAGCAGTCTTATTCTGCTTTCACTGATGGAAGCCGGACTCACGCCGGACGATCCAGCTATCGATCGCGGTCTGCAGTGGCTCCGCAAGCAGGACCCGAGTCTCACCTACGAAGTCGCCCTGATGATCATGGCGTTGACGAAGGCCAAGGAAGGAGCCCGCGATAACCTTCTGATTTTCAATCTGTCCCAGAAGCTGGAACGCGGCCAGATGAAAACCGGGAAGGGAGTCGGCGGGTGGGGATATTCGGAAGGCGGAGCCGTCCGAGGCGGCACCCCCGACCGCAGTAACTCGCAATACGCGATCCTCGGACTGCGTGATGCCGCCTATTACGGCATCCCGGTCGATCGAAAAGTCTGGGAGCGAGTGCGGGCCTACTGGGAGAACGGGCAACAGGCCGATGGCGGCTGGAACTATCGGGAGGATGACGGTCAGTCGAGTTACGGCAGCATGACAGTTGCCGGCGTCGCGTCTCTGGCCATCGCAGACACCTTTCTCAAAGACACCGAAGACGCGCATCCCGACGGACGTCCGATCTGCTGCCTTCCTCCCGAGAAGAACGACGCTCTCGAACGCGGCATTCGCTGGCTCTCCCGCAATTTCTCCGTCCAAACCAATCCGCTGTCATCGAGCTGGTGGCTCTACTATATGTACGGGCTGGAACGAGCCGGTCGGCTGAGTGGACGCCGATTCTTCGGCACGCACGACTGGTATCGTGAAGGAGCCCGGGCACTGCTGGTCCGACAGTCGAAACGGGACGGCTCGTGGCGCGGTCAGGGAGGCATGGAAACCAATCCCATGCTCGGCACGCCGCTGGCACTGCTCTTCCTGTCAAAGGGGCTGGCTCCGGTCCTGATCAACAAAGTCAAACTCGGCCCTCGAGATCCCGACGATCCGGAGATGGTCATTGGAGAGATCTGGAATCGGCATCCCAAAGATGTCCGCAATCTGGTCGAACACATCAGTTCGCTGCCGAAGTGGCCGAAGCTGCTCACCTGGCAGACGGTCGATTTCGACAAAGCCGTGGCGAACAACAATGTGCAGGAACTGCTGCAGGCCCCGATCCTGTTCATCACCACCGATGAAGATCTGTCCCAGTTGATGCAGGACGAGCATGTCGAACTGCTGCGGGACTTCCTCACCAATGGCGGGTTCATGTTCCTGTCGCGAGGCTGTGAAAGCGCCGCGTTCGAAGACGGTTTGCGGAAGCTCGTGACCCGTCTGTATCCCGATGGCACCACGCAGCTGATGCCACTGGCCGACACGCATCCCGTCTACCGCAGTGAGTATCTGCTCGATCCGAAATCGGTCCCGTTATTCGGTGTCGATGTCGGCTGCCGGACGGCGATTATCTATTCGCCCGAAGATCTCGGCTGCCTCTGGGACAAACGGATGGTCATTGAACCGCCCGACCGGCGGCAGGATATCAAGACGGCCATCGCCCGGGCTCTCCGCATCGGCGTGAACGTGGTCGCCTATGTAACGGGCCGCGAACCTCCGAACAAACTCGATGAACAGCAGATTGTCGGCAAAGACGAAGACCGCGATACGCTCCGCGGGATTCTCAGCATCGCCAAGCTGCGACACACCGGCGACTGGGATGCCGCTCCGAATGCCGTTAAGAAACTGCTGCTCACGCTGGAGAAATCGTTCGGCGTGGTCGCCGGGTCTTCCCCTTACAAGATCCCGGCCGGCAACCCCGAGCTGTATCGCCATACCCTGCTCTACATGCACGGTCAGCGCAACTTCGAGCTTTCGCCCGATGAGATCCGCAACGTGCGGAAGTACCTGGAGAATGGCGGCGTCCTCTTCGCCGATGCCTGTTGCGGGGCTCCGAAGTTCGACGCCAGTTTCCGCGAACTGATGGGCCGAATGTTCCCTGACATCCCGCTGGAACGAATTCCGGTTGAGCACGAACTCTTTTCGCAGGAGATCGGCCATAACCTCGATTCCGTGACCCGCCGCGTCCCAGCCGACGACAACCCGAATCAGCCTCTCAAGCCGGTTGAACGCCAGGGGCCGCCCTTCCTGGAAGGCATCAAAATCGATGGCCGGTATGCCATCATCTACAGCAAGTACGATATTTCCTGTGCCCTGGAAAAGCAGACGTCCCTCTCCTGCATCGGCTACACCACCGATGATGCCGCCCGGATCGCGACCAACGTCGTCCTGTATTCCGTGCTGCAGGACGTGCTTCCGGCGGGCGACGAGTAAGACTTTCAAGTGCTCCCATGCAATCGTTCCTCCATCAGTTCCGATTTTCTCCGGCGACGATCTGTGCAACGCTGGCGATCGCCGTGGTCAGTCTGATCCTCAGCTCTCCACTTCAGGCCGACACGCGAGTTCGCCCCCGGGCATTGAAGCTTTCGCCAGACGGAAGCCTTGTCGCAACCGCGAATCGCATCGCCGGAACTGTGACTGTCGCGACAGTTGACCCGCTGCAGCAAGTGGCCGAAATTGAAGTCGGCAGCGAACCAATGGACGTCCTCTGGATCAACGACACGGAACTCGCCGTCACCGTCCACCGGGATCGAACCGTCCAGCTGCTTTCTCTGAACGAAGGGCAGCTGCAGCGCAAACGTTCGGTTTCCGTTTCCGCCTGCCCGGTCGGGATGGTCTTCGCTCCCGAGGCGCAGGAGTTGATTGTCGCGGTGCAACACCCCGACTCTGTTCTCGCAATCGATCTCACCTCGGGAGAGATTGTTCGACGATACGAAACCGGCGACTATCCCCGTTATCTCTGCCTGGCTCCCGACGAAAGCTGGTTCTGCGTGACTTCCGAACTGCCCGGCGCTCTGACGACCTTCGACCGTGAATCGGGAGAAGTCCTCAGTCGGCAGATCGCTCATCAGACGGCCTTCAATCTCGGACAGCCGACACTCCTGGAGGATCAGTTTGTCGTCGTCCCGCTCACGATTAACCGGGACTTTCCGGTGACCGAAGGAAACATCGCCCGCGGCTGGGTCGTCAACAATCGGCTCGCCCGCTTCCGCGTTCCTCATGGCCCCGCTCTGGAACAGCGGCAGATGAGTCTCGACATGAAAGGCCACGGCTCGGCCGATCTCACGACAACCGCTCTCAGCCCGAGTACGAACAAGCTGCTCGTCACAGCCAGCGGAGTTCACGAACTGATCATGCTTGATCGAAACTCCCTGGAATGGCCGACCTCCGAGCCACACGACTTTGCGTCGCATCAGCTGAGTGACTCCGATCAAACCATGAAGCGGATCCCGCTCTCCGGGCGTCCGGTCGACGTCGATTTTCTGAATGACACCACCGTGCTGGTCGCCAACGAGATGGATGACCGTCTGCAGAAAGTCGATCTGCAGAACGGCGAGATTCTCGACGAACTGCTGCTGGCCGATTCTTCCCATGAATCGCAGATCGCTCAGGGCGAACGCATCTTCTACGATGGTCGCCGCTCGCGCGATGGATGGATGAGTTGCCACACCTGTCACTTCGACGGCCACACGTCGGGGCAGGTTTTCGATACCTTCAACGATGCGACTTACGACACCAAGAAACTGACGCTGTCGCTTCACGATGTCGCCAACACCGAGCCTTGGACGTGGCACGGCTGGCAGCCGGATCTGACCGATTCGATGACAAAATCACTTCGCGACACCATGCACGGCTCCATCGTTCCAACTGACGACGATGCCCGGGCCCTCGCCGCCTATCTCGGCACATTGACGCTGCTCTCAGCCACGCCAGATGTGAGCGAAGCCGACCTGGCTGCCGGCCGCGAACTCTTCTACGGCAAAGCGGGCTGCATCTCCTGCCACGAAGAGCCGAACTATGAATCTTCGGGCCGGTTCTCGGTCAGCCGACTTGAGAGTCATTCGATTTATCAGGTTCTGAACCCGCCGCCCCTGCGGGGAGTTTCCTCGCGGCGTCGTTTTTTGCATCATGGGTACGCACACTCAATCGATCAGGTGCTGCGACTGTACCACCGCCCGGCGGATACCACGGGAGCCGACCTCACGGAAACCGAACGCCGGCAACTGATCACCTTCCTGTCCGCGCTCTGACGACCCACCTCAACTACTGCGGAGTTCTCATGTTCGATCTTCAGGTCAACGGTTATGCCGGCGTCGACTTCAACGCCGATTCACTTCCTCTCGACGATATGCTGCTCGCCTGTCGCACGCTGAAAGAACACGGCGTCGATGCGATTCTCGCCACCGTCATCACGGCCGACCACGATGCCATGTGCCGTCGGATCTCGAATATCGTCAAGTGCCGTGAGCAGTCTACCGAAGTGGAACAGATGATCGCCGGCATTCATATCGAAGGCCCGTTTCTTTCTCCCGTCCCCGGATACATCGGTGCCCATCCGCCGGAACATTCCTGTGCAGCGAACATCCCGCTCGCGGAACGACTGCTCGAAGCGGGCGGCGGTCTGACGAAACTGTTCACGCTGGCTCCCGAGCAGGATCCGGAAGGAAAAGTGACCCGCTGGCTGGCGGAGCAGAATGTCGTGGTCGCAGCCGGGCATTGCGATCCTTCACTCGAACAGCTCCAGCGTTCCATCGATGCCGGCCTGAAAGCCTTCACCCATCTCGGCAACGGCTGCCCGATGCAGATGCACCGCCACGATAACATCGTCCAGCGTGCGTTGTCTCTGGCCGATCAGATCACACTCTGCTTCATTGCCGACGGCGCCCATGTCCCGCTCTTCGCATTGAAGAACTACATCAAACTGGCCGGACTCGAGCGGAGTGTCGTCGTCTCCGATACCATCAGCGCGGCCGGCCTGGGACCGGGGATCTATCGCCTGGCCGATCAGAACGTGACCATCGGCGACGACCTTGTTCCGTGGGCCGAAGACCGCTCCCACTTCGTCGGCTCCGCCTGCCCCCTGTACCGCATGGTCGAGAACCTGACATCGGTCGGCTTCACCGAGGAAGAAATCGACACGCTGACTAACCGCAATCCCCGCAAGCTCGTCGAGTAATCCCCCACCCGTACCGGCGGCATCCTGCCAACACCGTTTGGCACGTTCGTCGTTTTCCAGCGAGACAGACGCCCATCAAGTTCCCTCGCCCGCGCTGGGGGAGAGGGTTAGGGTGAGGGGGAAATGCGTGTGAAGCGCTTCGCAGGCCGTACATCCCGAAGGGGTGAGAACGCCGCTGGCTGATCGCCCCCTGCTCTCTGCGCCGACACACGAGCCCCACACAATCGACGGCAGGATACCGCCGGAACACTGCTCTACTGCCGTAGACTTCCGCGCACTGCTCCGTAGGGTCCGCTGTGCGGACGCGGATTGCGTGCTGCTTACCGGACAGCCACCCCACTACTGTTGACTCCTGCTTCTTCACCCAGCAACTCGTCGCGTGACAGATCGCCACCGCGCTCGAATCCTGAGAAACCCCGCGTAGTGGTCGCCCTGCTCTCCGCGCCCACACATGCTCCGCGTTGAGTTTTTTCGGCATACGATCTTGACACAGCCCCACTGTACTACTACTATTAATACAGTTAGGGAACGCCATGAACTTCAGCGTCAATCCATCCAGTTCCGATCCGATCTACCGGCAGTTGTCGCAGCAGATTCGCGAGGCGATTGCCCAGGGGCGGCTCACTCCGGAAGAACAGCTTCCATCGGTGCGGGAGCTCTCAAAGTCGCTGGTCGTGAACCCCAACACGATTGCTCGCGTTTATACCGAATTGGAACGCGAAGGAGTTCTGGTGACGCGGCAGGGGCTCGGCGTGTTCGTGGCGCAGCCGCGGATTGAACTCACCCGAGAGATCCGCAAGCAGAAACTGCAGGAGTCGCTCGACACCTGGCTCACCTCCGCTGTCTATCTCGGCTTCTCCGCCGAGGACGTCCTTTCGCTCGTACAGGAGCGGGTTTCCAAATACCAATGGGATCTGGTGAAGGGGAAGAAATGATTGGCGAGTCACCTCCAAAGCCGGTTCCGGCTGTCGAAGCGATCGGCCTGACCAAGTTCTACGACGGCCGCCCAGTCGTGCATCAGGTCAGCTTTCAGATTCCGACTGGCTGCGTCTATGGCTTCCTTGGCTGCAACGGAGCCGGTAAGTCGACCACTACCAAAATGCTGACCGGCATGGTCATTCCCGACGCCGGCTCGGCTCGGCTGCTCGGTCACGATGTCTCCGAGTTCGACGCCGAGATCCGCGAACGCATTGCCTACATCGCCGAAGGACATCCGCTCTATTCGTGGATGACCATCAAAGAAGCGGTTCGCTTTACCCGGCCGTTCTACAGACGTTGGAACACTCAACTGCTCGAAC
The DNA here is from genome assembly GCF_022267515.1 of Rubinisphaera margarita. Taxonomy (NCBI): domain Bacteria; kingdom Pseudomonadati; phylum Planctomycetota; class Planctomycetia; order Planctomycetales; family Planctomycetaceae; genus Rubinisphaera; species Rubinisphaera margarita. The sequence goes on along the minus strand of NZ_JAKFGB010000005.1, from coordinate 161,071 downwards.
AGGTGCTCGATCACTTCGAGCTGCCGATGAAGCGAAAGATCAAACGGCTCTCCAAGGGGCAACAGGCTCAGGTTTCGCTCGCTCTGGCGATCGCTCCTCAACCCGAGTTGCTGATCATGGATGACCCCACTCTCGGCCTCGACACGGTCGTGCGACGCGAGTTTCTGGAATCGATGATTCAGATCATCCAGCGGCAGGGCCGGACCATTATGTTCAGCTCGCACATTCTGGGCGATGTCGAACGGGTCGCCGACCGCATCGGCATCATGGTCGACGGCGTTTTGCGGGTCGACTGTGCGATCGATGAATTCAAGCAGAACATCGGCAAGATGGTGCTCGAGTTCGATCACCCCGTGAATGGCTCGACATCGTTTCCGGATGTGCCGGGCGTTGTCGGAACCCGTTCGATTCTGAATCAGTTGGAAGTCATCGTTGTGAATCTCAACGACGAACACCGGCGTCTGGCCGAGGAACTGAAGCCCCGGCAGATCGAAGTCCAGTCGATGAATCTGGAAGATTCTTTTCTGGAATACACCCGCACCAATCGGAAATCGGTCCCCGTCTTCGTCGATCAATACCCTACGGAGAAAGTCTGATGTGGTCGCTCGCCCTCATTCGTAAAGAGTTCTGGCAGACGCTGCCAATTCAGATCATCGGCCTGGGGCTGATGCTGCTGTACGTGCTGAGTCTCTGCGGCTTTCAGATGCTGAATCTCAACGTGGCCTACCCGACCGACATTCCATTCTTCAACGACATCACGGCTTTCTCGATCCCCATTCTCGGGGGATTCCTCGCCGCGATACTCGGCTTCTGGCAGACACTTTCGGAGTCGTATCGAGGGACCTGGCTGTTCCTGTGGCATCGGCCCGTGACTCGCATGAAAGTGACCACGGTCAAGCTGCTGACCGGACTCGGCATCCTCTGGGGAATTCTGGTGCTTCCGATGCTCGTCTACGCCTGGTGGGCCTCGATCCCCGGGAACGTTCCGGCTCCCATGCTGTGGGAGAACACCGCGATGTACTGGAAGAGCTGCTTTGGCCTGTCGATGATCTACCTGAGTAGTTTCCTCTGCGGACTTCGTCAGGCTCGCTGGTACGGCAGTCGACTATTGCCGCTGCTGGTGGCGGTCTTCGCTGCCTTCATGTTGCTGTCCACCGAATATCTTTCCACGGCGACGCTGGTCCTGATCGTCTTGATTGATTGTCTGTTTCTGGCGGCCATCCACTACCAGTTGACTCACGAAGACTTCTCGTAACCCAGCTTATGCCCGGGGGGAGCGTTCCCATGTTTACTCCAGTGATCAGAAGATCGTGGCCTGTTGTCGCCCTGTTGACCGTGGGGCTGATCATCGCCTACCTGTTCCTGGCGTTTGTTATCGCCTCGGTTGTTTCGAGTCTTCTCCCCGGTCCGGCTCGGCACCATCGTTCCATCGTCACGGCTGGAACCGGCGACGTGCTGATCCACCATAACAAACAGACAAATGCCGTTTACGAGCAGTACTACACCGACCTCGACGGCAATCGCGCTGAACTGAACGCGATCGACAGTCCGCAGTCTCTCGAATCGCTGCGTTTCAGCTACGAAGACTATGGATCGTCTGATTATATCCGCGGCCGTTTGATCTATCCCTTTCTCGATCGTGAGCAGAAGCCGAGAAAATGGTATTTCATCGTCGAACACGGCGAGCAGCGAACAGGCTATTTTGAAGTCTACGATTCCCTGACGTTTCAGCGACTCTTCTTCGTGGGGCAACAGGGAAGAATGGAGCAACGGCCGACGGAACAGGAATCGTTCTCGCTGCCGGAGTTCCGAGGAAACTCGCTCGATCCCGTGCTGCAGATCAACGAGGCTCCGTATTATGTCAGCAGCGTTCACGGCGGCATTCCTACGGGTTGGGGTTCCGTCTCAAGGACCGGTTCGCTCTTCGACACACACGGCCTGCTTCGTTCGAGCGAGAATCGCCTCTGGACGGTCAACTTCACCAACGGAGAGATCGAACCATTTCTACCTGAGTTGACCGTTCTCGACATGAAGTCGGTGAGCCTGAAGCCCTATCAGGTGCCGGACGAATGGGTGTCATCAGACAGTCAGACCAAACCCGGCATCCTGTTCAGGACCCCCGAATCGCTCGTCTGGTACGGACTCCACTCAGGAAAACTTCTTCAGGCAGAGATCCCGACCTCGCTCCAGGAGATCAACTTTGCGGCTCGATTCCTCGGCGAGGACCGCGTGGTCTACCAGCATTCAATCGATTCGGATGATCAGTCACTTCAACAGATCGATCTGCTCTGGGCAAACAGGGACGGCGAAGTGGTTGAGACACGCGAACGGGTCATCACCCAACCTTCGTACGGCCAGCACTTTCGGGAGAGTCGCTGGGGAGCCGCCGCAATCGTGCCGGGATTCCTGCCGTTCGCATCGCTTCTCGCCATCATGCCAGTCGACGACTTGGCCCATCGTGAAGAGATCACCCAGGCTGAAGCCCGGTGGACGATCGTCCGCCAATCGATCGATGTCCTGCTCACACTGTTCGTCATCGGCGGCCTCCTCGCTGCCTGGTTCTATCGAGCCTGCAAAGCTCGCAGCGTGACGTTCTCCTGGGCGGGACTCGCCTGGATCGTCCTGATGGGCCCATTCGGCTACATCACCCTTCGCTACGTCACCTGGTACCGCCGCCCTGCACTCCAACCGATCGAATCACGCCCCGGCATCGATATCATCTGCCTGCCCCAGGCGGGGTAATGATGTGTGTTCCGGACCATCCTAGCCCGAAGCGTCAGCAAGGGCGTGCTAAACAATCGAAATCGATCTCCCTCGCTGACGCTTCGGGTTGGGATTCTACTGGAGCGGCCCCTGCGTTTCTACCAGCGTGGACCTAGCCCCAGGCTGACAGGCGGTCGATTGCTCGCCAGATGAGTTGTTCGGACTGTTCGAGCACGGCTCGCCGCCACACGGGATCTTTCGGGCAGAAGGCCGCTTCGAGTTCGGTTCGCAATTCCTTTCGTCGAGCCGAATCGATGCCGTCGTAATGATACGCAGTGTTCTCGCGGATCAGGATGTTGAGCATCTTCAGGCTCGAAAGCGTGCCAAACTCGGCACAACAGGAGAGAGTCTCCGCGGCTGTTGATTTCTCATAGAACCATTTGCTGAAGCTGCCGCGGGCTCGATAAGGCGGCTCGCTCTCGGTCGGCAGCGAATTGAGCGTGTTGGCTGGGTAAGTTTCGGCCATCCAGTCCCGGGTGCAGGAAGACAGCGGATGATCGACGAACAACTGTCCGCGTCCGTACTCGCCGATTCCCGTATGAAAATCGAGATGGCAAACGCGACGGGTCGTCCGAGTCAGCTCGGGAATCAGCGATTGCAGTTGAGCAGTGGTCCAGTTTGGTTCGTGGCCGCCGAAGAAGAGACCACGTTCAAACTCGTACTGACCGGTGGCAATCGCCTTCTTGATGTTGCCGTAACCATATCGCAGGACCAGGCCAGCAGCCGTGAGAAAAAACTGGCCCGGCCATTTCCCGCTCTGCTCCGGATTCAGGAGGCGGTCGATTTTCCGGTACGTCTCAGGGGCTCCCTCATAGTGTTCGCCCGGAAGAAGAAAGTTTCGATTGCCGTCCACGTTGCGATCATCCATGCGTCGCCCGTGCCCCCACCCCCAAGGATTGAGTGCATGAAGTATCGTCACCTGAACGGTCTCTGGTAAGGAAGTTCGATGCAGCCGTTCCAGAAACGCCAGTTGAGCAGCCGAGCCAGAGGGGGACTCGACCCCATGCAGTCCACTGGAGAGGACCAGCTGTAGGGGAGCATCCTCGTTGCCGCAACGAATGACATCGAGCGCGAGCGGTTGCTCGGGCGTCTGTGTCGGATGCGCAATCGCGGTCGCGGAGCAGCCGACCTGACCGGCCATCTGCAGAATCCGTCCGCGAGCCTCGTCGTAGGATCTTGAAAACCAGTCTTCGCTGCCGGCTCCTGTCACTCCATCTCCTCTGCTCAATTTCACGTGGTCTGCGAGAGTTGCTAGACTCGGGGGAACAACTCTCCCGCTCTGTTGAGTATAGCGAAGAAAGATTTTCACACATGGAACGTCGACGGATTGGACAGACTTCTCTGGTCGTTTCTGATATTTGTCTGGGCACGATGACGTTCGGCTCCACCTGCGATGAAGCCGAGGCGTTTCGCATCTTGGACCGGGCCTTCGACGCGGGAATCGATTTTCTCGACATGGCCGAGATCTACCCCGTTCCGCCCGAAAAGGAATGGATGCACCGCACGGAAGAAATCGTCGGTCGGTGGCTGAAGACGAAGCCGCGCGATGCCATCATCATTGCCACCAAGTTCTGCGGTCCCGGTCATGGCTGGTTCGTCCCACCTGTACGGGAAGGCTACACCTGCGTCGATCGCCACCACATCCGCCGGGCGATTGAAGGCTCTCTACGAAGGCTGCAGACCGATTATGTCGACCTGTATCAGACTCACTGGCCGGATCACGAATTCTCCTATCAGCACACACTCGAAGTCCTCGACGAACTCGTCTACGAAGGTAAAGTTCGCTACGTCGGCTGCAGCAACGAGACGCCGTGGGGCCTGATGAAATCGCTGGCCGCTGCCGAGCAGGCGGGCACCGTGCGTTATGAGTCGATCCAGAACAACTTCAGTCTGATTAATCGCCGCTTCGAGGATTCGCTGGCCGACATCTGCCGGCGGGAAAACGTGAGCTGCCTCCCCTACTCTCCGATCGGCGGCGGCGTGCTGACGGGCAAGTACTGCGATGGCCAGTTCCCGAAGGGAGCCCGCTTCACCTCCTACATGGAGAAAGGGGAACGCCAGCAGGTCATGGTCCGCCGTTTCGTGAACGAGAAGTCTCTGGCGACAACTAAAGAGCTCTGCGAACTGGCCGGCGAACTCTCGATCACCCCCGCCACCCTGGCGACCAGCTGGAGTAAACAGCACGACTTCGTTGCGTCGACGATTGTTGGAGCCAACACACTCGACCAGCTCGAAGAAATCCTGCCAGCCTGCGACTACGTGCTCGATGAACAGGCACTGAAACGGATCGACGAGATCACCGCGAAGTACCCGTATCCACTTGGGTAGAGCACCCTCACGTCATATTCAATGACCGTGCCGAGGGTTTGTTGAGACTGGATGGGTGGCCCGTCCGCCTTAGCGGGCGGGTCACCCCGATTCTGCTTCCAGAGACGATCCGAACTTCATGCCAATGGGACAGCCTCCAGGCGTATCCCAGCGAATCCCAATCCGAAGCGTGAACGAGGGCGATTCGACGAGGCCCTCGCTGACGCTTCGGGTTAAGAAATCAACGGGCGGGGTGGCCGCTCGATAGCGTTGATTTCCGGCCGTATAAAAGAAGACGACCGGTCGGGGAATGACACCAAGTTCCCCACCGGTCGCCTCCCGCTCAGTGCAGGAGCATTTCAGATTGTCTGCACACTGGAGTCTGCTCCGGTCGTCGATATTAGCTTCGACGACCGGAACGTGACCCCGTTCAGGTGATTAGCGGATGAAGAGCATTTCCTGATAAGTCGGCAGCGGCCAGAGGTCGTCCGCGACAAATCCTTCGAGCTCATCGGAGTATTTCCGGACGAAGTTCATCGCCCCGAGTACGGTTTCACAGTAGAACTTGGCTTCTTCGACGTTGCTGCCGAAGTCATGCTTGTTCAGCCCGGCTTCCAGATCAACAACGCTGTCCTGGAGAGCCTTGACGAGCTCGGTGATCTTGTCGAGCGTGTCGGTATCAAACTCGTAACCGACCATCTTCAGGTTCGCACATGTCGAAGCCAGCTGGTTCTGGTAACGGATGGCAGCCGGGAAAATCAACGTCCGGGCGATTTCGACCGTCGTATTCGCTTCCACTTTGATCGACAGGATGTACTGCTCGAGATAGGTGTCGGCACGACTTTCGAGTTCGCGAGCCGACAGGACGTCGTACTTCTCGAACAGTTCGCGGACCGAATCTTCCTTCAACACCGGCAGAGCCTCTGCCGTTGTCTTCAGGTTCCGCAGGCCACGCTTCTCGGCTTCCTGATGCCACTCGTCGGAGTAACCGTCGCCGTTGAAGATGATCTTGCCGTGCTTTTCCATGATGTCGGCCAGCAGCGACTGCAGAGCCGAGTTCAGTTTGCTGGAATCGCCACCAGTTGCCTTCTCGAGTTCGGTCGCACAGAAGTCGAGAGACTCTGCCACGATCGTATTCATCGCCACGAGCGGACCAGAGATCGACTGGCTTGCTCCGACAGCCCGGAATTCAAACCGGTTGCCGGTGAAGGCGAACGGGCTGGTCCGGTTGCGGTCGCCGGCATCTTTCGGAAGCGGCGGCAGCGTATCGACGCCGACAGTCAGTGTTCCGCGAGGAATGGACGAATTGGCTCCGCCTCCCTTGATCTGCTCGAAGACGTCGGTCAGCTGGTCGCCGAGGAAGATCGAGATGATGGCCGGAGGAGCTTCGTTGGCTCCCAGACGGTGATCGTTGCTGGCCGAAGCGACAACGGCTCGCAGCAGACCCTGATTCAGGTGCACGGCCCGGATGACGGCGGCACAGAACAGCAGGAACTGAGCGTTTTCGTGTGGCGTTTCGCCGGGATCGAGCAGGTTGCCCTGAGAGGCACTTCCCATCGACCAGTTGACGTGCTTACCCGATCCGTTCACGCCTGCGAACGGCTTTTCGTGCATCAGGCAGCTCATACCGTGCTTTTCAGCGACCTTCTTCAGGGTCAGCATGATCAGCTGCTGATGGTCGGTCGCCACGTTGGCGAACTCGAACAGCGGAGCAATTTCGTACTGGCCGGGAGCCACTTCGTTGTGACGGGTCTTGACCGGCACGCCGAGTTTGAACAGTTCCCGTTCCGTTTCCAGCATAAATGCCAGAACCCGATCCGGAATGGCTCCGAAGTAGTGGTCGTCGAACTCCTGCCCCTTCGGCGGCTTGGCCCCGAACAGGGTGCGGCCGCAGTTGAGCAGGTCCGGACGTGCGAAGAAGAAGTTACGATCGATCAGGAAGTATTCCTGTTCCGGACCGGCTGTGGAGGAAACCAGAGCCCCGTCGTTCTTGCCGAACAGATTCAACACTCGCTGTGCCTGTGTGTTCAGAGCCTGCATCGAGCGAAGAACCGGAGTCTTCTTATCGAGAGCTTCGCCCGTCCAGGAAACGAATGCGGTGGGAATGCAGAGCGTGGTTCCGTTCGGGTTTTCCAGAATGTAAGCCGGGCTGGTGACATCCCAGATCGTGTAACCACGAGCTTCGAACGTCTGACGAATGCCCCCGGTCGGGAAGCTGGAACCGTCTGGCTCACCCTGAATCAGCTGGCTACCGCTGAATTCGGCAATCGCACTGCCGTCACCACTGGGAGCCAGGAAACTGTCGTGCTTTTCAGCCGTCGAGCCGGTCAGCGGATAGAAGACGTGAGCGTAGTGAGTCGCCCCCTTCTCGATAGCCCAGTCCTTCATGGCGGAAGCCACGATATCGGCGACCGAATCGTCCAGCTTGTCGCCGGATTCGATGGTTTTCATCAGCGATTTGAAGACCGGCTTCGGCAGGCGGTCTTTCATCACAGCTTTGCTGAAGACGTTGGCGCAGAACAGGTCCTGCGTCGGTGTTTCGATGAAGTTCATTGCGGGCGCGTGGGCCTTGTAGTTAACAACGGCCGAAATGGCTGCCTGGCGGGCGGAACCGCTCGGAATAACATACCCACCAGCGCCGGTAGGTGTCTGACCATTCGTCTGTGACTTGCCCATTAGAGTAGAACTCACGTGTTGGTGCCTCTCATCGATCGCGTCCGAACTGCCTGGAAAAGAACGCTGTGTGTAAAGGAAGGAATTCGCCGTATCGCTGCAGTTCCCCACGACACGAGTCTTTTTTTGTGAATTCACCTTCAAGAAAAGCAACTGATATGCCGCAGCCTAAACAATCGGAGAAATCGCGTTTTCCAGCTGAAAAACCGACATCTGGATTTCAGTCGCCTGTGCAAAGTGCCTGAAAGTGCAGCAATCAAGCGCACTTTACAGGCACGTTAGCACATTCGGGCGACGAGAGGTAGCAGCGAGTCGGCCGGCCGCCAATCTCGCGCATCCTCGATGAAATCCACCTATCGCTGCGAAATCTGAGACGGCTTACTGGCTCGCAGATCATAGCAGGCCAGGCCATCCTTCAGCCGCAGATACAGGAATCCATCTGCGAACGCGGGAGTGGCACAGCGGAGCGGCCCGTGTTTGCCGATCTCCTGCTGATACTTCTTCAGCCCTTCCTTGCGAGTCTCGGCATCGATATCGGTCGCGTCCATCTGAAAGCGGGCTCGCAATTCGGCTGTCGGTACGAGGCGATACGTCCGGTCGATTTGGGCATCAAAGATCTGTTCGTAATCCTCTGTCTTCAACGAGAAGGCCAGAATGCCGTCGTAAGCGTAGAAGCCGGCGTTGCCAGCCGCGATCGGCGACCCCCACTGCGGGCTCTCCATGTCGAGATTCGCCATCCACAGCTGATTGCCGGTTTCGAGATCGACACAGGCCAGCTTGCGTTCTCCCTGCACGAACACCGCATTTCCAGCCACAATCGGCGTACTTCCCTTGTCCGTCACGCGTTGGTAAACCCAGAGCGACTCGGCTCCGTTCGGCGTCATCTGGAAGCAACGGAGGCCCTTTTTCCGGCTGTTTCCATAAACCAGCAGCTTATCGCCCGTAACGATCGGAGAAGCGTGTCCCCCGTCGGATTCCGCTTTCCAGACTTGAGTTCCGGTCTTCGCATCGAGACAGACTGTAGCTCCACCAGAGATCACCGAAACCAGATAGGTCGTTCCGCCGTGGGTCCAGGCTGCTGGAGAGGCGTGCGTACCCTTGATGTTGTCCTTTTCCGTGTTCCAGACAATTTCGCCGGTCTGCGCACTCAGCCCGAAAAGGTGCGTGGCATTGAAGACAGCAATGTCATCCGCCACGAGAACCGAGGCCTGATAAAACTCATCGCGAAATTCCCCCGGCAACTTGGTCTGCCAGAGCTGCTCACCCGATTTCACATCAAGACACCGCGCCTGCCGGCCAGCTCCCAGAATGTAGAGGCGATCGCCGACCACCGTTGGACAGCCCGACTGCGGAAACCGCGTGTAGGTCGACTCGCTCTGGTTCTTCCAGAGTTCTTTGCCTCCAACGGCGTCGTAAGCCATGACGAATTCGCGGAACTGATAGGCCTTTGCATGCGTTTCGTCTTCGTTGCGACGGTTTTCCTCGTAGATCTGGTACTCTTCGTCGGTCATGTCGCCCCGTTTATCCGGAGCCAGCCAGGGATATTTCCGCGGCGGAGGCGGATCGCCCACGAGCTCTTTTTTGTGTGTGAACAGATAAACAACGCCATCGGCGACAACCGGCGAACCCCAGCCTCCGCTGCGGGCTGAATCGATCTCGCCACTCGTCCAGGCCGGTTCGAGTCCTCCGTCAGGCAACGATTTGATCAGTTCCGGAGACGATTCCAGATAGCCGGTTCGGCTGGGGCCTCGCCACTGGTTCCAGTCCGCAGCCGATACAGACGAGGTCGCGAGTGTCGCCGCAGCGGCTCCGGCCAGCAGCATCAGACCCAGAAATGAGCGCAGGGATCGATCAAACGCGGGCAGGAACATCGGGGGTCTCCTTGGGAGCGAACGACGCAGCCGAAGCCTCGTCGGGGGTAAACATGAGAATTCGTTTATCATCAGTCAATATTTCATGAATTCAAGCCCGAAGGAGAGCCTGTTCTAACGATTTTGCGGCTCGGGGAAGCCGTGGACGGAAGCCGGAGAACTTGCAGGCGACCGGCCCGTTCCCGGCACCAAGTCCATTGCATCCGTCGAATCGCCCGTTCATAATAAAGGCAGCTGGTTTCCCGAGCGGCTCCGGCAGTACGATTCGTGCTGATCCTCCTGCGAGAGGCGGTCGAGCCGCGACTTGAGAACGCCAGCGTTTGCTCCCCTGGGCGAAACTCCTTTTTGCCCGAATGAGTACCCATCACGGTTCCGTCACCTTCTTCTCGTCCGCGCGGATTTTGTGCGCACCTCCTCCCGATCGAAAAGTGAGAATTCTGATGGCTCTCAGATCGAAAGACTTGTTCGACGATTCCAGCATGAGCTTCGGGGATCACCTCGAAGAGCTCCGCTTCTACCTCATCCGCGCCCTCCTCGGCGTGATCGTGGTCTCGATTTTCACGCTCATCTTCGGCAACTATCTCGTCGCCATCGTCCGGGCACCGATTGATCGGGCATTGATTCGTCAGGGACTGGCCAAGTACCGCGTCGACGACATCGGGACCGATACGTTCATCGAACGGATCTCCAAATGGTCGAACTCGCTCTCCGGGATGAACGAGGAGGAAAAAGAAGAAGAGAACACGCTGGAGTCTGAAGGGCCCGACGCCATTGTCGATGACGGAGCCCGCCTCGAAGGGCGGCAGATCGATATCCAGATTCCGCAACGCGATCTCGTGAACGCCCTGCATCAGGCCGCGCCCGATAAGTTCCAGCGGATGGACGCTCCGGCGGACGCCGATGCCGATGGCAAAGAAGCCGCGGTCACAATCCGGATCAGTGCGCCCGAATTCTCGATCTTTCGGGAGAACGTGAAGCGGGCCAACCGCCCCGTGACGCTCAACGTCCAGGAAGCATTTCTCACCTATGTGAAAGTCGCTCTGGTTTCCGGGGTCGTCTTTGCCAGCCCGTGGATCTTCTACAATTCCTGGATGTTCGTGGCGGTCGGGTTGTATCCGCACGAACGGAAATTCGTCTACGTTTACGGCACCATGAGCCTGGGGCTGTTCCTCATCGGGGCGGTTTTCTGTTTTTACATCGTGTTCCCGTTCATCCTCGAGTTCCTGCTCAGCTTCAACTCCTGGCTCGATGTCCAGCCGCAGATTCGGCTGTCGGAATGGGTCACGTTCGCCGTCTTTCTGCCGCTGATGTTCGGTCTCAGCTTCCAGTTGCCGCTCGTGATGGTCTTCCTGAACCGGCTGAATGTCTTCACCGAAACCGTCTATCGGGAACAGCGACGCATGGCCATGCTGGTGATCGCCTTTGTCTCGATGATCCTGACGCCATCCGATCCGGCCAGTATGATGCTGATGATGATTCCGCTCGTGTTCCTGTATGAACTGGGAATCATGCTCTGCCGAATGAACCCGGTCGACAATCCGTTTGAACGAGAAGGCGAACTGATGACCTGATCGCGTGTCGGACAGTTCAACTCTTGATTCCGACACACGACCGACGAGAATAGCCTTCCATGGCCAGCAAGAAATCAAAATCAGGTAACAGCAATCCCAACTCGGGGACGATCGCCGTCAACCGCAAAGCGCGGCACGACTACGAAATCCTCGACGAGATGGAATGCGGCATCGTTCTGCACGGCAGCGAGGTCAAAAGCATCCGCGACGGTCAGATTTCTCTGGAGGAAAGCTACGCCCACCTGCGGGACGGCGAACTCTGGCTCCTCGGCTGCCACATCGGCGAGTACCCGCAGGCGAACGTGATGAACCACGTCCCCCGCCGGCACCGCAAACTGCTGCTTCACAAGAAGGAACTCCGCAAGTTCGCCGAAACGGCTACACAAAAAGGCCTGACCCTCGTCCCGCTCTCGGCGTACTTCGTTCGTGGCAACGTCAAAATCAAACTCGGCACCGCCCGAGGCCGCAAACTCCACGACAAACGCGACAAGCTGAAAAAAGACGACGCCCAACGCGAAATGAAGGCGGCCATGTCGCCCAAATTCCAGCGATAAGCCGCTCAAAAAACCATCCGGTGCCATGCCCACGCTCGCGTGGGCATGTTTGTTTGACGGGGCCGTCTTTCGAGCCGAGGATATTTTTCGCGATCAAGAACGGTAACCGGGGTGGCGAAGCCACAAGAGGTCGGCCAACGAGGACCGCACGCACAGAGCGTCACCTCCTGCCGACTCCGTCGACCCCGGTAGCGGAGCAACCGGGGCTACCCTTTTGGTTCGATACCAAACGTGAGCATGCCCACGCGAGCGTGGGCATGGCACCGCGGCCCCCCCCCTCAACAAACGAGAGTTCATCCCACACATACTCAACTATACACATTGACGCACAAGATTCACGTGGCACACACCGATCTACCCTAGGATCCCGAGACCGCCCGACATCCAATGAGCGGAATCGAAGCGGGCCCAACTTCTTCATCACTAGGACAGCATACAATACTTCAACGAGAACTAGCGATCACAAATGCCTAGGAACCCGGTCCGACACCACGGCACTCCTCGGCACTCTTCTTCCAGCTAATATACAACAACGACCTGTAAATCAGATAGAAAGGATTCAGCAAAATAAACATCCCAATCCGAAACATCTTCTCACGAGCAGTCAACCCTTGAGAAACCGCTGTAAAATATACTCCAGTAAAGCAAGAAAACACCGTCGGAAGTACCACGAAAATCACAAATTGAATGAAGGTCAGACCGATGAAATCTTGGATCCGAGCCGCAAAGCTATTCGGATAGTGAAACATGTCGTAGATCGACGCAGCAATCAAGTAAGAAACAAAAGAAGCTGGAATAGCAACCCCAAACACAACAACCATCCACAGGGCAATAAAACTCTTGCACGATCTTAAAGCCATCACCTACCCCACCGTTCGTGGTGCATAAGGATTATCAATAACATCAGGAGGATTCCTCCTCGTGTCCTTGGAATTGCATGGCGCCGCCTGCCGGATCTGCTCGCGTGTCGTTTTATCAATATCGCTAACACACGTCGTTCTTGAAGACTTCACCGTGACGTATGCACGAGTAAACGCACCGGGTAGCCCCGGTTGATTCAACCGGGGTGGCGAAGCCACAAGAGGTTGGCCAACGAGGACCGCCCGGACAGACCGTCACCTCCTGCCGACTTCGTCGGCCCCGGTAGCGGAGCAACCGGGGCTACCCTTCTTATTCGATACCAAACGTAAGCATGCCCCTGCGAGTGTGGGCATGGCACCCGGCTCACGATCGTCTCAGATTCATCCGTGATCGCCGATGTCGAGTGGAAGCCGTCGAAGTGGTAGTACCGCGTTCCGCCCACCGAGAAGTCGTGCAGCAGCAGCCCGTACTTTCGCGGCTGGCTCACGTACTGCACCTGCGTTGCTCCGCCGGGAGCGTATTCCTGCAGCACGTTGTTGTTGTCCCAGATCAGAAGCTTTGTCTCGCTCGGCGTCTGCTTCTCCACGCAGTACTCGTCCCCGGACCGGTTCACCAGGGAGTACGTAAAGGTCGTGGCCGCTCCATCCGGCTGCGTCACCACGCTCCGCTGGTTCTCGTAGGTCCAGGTCGTTGTCGTAATGCTGCTGTCCGGTGTTTCCACCCGCGTCTGGTTGCCGTTGGCGTCGTAGGTATACGTCGTCACCCCGGAGGCGTCCTCGGAGCTCGTCAGCTGATTGGCCGCGTCGTAGGTGTAGGTGGTGGTGCCGCTGGCCGTCTCCTGCGTCACCCGGTTGCCCGCCGGGTCGTCGCTCCAGGTCGTCACCCCTTCCGCCGTTCGCGAGACCGGCTGCTCCGCCCACTCGTTGACTGTCAGAGTCCCCCATTCTTCGACCGTCAGCGTATCCCATGACAGAGCGTCCGCCGTCCCCTCCTGCGTCAGCCGGTTGGCCGCGTCGTACTGCCAGAGCGTCACATTCTCCTCCGACTGCTGCAGGTCCACCCGGCTCAGCCGGTTCCCCACGCTGTCGTAGGCATACTGATAAGCCGTGATCGTCGTCCCCTTCGACGAAATCACAATGCCCTGCCATGAAAGTAAAAGGCCAGCATCCCAATGAAGAGCCTATTCAATACCCAAGTGACACAAGACACAACAATCATTGTGTATGCCATTGCTACAATTACAAACAAATCGCTATGGCATGGGCCCCTCTGCCGCCAACACTTAATAAAGCGAGCAACAACTACCACTACCACTGAGAACACGACAGGAAACATGTTTACAATCAAAGACAGTGCCAATGGTGAAATAAAATCGCTGTAGTATACAACTACACTCTCGACCCCGGCGAATCCCAGGAATATTAGCAGGATGCACAAACCCACTAAGCACCATGTCGCCGCGTGCGACTCCTCGTGTTCTACATTCTGTACCATGGCTCACCCCATCCCGGCGCAACCACATCCTTTGGCTTTGGATCTCCCACACCACAAGTGGACAATATGCTCGATATAAAGGTATTACTGTTTCTCATCTTCCCTGTGCCAATATTGTAATCTTGACAAGAATTACCAAGCGCCTTGGCGACCCGCATAATACAGTTTGCAAGTTCACAAATCGACCTACCGCCTCTTGCCTTTATGGGAACAACACTATTGTATACTTGGCCAGGACGTCCATCATTTGAGTAAATTTCCTTACCCTCGCGATCTCGTCCTAAAAATCCGTGAGGTCCAACATACCCGATCACGGGGCCCCATGGGCCGTCGCGGTCTTCGTCGCAATCGTACGGATTGCCTATTTCTTGTCGTGATGTTGGCCCAGACGACGAACCATGCATCGGCCCGCCACGTACTTCTATTTTCGATCCATCTGGGGCAGTAATTACGATTAATGCGTGTCGATCTGGCTCCCAAAATGCTGTAGTAAACTTAAGCTCAACACCACAAGTCAACTCTCCAGCATCCCCGATATATGGAGGATCGTTTATGAGATTCTCATCCGCTAGTGTAGTTGGTGGAATTGCATCCCCTACAATATCACCATTTTGGCCTCCGTTAGGTCGTGGCCTGCCGGGTCCGAAACCGAAGCCGCCGGGACCAAATGCTCCTCCGCCGCGAGGGTTTCTGCGAGGTGGTTGCAATCCACTTGGATCGACCCCCGCAAGCGGGTTATTCTCGACATACACATACAGGTTCACACCACCCGCCACTCCCAGCGGGTCCATCGACAGCCATCGCGCGATCCGCGGATCGTAGGCCCGCCGTCGGATGTAGTAATCCACCAGCTCCGGGTCGTATTGGTAGCCCAGCTCGCCGATCCACAGGAAGGGCGTCGTCGTGCCGCCCGGCAGGTTCAGTACCTCGCCCCACCCATTGTACGCAAAGCCGCTCACGATCGTCTCGGACTCATCCGTGATCGCCGATGTCGAGTGGAAGCCGTCGAAGTGGTAGTACCGCGTGCCACCCGTCGAGAAGTCGTGCAGCAGCAGCCCATACTGTCGCGGCTGGCTCACGTACTGCACCTGCGTCGCTCCGCCGGGAGCGTATTCCTGCAGCACGTTGTTATTGTCCCAGATCAGAAGCTTTGTCTCACTCGGCGTCTGCTTCTGCACGCAGTACTCGTCCCCGGACCGGTTCACCAGCGAGTACGTAAAGGTCGTGGCCGCTCCATCCGGCTGCGTTACCACGCTCCGCTGATTCTCGTAGGTCCAGGTGGTTGTCGTGATACTGCTGTCCGGCGTTTCCACCCGCGTCTGGTTGCCGTTGGCGTCGTAGGTATACGTCGTCACCCCGGAGGCGTCCTCGGAGCTCGTCAGCGTCAGTCTAGAGTATTTTCATGCTTCCCCTCCAGTCGCATGGGCGCTAATTAACTGCAATACTTGAGTTCGCTCCTGCAAACGCCTGCAGTCGAATTATGGAGTTGCTCTAAAAGATAAATGGTCTGCGTGCGGAACTGGAAAGAACAAAAGACGCCCGCTGTTCCTAATGCCGCGGATTCGGGCCTAGCCCCCCCGTACTGCCGCGTTCCAGCCTGCTCACTAGATACCTAAAAATCACTGAATTCCCATTATTCTCTTCAAATTTATACATATATCCATCTTTAAAGCAAATCGGCGAAAAATCGCCCTCAGAGAATCCCCCACTCTTTGCTAACTCAACCAACTCTGGCACGTCAATACCGAACTCGATTGTTACATATTCGTCAATTTCGTCGAATTTCGTGTAGGCACAATGATAATATGGACGCAAGTCCTCCATTTGATTTGGCCACCTATTATCATTTTCTGCCATGTATTCGACCACAGCGAGCCCAGCCATCCAATGCGTGTATGCTTGCCGAGCTCGACTCATCGCAGCTTGCGAGTACCACTGCAATGAAATCACGAGCAAAACAGCCCCTGCACTTGCTACAAATAAGTAACGCCTCCAGCCCATACGCACACCATAAACACTTGAAAAAGTTCTTACCCTAACGACAACTTTCAGCCAATACGAGAACCGTGGGTATCTTCGAATAAATAGCCCCCGGCGCCCACGTCCCCGGAGGCACATTTAGGCAGCAATCCAACGTGGCCTGCAACGCCGTTAACCCTGCGGTTGGGGTTGCCGTAAATCTCGATGTGACACAGTGTTTGGTATCTAACCCCCAACCTCTTGCCGAAAGGATTCGGCCGTGCCACATCGAGACGTTTCCAGCGACTCCTCGCTCAATTTCGTGCAGTTGCAGGCGGCGCTCAACACCAGGTAGCCCCGGTTGATTCAACCGGGGTGGCGAAGCTACAGGAGGTCGGCCAACGAGGACCGCACGCCCAGACCGTCACCTCCTGCCGACTTCGTCGGCCCCGGTAGCGGAGCAACCGGGGCTACCCTTTTGGTTCGATACCAAACGTAAGCATGCCCACGCGAGCGTGGGCATGGCACCGCGGCCCTTCGTTTGTCGGACCCTATTCGTTGTGATTCCCATAGTAACTAACAATCATCGCCCCCCGCTCGATCGAAACGCCGTTGATCTTCACCTTGCCACGTTCGGCAGCCGTCGGTCCTTCGATCGGACGGGGAGCGAAGTACGCACAGTTCTTCGTGTAAAACGATTTGTCGTACGCGTGGATCCCGAGAGATTCCAGCAACGAGGTCAAATGCCGGAACGTAAAACGGTTTCGCACTGCACGAGCTCTGAACCAGTCTGGATTCTCTGCGGGGAGAGGGTCTTCACTAAGATGGATCTCCCATTTACCGCACATGTTAACGACGTTGATGGATCGGCCGAGGTTGCGAAACTCTGTCGGATGATCTTCGTAGAGCAAAAACTGAGTAGCTCCCCAGGTCCCGGTATTCTTGCCCTTCGAGATTGTATTCGGCACGCAAGTCGCTACGACACCACGACACCGAACTCGCTGCGTAATGTTCTCGACGATTTGTGACGGAGGTTCGTCCAGCTCGTCAAAAACTGCCGTCCAGCCGTTTCGACATTCTATGAGGAGTGACTGTGGGCCCTCGCCAGGCGCAAGGCGAGTCAGTGCCGAGCTCAAATCGGCATCAAAGATCACTGGCATCTGGAACCCCTGAGGAATGAGCCAGTCCCTCATGGCTCTTGTCGCATCCTGCAAGCCACAGTTTACGAATCCCAGATACCAGAATTCGCGATTCAGTATAACTTCTTCACGATTAGCCATGATGCTCCTACGAGTGTGTTCGATACCAAACGCAAGCATGCCCACGCGAGCGTGGGCATGGCACCCGGCGGGTTGTTGCCGGTTCCGGATTGAGGCGGACGCTCTTAGTTGGAGTCGTCGCGGACCTGGACCTGGAGGGCTCCGAGCATTTTGGTGATCGACTTTTCTTTGTCGCCGATGAAGAAGACGTTCTCCAGGACGATGGCCCGGCGTTCGTTGCTGGGGTGCAGGATCAGGCGGCCGGAGCCGAGGAGCATGTACTCGAACAGGTCGTTGATTTCCTTGTCGATCCGCAGGTTCGGAGCCGAGAAGCGTTCGAGGTCACTCAGGAAGCCGTGGTGGTGCAGCAGTTCGTTCGGGCGGACTTCCCAGTAATCGAACTGCACGCCGAGTTTTACCAGCAGGAAGAGCAGTCCGAAGATCGTAAAGAACGTGTAATAGAAGAAGGCGTTGGCGATCGGGCGGATCCGCGTCAGTGTATTGGTGATAAACGGCGCCAGATCCGGGGCGTTCGTCAGCAGCACGTAGCCACCCAGGATGAACGCCGCGATGCAGAAGAAGAGAGTCAGCGAGGTCGTGCGGGGGAAGTCGAATGAGATCACGACCATGTTCATGGCAAAGATCGCCAGGAAGACGGTGCCGAGTGTGACCGACACGCCGCCGACGTTCTCCAGGCCGTACAGTCCATGCGAGACATGCATCCAGATCGCGACGATGAGCGAGGCGATGACCGTCGGATACATAAAGACGATCTTCGGATACGAAACCAGATAGATGCTCTTGGGCAGCCCCTGTTTTTCGAGGGTCTTCACTTCCGGAGATTGAGTCATGGGATCGACCGACATGCAGCGTCCTTTATTCAGGCCGACGGGAATCGTGGTGTCAGGGGTGCCCGCTCAAAAGGGGCAATCGTATCGTGACGGTTTCGCCAGCCGAATGCAATGACTTACCGACCGACCTTCCCCTCCCCTCAACGGCTGCCGCAGCGAATGGTTCACGAATTCCGAACGGAATCCGCCGGTTTTGCTCTGCCTCTCAGGCCCAGAGCGAGCAGCACCCAGCCGATGATGAAGGCCAGCCCGCCGAGGGGCGTGATCATTCCGAGCTTCGGCATCGCGAGCAGCGTCAGCAGATACAGACTGCCGGAGAAGAGGACGATTCCAAGAACAAAGCAGACGCCGGCCGCGGTCAGCAGTCGACAGCGGCGGCCCGTCAGCCCGAGAAACAGCAGTGCCAGGGCATGCCAGAACTGATAGTCGGCTGCCGTTTTGAAGTCGCCCAGATACTTGTGAGCAGCCGGGATGGGAGCGCCGGCGACCACTTTGTCCGGCATGCTCCCATACAGTTTCTCGAAACGATCTCCCAGCCCATGAGCGGCGAAGGCTCCGGTGATGACCGCCAGACCGGCGAAGACGGCTCCGACAACACTCCAGCGGTTCATGCGATGCCTTCCGGTCTCGATTACGGCTGCGCCACAGTTTCGAGGGCGTCCCGATCATCCGGCGTCGGCGGTTCCGGCTTGCGGAAGATCTGGACAATCACGGCCAGAGCCACAAAGGCCCCCAGGACCGAGAAGCCGAACGTCGGATACGGGCTCGACTTGATACTCCAGAAACTTCCGAATGCAGCCAGGGCGACGGCCAGTCCCATCAGAATATTCCAGACAACCAGTTTGATTCCCTGCGGGCGGTATTTACCCATCAGGCTCCTGGAGTTGAACATCAGATAGAACGTGATGTAGGCGATCGGCAGCAGCACCATCCCGAACATCGAGGTCGGCACGGCCAGCCAGAGCTTGGCATCGCCCTGCCAGATGAACGGCCCCATCGCTCCGGAAACTCCAGCCAGGAAGCAGCCGATACGGTGATACGTTCCGGTGTGCGGCAGGTTGAAGATTTCGCAGAAGACGAAGCCGTTGATCAGCATCAGAATCACGATCGTCGAAACCGCCATGCCGAGCACGCCCACACCGAAGATGTACTGCGAGAAGATCGGCCCGGTGAGCGCTTTCAGGGAGTCGGCCAGATTGAACGCATCTCGCGTGACGAGCATCGCGGCCAGAGTCTTGTCGGCTTCCGGGAGATTCTCTTTGGCATCGGCGAGTGCCTCCGGATCGGCAGCCAGTTCGCCGTATTTCTCTTCGCCGAGTTCGTTCTTCAGACGACTTTCGACCAGTCCGTTGTAGCTGCCGACCAGGTTCTTGGCCGGCACTATCGGCTGCCCGCTGGCATCGACTTCGCCGAGGAAGCCGGGAGCCGGTGTGGCGTGGAACTGAGAGGCGGCAGCGATCACCACGCAGCTCGTGGCGAGCATGAACGGGATGAACAGACCGAAAGCCAAGTCAAAGATGGCGAGTTCGCGATACGCCTGATTCCAGCCTTTGCGAAGCATCGAGTATGGCAGAAGGAAGGTCATGTTGATGCCGACGGCGGTCGCGGCCGCGGTGATCATGACCTGTTGCTGATTCTTGACGATGAAGTCCGACCAGAACTGTGCGTGGTCGCCGGACGCGGTCAACAGGGCCGCGAACTCGTCTGACGGCCGGGATAATAAGGAGAAGTCAGGTATGAATCCGGCAAAGATTTCGCCCCAGTTGAGGCCATCCCCGCTGATCGTCATCTTGAACACGACGCCAAAGAAGCAGAGGACGACAAGGCCGACCATGACCTTCAGCACCATTTCAAAGATCTGAATCCCGCGTCCGCCCGAATCGTAGAACCAGATCACGATGCCGGTGCAGACAAACAGAATCGCGACGATGATCACCTTACTGATAAAGGGATCCATCGCCCCTTCGCCGAAGACGCCGGGCATCAGGTTCTGCTGAATCGCCGCGGTGCCCAGAGCAAACTGCGGCATACACCAGACGAAGTTGGCCATCATAGAAGCGATCGCCCAGCCCCAGCCGAGGACCGGGTTCACATGCTTGTTGATCGCATGAAAAGGACGCTCGCCAGTGGACAGGCAAACGTAGGCGATGGCACTGAGCATGATGATGCCCATGATCATCGCGAGCGGCTGCAGCCACATCAGACCGAAGCCGGCCAGAACGCCGAGGTACAGACTTCCGGATAACGACCCGCCCCCGAGCGTGATCGCACTCTGCAGCCAGCCCGGTCCGGAAAGGGAGACATAGCCTCCCATTCGCGTGAGAAAGGGCTTTTTCTGCAACTGTTCCAGGTAGGCCCTTTCAGTGGTCTGGGCGGGAGAATCGGCTGCCGGTTCGTTCATGGATCTTGCCTGAGGGTTTTGATGACGCATCTGGATCTGCGACAACAGATGCACGGTTTTTGATATGGAACAACAGCCTATCGGTGGACGATACGCAACACAAGCGCGGCCCAGGCGATTCCGCTCAATCGCTCTGCACGCCGGGCATCTGATCGGTAATTCGCTGCACCTGACCGGCTCGATCGACCATCGCCAGCACGGTCGTGCCTTCCGCCACGATGACCGAACCCCGCTCAATTTTGTACGAGTGTTCGAGCTTGGCGGCCGAGACCTTTTCGAGTGTCGCGGTCACATCGAGCACATCGTCGTAGCGAGCCGGGCTCCGGAAACGGAACGACATCGAAACGACCACGAAGAACAGGCCCCGTTCTTCCATCGCCCGATAATCGCCGCCGTTGACCCGAAACAGTTCCGTGCGGGCTTCCTCGAAATAGGTGGGATAGTTGCCGTGATGCAAAAAACCCATCGCGTCCGTCTCACTGTAACGGACCCGGATCTGCGAGGTATGCGAGCGGATAATCGACATGAGGACGGGAGAGATCTGGATGGCGGAAAGGGTGATTTCGGCTCGACCAAACCGGTCCGAGCCGCCTGTGGTTCCGCACTATGACCAATTTCGCCGCAAGATTCCAATCCACTCTCAAGGAAAGCCGCGGGAGCCTGCAGGCCCCCGGCACAACTTCAATTATTCTCACAGGGAGACGAATTGACACACTCCTGAAAGCAGATAGCATAGACAAAATCGGCAATATAGAGATTCTGTCACACCACGTTGCTCCGGAGGCCATGATGTCGAAACTGATGTTCCCGCTGCTTGTTCTGAGCTGCCTGTGTGCAGGTCAGGTATTGTTCGCGCAGGTCGCCGTGCCCGGGGCCGATGACCCCGCACCGACCGTGCTTCCGGAACCCGAGCCTGTTCCTTCGACGACTGCTCCGCCCGCGACCGCGGTTCCCATCGATGATGCACCGACTAATCTTCAGCCGCCCGCCACCGCTGTGGACGTCGATGAAGTGATCGAGACCAGCGAATCAGCCGGACTGTTCGAACCGCCAGAAGGTCTTTCGATGCCGCACCTCGTGCTGCTGCGTCGTGTCGGCTTTGGCCCGCCTGTCGCCTACACCTTCGACCAGTCGATGCTGGTCTCACTGGCCTGCTATCGCCGAGGCTGCCTGCACGATGCTCTGGTGTTCGCCAAGCACGCCCGCACGTTTCGGGAAGATGCCGGTAACCTGTATGTCATCGCTTATTGCCAGCTGGCTCTCGGCATGACCGATGAAGCGGAAGTGACCATTCAGGACATGGTTTCCGCGATCCGCAACGGCTACACCGGAGGGATCGGGAACTACAAAGAGCGTCTGAACGGACCGATCTGCATCGCCATCGACGCAGCCGAGCGGTACTACTTCCTGAACGCCCCGGCTTCTCCTGCTCCGCCGATCTATACTCCGGAGTTTTAATCCTCCGAGAACGGTAACATGCGCAAGGCTCGGCGATTTTGGCGCCGGGCCTTGTTGCTGCGCTTACCTGGAAAGGGTTTCGTCGGGCTGCAGCGTCAACTGTTGAACGACCCCGGCTCCGGTGATCTCGGGAGGAAAATTCCAGCCCCAGTGAACGGGCGTCGGTTGGGACGTGAATCGCCAGAATGTTTCCCCGTCTTCGCGGATCGGTGTCAGCCAATTCCGTTCCGAGGCTGGCAGATCTTCCTTGAGGATACAGAACAGATCGCACAGGACCTCGATGCTGCCCCCGTAGTAAGAGTGGCCCATCAGTGAGAGCTCAACCGGCGAACAGTCGATCGTTTCCACCCCTTCCGTCAACACGGGAGGAAGCGCATCGCCGACCCGTTGCTCGGCGTGAAGTGCTTTGGACGCCGCCAGAGCTGTATCGCCATCGCCGACATATAACGTAACGCGACGGGACTGCTTCTTCACCCCGTCGATCCAGCCATAGTAATCGCTGATCCCGACATCGGGGGCGCACAGCACCACATGACTGACTGGCCTCGCGTCGCCATGAGGTTCAGGCATCCGGTTCAGCGCCTGCATCACCACGCGATTCCCCATGCTGTGAACAACGATGTTGATCTTTGTATCCTCGGGGACATTGCCGATCAGATTCTGCAGGAATGTCTGGAAGTGTTCCACGGACGCAGAGTTGAAGGCTTCATCCTTTCCGTAATTCCTGATGCCTCCCTGTGAGGGCCAGGCGTAACAACAGATCGCTCCGTTGAACGGCAGATCGCAGGCAATCTGAGCGGTGCGAATCACGGCGGCTTCGTAGTCGACATTGAAACCATGCACAAACAGCAGCAGATCCTTTCCGGTGGACCGCTCGATCTGGTCTTTCAGGCCGGCATGGAACTCGATGGGCTCGAGCGAATGGACACGATCAAGGGTCGCGTAGGCCCGTGGCTCCTTTTTGTGGAACTTCGGAACGAAGCTCATCAGAGAGATCTTCCCCGTTTCTTCGGGCAGCGGGATCGGGTCCTGCCCTCGTTCGCGGCCGGGGAGAACAGCTGCGGCTCGTCCGTACTGGACCGCTGCCGCCACGTCGTTTCCGAATCGCAGATCCGGGGATTCTCCCTGAGGAGCGCGGTTCGTGGCATAGAACACGTTCCAGGTCGACTGTTCCCTGCTCCATTGAGTGACCGCGACCGGTTCGGACAGCGTTTGCGAGTATCGAGCGTGCAGTTCATCAAGATGCCGTGCGATGGCCGGCTGCCCGCCTGGTGGCGGTGAATACGATGTATCGTAGATGGCACCGAGCCCCCGTTTCCGCTGAATCTCGGGCTCAGACATACGGCAACTGTAGAGCTCAACGAGACACAACGCGATCAGACCGAGTCGAACTGCGGACCTCACTCGGCGCCGGAGCAGAAGTGCCATCATGACGGGTGGCCTGCGGGAGGGGATTGCGGTCAGTGGTGCAGGTGGAAGATCCTGCCTGGGGGGGGCGTTCGTTATAGGACATCTGTTACGTTCTCGGAAGATGATCTCCCCAGGCAACTTCTCGGGCCTTGAACGGATGATTTCTGTTCAGATCGAAAGACGCCGATTGGTTTGGGAATCGTTGGAAACCTCTGCTTTTCAGGCGGACTGCTCCGTAATTCGGGCAGACCGGGGCACTCGGAATTGATCTTGGTAAAACTTGCAAGCTCTGAATATAATCCCGCCGCGTTTGTGGAAACGCCGGCGTCGCTCTCGTCTCCGAAGCCGTTCGGAGAGGAAGCCGCTGCCCATGGAGGGGGAATTTAATAACACGAAGGATTCGATCTGTCCCGATTCGATTGAGAATCGATCGCGGATTTGATCAACGACTTCGTCCAAGCAGGGAGGCCATCGCTTGAATACGCTTGCCATCTTTGGAGTCGACACCGTCGCAGGTGCGAACCTCGCCCGATCATTCAGTGCCGATTATCGTGTGATCGGAATCTGCGACCACAACGCTCCCGAACTGCCCGGCTGCCAGCTGATCAGCGGCGATGGGGCGTGTTCCAGTCCGGGGCAACTGCTCGCGGACCTACAGCCGCAGCGGGTCATCGATGCATCCTGCGTGGGCGATTCTCCCTGGAATCCGCAAGCTTCCATCGGTTCTGAAGAACAATGCGAACGGTCTGCCGAACTGGCCGCGTCCTGCAAAGAGAAGAACATCCCCTACGTGCTGCTTTCGAGCGATGCCGTGCTCAGTGGCCCGTGGATGTTTCACGAAGAAGATTCCGAATGCCGCTGCTCTTCGATCATCAGTCAACGCCTGTTGAATCTGGAACGGGCCGTCCTGCAGAACGAACAGGCACTCGTGGTACGGACACACGTCTTCGGCTGGAGCCAAACCTCCGGGCAGACCGGCTGGGTCGAAAACCTGCTCGAACGGATGCAGCAGGGTCAGACCTGTGCCGACCTGCAGAAGCCGGGACATGCCACTCCGATCGTCGCCTCGGAACTGGCGCAGATTCTTAACCGCGCTTTCAGCGAAAGTCTCACCGGTCTGTATCACGTTGCCGGTGCGGAACGTGTGAACCGGATCCAGTTCGCCCGCCGTCTGGCTCAGTCGTTCGACGTCAGCTGGTTCGGGGCCGCTGCGTCCGCCGAACATTTCACTGAAGCGGAGCGAAAGAGCTTCGGATTCGGCGAGACGTCGTTGCAGACCCGCATGGTTCGTCGCGAGCTCTGCGTCGCCATGCCGACACTGACCGAATCGATGCAGCAGCTTCGCGAGCAGCAGGACATCGCTTCGATTTCCCTCTCGCGTCGTCCGCTCAGCCGGGCTGCTTAACGAGAGCGGAAGAAAGCAACAAAACAGCCGGCCCGAAAAGGTCGGCTGTTTTCTTTTGGCGGTGTTGAGAATGTCCTGCGTCAGGAATTCATCTCTTCACGCAGTTGCAGAATCTCCGGCGATTGCACGTGAGTCCAGATCGCGGAGTCCGTGGAGCCCCCCTGCTGGTCGGACTTGTACTTGATCATCGTGACTTCGTTGCCGAGGTCGTTGTACTGCACTTCGTCCATGTAAGTTCTCATCAGAAAGACCCCACGACCGTGTGAGCGTCCAATGTTCGCCGGATCGCAGGGATCGGGCAACCGGGACACATCAAATCCCGGCCCCTCATCGCGAATGCGGAAACGGGCCAGCGATGTCGTCACCGTGATGTCCATCTCGACGCGGCGGTTCGCGAACCGCGGGATATTGCTTCGCTCCTGCAGCAATCGCAGATACGCTTCGTCATCGACGCCCCGCAGATCGGAGCTGACTTCCAGGTTGCCATGGTTCATGGCATTGGTCAGAGCTTCTTCGAGCGCGAGCAGGATCCGCATCTGATCCCGCTGAGGGCAGATCTGGAAGACCTGCAGGAGCTGAGCGCAGTAGTTGTTAACCTTCACGATCAGCGTTCGTTCATTCGGCAGACAGAACGATGTCGTCTGTTCTTTCAGCAGACTCCCCGCCAGCGAATTTGGCTGCGATCGCATCGTCGCGTTCAGAATCGAGCGAATCTGCTGCGGCAGTTCTTCCTTGAAGTGCTCCTTTCGAACGAACCCGATCGCGCCGCGACGGATTGCATCGAGCACACGCTCTTCCAGACCGGTCGCACTGAGTATCACGACCGGCGTCGCCTCGTACCAGAGGTTCATGTGAGCCAGCAGATCCTGGGATCCGGAGTCGAGCTGAGATGCGTCGACGACGACCAGCTCATAGTGACGCTGTTTGAGAAGCGGCCTGGCTGTCGCGAGACCATCAGCCGCATCGACATCGATCGTCGCGAAGACGTGATTGACCACGGCTCGGGCCAGCTCCTGAAACCTGCGGACGGCATCGACGATTAGAATCCGCATTTCATCTCCCTGAACTGTGCGATCTCTCCTGCTGACCCACGCGCGGATGCTCCGACCTCTCGCAAACCGTGAGGGCGAGGCAGCGGGCGCACGCGAAGGGGCGACGTTGCGTCGCAGAATGACACAGGTTGATGAAGAACGTATTCAGGATCAGCGAAGTTGGAGACCAGAGAACGCTCATCGGGCCCAGGACCAGTCCTGGCAGTTGTGCAGATTCTGAATGACTTCGCCGGGCCACTCTCCCTGCTGCAGACGGATGATTGTCTGTGCGGCCATGGTGAGTGTGTCCCGCTGCGACTCTCGATCGAGTCCGGCCAGATGACCACTCAGAAGAACATGATCGAGCTTGAGCAGCGGACTGTCGGAAGGAAGCGGCTCGACCTCGAAGACATCGAGTCCCGCTCCGCGCAAATGTCCGTCTTGAAGAGCTTCACACAACGCCGCCTCGTCTACCAGAGCGCCTCGAGCCGTGTTGATGAGCACGGCTCCGGGCTTCATGCGAGCCAGAGTCTCACGGTTGATGAGGTGATGCGTTTCCTCCGTCACTGGCAAGTGCAGCGAGACATAGTCGGACTGTCCGTAGAGATCATCGAGTTCTCGCGGCTCGATCTCCATCTTCCGGATCGCATCGTCATCGAGCCCCGGGTCGTAAGCAATCACGCGCATCCCCAGCCCGAGGGCACGCCGGGCGACTGCAGTGCCGATGCGACCGAGACCGATCAGGCCGAGGGTGCTTCCTTCGATTCGCGGAGTGCTGTAACGTTTCCAGCTTCCTTCGCGGACGTAGCGATCGCGATCCGGAAACCCGCGACCGAGCGCCATCAGCATGGCAATCGCATGCTCGGCTACGGCATGATGGTTCACTCCTGGCGTGGTCGTGACCACGACGCCACGGTCATCACAGGCAGCGAGATCGACCGCATCAAAGCCGACGCCGATTCTCGCAATAACCCGCAATTCCGGGGACGATTCGATTACGCGTCTTGTGTACGGTTCCGTTCCGGCGATTACCCCGACACAGCCCTGCAGTTGCTCGATCAGAATGTCGCTTTGGTGAAAGTTGACGTTACGATTGGCGGGCAGTGGCGTAAAGCCGTGCTGCTCCAGCATCGGAAAATGAGGGCCCTGATCGGCGTTGAGAGCGAGACATCGAACTTTCATTGCTGCTGGACTTTGCTATAAGACAGGAAAGACTCGGAGGAGATCGCGTTCGTCCCATTGCATCTGTGAAGTTTTATAGCAGGTGCGGGCTCTGATCGATAACCAGCGGGACGTGACCAGCCGGTCTCCGCAACACTCTCCGCGGTTCTTCACTCGAAGTGCGTTCTGCGACGGCGGCAAAAGGATTCTGCATGCGACATTTGGGAACACTGGACACTGAAGCCAAGGCCCGCCGTTTTCACGATTATCTGCTGTCGCAAAAAATCGCTTCCCGAGTCGATCCTGCGGACGGCGTCTGGGATCTGTGGGTAATCGAAGAGGATGATGTGCCCCGAGCCCGCGCGGCTCTGGAAGAGTTTCGCAACGATCCGAGTTCCCCCGAGCTCGAAAAACAGGTGGCTCAAGGGCAGGCTCTCCGCGTCGCCCGGCAGAAGCAGGCTCTCGAAGCTGTCCGTCGGCGACTTGAAGTTCGACGCCGGCCCGCGATCCTCGGTGCCGGTCATCTTCCCATCACGTTCTTTCTGATCACGATCAGCGTCGTCGTCACGCTGATGATCACTCTGGACAATAACGACTACGGGTTGATCACCGACTTCACCATCGCGTCGTTCGAGCCAGCCGGCAACGATCGAATTCGCTTCTATACCGATCTGCGGGAGATTCGTGGCGGGGAAATCTGGCGGCTCGTGACGCCGATCTTTGTCCACTACGATGCCTTCCACCTGTTGTTCAACATGTACTGGACGTACATCTTCGGAGCGATGCTGGAGCCCCGACTCCGCTCCTGGCGATTTCTGGTGATGGTCCTGTTCCTCGCAGTCTTCTCCAATCTGGCGGAGTTCTATGTGAAGATCCCGCCCCTCGTCTTCGATAAGGATCCGACGTTCGGCGGAATGTCGGGGGTCGATTTTGGCCTGTTCGGTTTTATCTGGATCAAAGGTCGTCTGGAACCACGACTGGGCATCGGCCTGCCGGATCTCACCGTGTATCTCATGCTTGGCTTTCTGTTCCTCTGCCTTACGGGAATTTTTGGGCCGATTGCCAACACGGCTCACTTCGCCGGCTTCCTGCTCGGATGCGGTCTGGCCGCCATGCGCCCGCTGACCCGCCGACGCCCCGCCCGCTGAGGACGAGACAAAAACGGACGCTCGCTTGCGAAACCGGAGACCAGGTCTCCCACTGACTGCGATCGATACGCATCAGTCCTTTCCGAACCGTTCTCGGATCTGGTATGCTGTATCTATGACAAGTCTCCCCTAACCGGGCCCCCTTTTTCGCAGGAGTACGCCATGACCCATTCCTTCGATCCCTCCCCGTCCGATCTGAATCGACGTCAGTTTCTCACGACCAGCCTCGCCGCCACGGCGGCTCTCGGCGCAGCGACACCTCTCACTGCGGCTCTCTTCGATGTGAACAAGGCTGTCGCCAAGGCGAAGGAGACGCCGGAATCGGCCGTGAAGCATCTGTTCGCCTCCCTTTCCGAAAAACAGCGTCAGGAGATCTGCTTCGGCTGGGATCACACGGAAAAGGGACGCGGCCTGCTGCGAACCCATGTCAACAACAACTGGACGATCACCAAGCCGGAGGTTCGAAGCAAGTACTTCACCGACGAACAGCAGGACATGGTCCGGGCCATCTTCGAAGGCATCATCCATCCCGACTGGCACACTCGGTACTACAAGCAGGTCGAAGACGACAACGGCGGCTTCGGCGACAACCAGGCGATTGCCATTTTCGGGGATCCGGAGAGCGACCGCTTCGAGTTCGTGATGACGGGCCGCCATATGACACTTCGCTGCGACGGGAACTCCGCCGATCATCTCGCGTTCGGCGGTCCGATTTTCTACGGGCACGACCCGCTGGGCGAATTCAATGAAGGCCCGGATCACAAAGAGAATGTTTTCTGGGAACAGGCGCTGAAGGCCAACGAAGTCTACAAGATGCTCGATGGTCGGCAGCGAAAACTGGCAGAAGTCCGGCGGACTCCCAGCGAAGGCGATATCGCGTTTCGCGACACGAAGCAGATTCAGGGAATTCCCGTGTCCGAGCTCTCCTCCGATCAGCAGGAAGCACTGCAGGAAACCCTCCAGTCTCTCGTCGAGCCGTTCCGTCAATCTGACCGCGACGAGGTGACGCAGTGCATCAAAACGCAAGGCGGACTCAACTCCTGCGCCCTGGCGTTTTACACCGATAACGACATCGGCAAGGACCGCGTATGGGACAACTGGCGGCTCGAGGGCCCTTCATTTGTCTGGCACTTCCGCGGAGCCCCTCACGTTCACGTCTGGGTCAATATCGCCGAGAATGCTGCAGTCGAGACCAATACCCCGTACGTGAACAAACGATCCTGATGAAGTTCTGATTTTGCTGTAGCACAAAATTTTCGAAGTTCAAGATGGACGATTCTCCATTATCGGTGGTAGACTCACGCGCATCGGGAAAGTCGAATATATCGGGATTATTCCCTAAGAAGTTTGACTGAAGCCCGTTCCGGGAATCGAAGGCCGCACCCTTTCCCCGGAATCGAATGACTAAGTGTGTTAGAGGAAAGGCTGTTGCCGGCACGACGTCGGACCGGCCGGAACTTTTCTGGTGACGTATACGGTCACTTCTGCCACAGCCGCAGGCCGTATGCGAAATTTGGCTTTAGTGCGGAGTGTGGTAGGGAGTGTGCGAGGTGCCGGAGGGTAAGATTAAGAAGATTGTGTCCGATAAGGGATTCGGATTCATTCAGGGGGACCGGGGCGATCTGTTCTTCCATGTCTCAGCATTGCAGAATGCACAGTTTGAGACTCTGGAAGTCGGACAGCAGGTCCACTATGAAGAAGAAGAAGGACCGAAAGGACCGCGAGCAACTGCTATTCAGGTGCTCCAGTAGACCGTTAACCCGATGAAACCAACTGGATTACGGGCAGTCGGAAGTCTGCTCAACTTTCGGGTTCCCGGATATCCAGCGATTTCAGACGCACATTCCTCGAATGTTGCGTCTTTTTTTATGGGCATCCGCGGGGGCGGTCTGCGGGAATACAGGAAACGTCGGTAACCGGGGAGGACTCTGCGGCGCGCCCGTCGGCATTCCGTCAAAGTTGATTTTGACACAGATCGCCCAACCCGATACTCTCCCGCACGCCTCGCCGGTCCTCAGGACAAGAAGTCCCGTCGGGCCAAAGCTTCCAGCCGTGTCGTGAGTGAGTTCAAGGAGGAACTCGTGCAGCAGCCTCGCCGTCTATTTGTGCTCGATTCCCAGCGGGATACTGCGGAAGTGCTCCGCGCCGTTCTCGGCAAAGCCGGGACGGAAGTTCGGCCGGTCCAATCCTGGCAACAGATCGAGTATCACAATCCTCAGGAATCAGAAACGGTCGTTGTGATCAACGCCCGCGTCGCTGCCCATCGGGAAGAAGCGAATCCGGCGACCAGCCAGATTCCGCGCGTCGTTATTGGTGACGCCTCCGCAACCGGCAAAACTGCGAGCACTGGCGCGACTTCGCAAAATGAGCCCGAACCGGCGTCGCGTCTGCACCGACACTTAGACGAACTGTTCGAATACCGGGATCTCGTTCAGGCGATCGAATCGCTCTGGCCGACCAGCGGATCGTCGACGCCCGGACTCACCGGCTCCGAACATTCCGTAGCATAGAGTCCATCGCTCTCAGGTACTCCGTTTCGGCCAGTAGAAGCAGGTCGTTGTGATTCACACCCGGAAGTTCCACAAACGACTTCGCCACCCCATTCGCAGACTGTTCCGGGGCGGCTGCGAAGAGTCGCTCTCCCAACGGAAAAGGGACGATCTCGTCCCTGCGGCCGTGGATCATCGTGATCGGACAGTCGACCGATTCAATTCGCTTCTCGGAGGGATATCGATCCGCCAGCAGCAGACTGACCGGCAACAATGGGAAATGGAACTGCGCCGTCTCCGTCATTGAGCTGAATGTCGACTCCAGGAACAGTCCGCCGGGACTCACCCCGTCGCTGCAGAGCTCACTGGCCAGCGCGGTCGCCACGCCTCCGCCAAGAGATTCCCCCAATAGGATGATCCGCTCTGCGGGAACGCCCAGCTCGTCCGTCATATGGTTCCAGATCTTCCGGGCATCCGCCGTCAGCACTGCTTCACTGGGAGCCCCCGGGTTCTCGGCGTAGCCGCGATAGTCCACCAGAAAGACATCGGCCTGCAGACTACTGAGCAAACGCAAATGATCGGCTCGATAGCCGCGATGTCCCGCATTACCCGGAAAGAACAGAATTGCGGGCCGACCGGCTTCAAGCTCGAGCATCTGCTCGTCCCGATCGAGCGCCTGGTGGTCAGGGGGAAGCACATGCCAGCCGTGCAGCGTGATTCCGGGCGAGATCTCCACTTCGACATCCAGACAGCGACCGGGACGGAATCCCCAGTCGGCTGGATCGAGTGCCGCTGATTTTACCGGATGGTAGATCAACTTCCGCTGGACCATCGCCAGAAACACGAGACTGCCTCCCAGGAGCACGATCGCGAGAATCAGAAGGTTCCGCACCGAGGTTCTCGAGCGTGACTTCGCGGCGGAAACGGCTCCGTCGACTTTGATCTCCCCGGTGGTGTCAGTCATCCAGCATTCCGTGTTCTATCAGTCGTCTGACCGTGTCGAAGCCAGTGCCCGTGCGGCCTTGAGTCGTCGGCGCGCCGCCAGCCGCTTGATCAGTTCGTCAGCAATCACGCCCCCCAGGATCACCATTCCGATGATCGCGAACTCCAGCTGGGCGGGAATATCCGCCAGAATGATTGCATTGTACAGGACGCGCAGCAATGCCGCTCCGATGACGACCCCGATAATGCTCCCTTCTCCCCCCCGGAGACTGCAGCCTCCGAGCACAGCTGCGGCAATCGCGTAAAGTTCGTAGAAGTTGCCATGAGCGCTCGGCTGGACCGTATTCTGATCGAGCGCAAACAGCACGCCCCCCAGACCAGCCAGCGCGGAACAGGCGACATAGGAGAGAATGACCAGCCGATCGGTCGCGATACCACTGAAGCGAGCCGCCTGCTCATTTCGGCCCAGCGCCAGCAGATGCCTCCCCCAGACGGTCCGGTTGAGAAAGATCCAGCAAATGACGGCGAGCAGTGCGAACAGAATCGCCGGCACCGGAATATCGAAAGCTCCCGGCAACTCGATCTTTGCCCGGACGAACCACATCAGTCCGGGATAATCCGATCCGAAACGCTGGTTGCTGTCTTCGGCCACCCAGCGGGCCAGTCCCCGATACAACAGCAGGCCGCAAAGCGTCACGATAAATGGCTGGAGTCTTAGCTTGGTAATCAACAGACCATGCGCCAGTCCGATCGCAACGCTGAGGCCAGCCACCAGAGATATCGCAGCCGGGACCGACCATTCGTACTGAGTCAACAATAATGGCAGCAGCGAACCACACAAACCGATCACCGAGCCAATCGACAGGTCGATTCCGCCCGTCATGATAACCAGCGCTGCACCGAGGCTGATGATGCCGAACAAAGAGGTTCGGTGCAGCAGCTGCTCGATGTTGGTCGGCTTGAGAAACGCCGGGTTGTTCCACGCCGTCACCAGACAGACGAAGATCAACAGGCCCAGAATTCCGACGATTTTCTTCATTCAACGCGTTCCCGTTTCCGTTGCCGCATCAAGCGCACTGACAGCCCGGCCGCGACCGGCTGCCCCGATCGCGGTAATCCGTTACGCTACTGAGATTCCAGAAGGACGTCAAAGGTGCTGAACCTTTTCCCTCGCCTCTCTGTCCCCCATCGGCTACCGCTATGAACTGTCTGCTCGGACTCGACTTTGGCACCACATCCGTCTCGGCCGTCTCGATCTCACCCGATGGCGAACTGCTTGGCGTTCACAGCCGAAAGCACGACGCCTTTCTTCCGCACGAAGATCCTCTGGCCAGAATCCAGTCGCTGGATCGGCTTGCCGCCGTGGCGAAAGAGTGCCTGAAGAGCGTCCTCGCTGAAGCGAACGCCGAACCGCTGGCTCTCGGGTTGACCGGGCAGATGCATGGCTTCATCTGTCTCGACGCGGCCGGCCAAGCCGTTTCGGATCTGATCACCTGGCTCGACTTCAGAAGCCTGAGCTTGAAGTCGGCCGGGAACGAAGCCTGGAGCGCCGAACTGAAACGAAAACTGACCGAGGAAGTCAGAGAACGACTCGGGTGTGATCTGCATCCCGGATATGCCCTGCTGAACGTTTACGCCTTGCACAAAAGTGGACTCCTTCCCGGGGAGACGGCAGCCATTATCGACATCACCGGCTACTTCCGCAGCGTGCTGTCTTCGGAACCGACGGTCATCGATCCCACGTTTGCCGCTTCGTGGGGGATCTACAATGTCCGGGACGGCCGGGTCGATGAAGAGGTCATCGCGATCAGCGGGCTCGATCCGACACTGTTTCCAGCCTGCAGCGACGATCGCTCGGTTGCTCAGCATGTGACAGCGGAAGCCGCGAAGACGTGGTCGCTTCCTGAAGGACTGCCGGTCTACCTCGGAATTGGCGACAATCAGGCCGCTGCTCATGCGGCGATCGAGAATCCGGAAACGGATCTGCTCATCAACATCGGCACCGGCGGTCAGATCTGCTGGCCAACTCGGGAGTTTCTGCCTTCCAAATCGATCGAAGTGCGTCCTTTTCTCGACGGGTATTTGCTGAACGTCGGCGCGGGCGTGAGCGGAGGACGAGATTGGCAGACCTATGTTCGCAGCGTTCATGGCTGGCTGCGGGACCTCGGCTTCGAGATGGAGGAACACGAGTTACTCGAGCGACTAAAGGATGCAGCGACCGAGTGCGCAAAGCCAGGCCGTCGAGATGGGTTCCCCATTTTCGAACCCGTGTTCTCCGGCACCCGATCGGATCGACAAAGACGCGGGCATCTCAGCAATCTCACCGACCTGAATTTTAATCTGCGTGAAATGTCGTACGCGGCGGTTGTCGGCGTCCTGAATTGCGTCTGCGAACCATTCGATGAGGTCCCACATTCGCGGGGAAACCGAAAACGGATCGTGCTCACGGGGAACTTCTTCGAGCATTTCCCCTGGTTGTCTTCCCGCGTCGCTCACCGATATCGCTGCACGGTCGTCATGCCCGTCCATCCGGAGCAGGCGGCTGTCGGGGCGGCGATGCTGGCCGGTTCTGGTTTGAATCGGCAGTCGTCTATCCCCAGACGCTACAAGACACTTTCGGATCGGATTTGGGATACGCCGTAACCGCGGAGACGCGATAATCCTCAGGGCTTTAGCGAAGCATCCGAATGCCGCCGCTGGAGAAGCCGGTGGCTCGGAAGGACTGCTGCGACTGGCGGCAGGTTTTCATGAGATCCTGCAGTTTGGGATCGCCCGGAGTACGCGACAGGCAGTATTCCAGATGCCCCGTCGCGGCTGTGTACTCGCCATGCTTGGCCAGCCAGCGGGCAAAGGCGCTCCGCAGTTCCAGATCGCTTTCGACGTACGGCGTGGTAATCTCGATGAGCCGCGTGGTCGTGTTGACGACGCCGGCTGCATTCAGATAGGAGAACGTGGCGCTGATGGACGTTTTCTGCTCTTCAAGTGTCAGCTCAGGAAGTGTGCTGACTGTTTTCTCAGCAAGATAGATCGCCGCATCGGGAAAGTGATCCGATTCCTTGTCTTTGTACGCCCGGACGATTGCAGTCAATGCCGCGAGATCTGGCTCGAAAAGCGTGTCGAAATCGGCGGTCTTGATCGCAGGGCTCAGCAGGGCGATAATTCGCTTCTGACTCTTCTCGTTAGCTGAAAAGATCGGCTTCCAGTAATCGATCGCCTTGTCGACTTCTCCCTGATTCCAGGCGGTGAATCCCCGTGAGAAGGCAATTTCCGACGAATGAGGTTCGGCTCGTTCGCTTCGCGTGATGTAGTATTCCGAGAGGGCACTGTCCGGGTTCTCGATGAAGCAAAACTCCGAGAGTATCAACAGCGGTTGAGATCGCACCGGACACTCGCGAGCCGCACGTCCCGCAAAGTGGAGACAGGCTTTCATCAGCGGAAACCCACGCTGCAGGATGGCCGGATTCTGTAGCCAGGCCTGCAACTGTTCGGTCGACTCAAATCCCCCGG
Organism: Rubinisphaera margarita; assembly: GCF_022267515.1. Classification (NCBI taxonomy): domain Bacteria; kingdom Pseudomonadati; phylum Planctomycetota; class Planctomycetia; order Planctomycetales; family Planctomycetaceae; genus Rubinisphaera; species Rubinisphaera margarita. The sequence continues at coordinate 125,956 of NZ_JAKFGB010000005.1, read as the reverse complement.
CATAGGCGGCTGCCCGAATCTGCGGTATCGGCATCGGGAACTGACCAGCGGCATCCTGCAGTTCAAAGACCCGACGCAGATTGGTCGCAATCCGGATGTTGTTGTCGATGTCTTCGGGGTGATACCGAAGTGCGTTCTTCAGTAGTCCAAGTCGAATTTTGAGCAGATGCAGTTCATCCTTCACATCGTCGAACTGCTTGGCTCGATTTGTGTATCGCATGTAATCGACGGTATATGGTTCTGCCTGAGCAGCCGGCCAGATCGCAAGTCCCCCTGCTCCGACAATCGCCAGTGCGCACAAGCCGCAAACGCCCGCCGAGAGGCCTCTCCACTGCAGTGGAACAGGTGTCGCTTCGACCTGCCGCGGAGCCGCGAAGACGTAAGCCAGATAAATGCCCAGCACGAGCATGTAAGCGGGTGCATACCAGGCGAAGTCGTAAACGCCCTGGACGAGGAACACGCAGAAACTGGCTCCCACGCCGGTCATCATTGCGATCTCAGCCGGTGATCTGCGTGCTCCGACGATTCGGGTCAACAGACGATGAATTACGAGGAGGATCCCGCAGCCTGCCAGCAGCCAGCCAACGACGCCCGTTTCAGTTCCAATCTGCAGATAACTGTTTTCGGCATGCGTGTAGACGTGCTCGGGAAGTTCCGAAGCGTGATAAGCCGGAATGACGTGCTTGTGTGTTCCCAGTCCGGTTCCAAACCAGCGAAACTCTTGCTGAGCCGCGAGATTGGCGTTCCAGACGAAGCTGCGAGCATCGCCTGTATCCAGATCGGTCAGATTCGACGTCACCAGTTCCTGAGCATTGCGTTCGAGGATCTTCTCGCCTACCACCGACATTCCGCCCAGTGCGAGCACCCCGGCGACTGCGATGGCGATCGGTGTCCGGCCATCAGCCAGTCCGCGGAAGATGATCAATGGGAGCGACACACCGAGAGCCGTGGCAGCCAGCAGCAGTCCGCCGCGAGAACCGGTCAGCACGATCCCGACCAGCAACGCGAATGTGGCAAGTGCACCGACAATCAGACGGGCCGTCGGACCATTGTCCATGCGATCTCGTGAGGAGCGGCGTTCCCCGCTGCGCGAGATGGCCCACGCCAGCAACGGTCCCAGCGACAAAGCCAGAAAACCGGCGAAGTGATTCGAGTTTGTGAACGATCCTTTAGCGACCGCAGCCGTGTTCGTGTAAGGGTGTTCGAAAACCCAGAAGAACTTCCCATTGCTTAACAGATACTGAGCCGATCCGAAGACAGCGAAAACAGCCGTGCCGAATCCCACCGCCAGCACCACCTTTTTCCCGTGCTGACGATCCCGAAACCGTTGAATCAGGAGCAGAAACAGCACGAGTACGCAGGCGATCGGAGCAAGCGTCAGTCGCGTTTCCGACGGTGCGAGCGAGATCCGATCCCAGGTCGTCAACGGCGAGTCGATCTCGGCTCCGAGTTCCGCATCGGGAGTGAGAAACGTCGAGATGGCCGGGGATGCCGTTTCGAGCATCTCCGGCGACATCGGCATCAACTGAAAGAGGCCGAGTGCGACCGCGCACACCAGCAGAAGCTCGAATCCACTCCAGATCCAGGGAGCCGACCGCGTCAGCATCCGATGTCCGCACCACAGTAGCGCCGTAATGCCGGTCGCCACCACGAGAACGAGGCTGCCGATCGGAGTTCGCCCACCGAAGACAAGCACGACCGCCAGCAGGCCCGCGTACAGCGACACATCTGCCAGCTTAAGCAGCGGCGACTGAGGCTCCACGTAGTCGACGGTTCCGGTCGACCGTCCGCTACTGCCCTGCCGTCGCCCAGAGTGTGAGGAAGACCGTCGCCGCGATCGACTGGAATAGGTCGGATTAAAGGCCACGGTTCAGATTCCTTTCCACGGCACCTTCGTCATGCCAGCTGTTGATGATCACGCCGCAAACCGGTCCGAGTTCTCATCGCGCGAGAACCGCTTCCGGGGTCGCGGAATGTGCTCGGCGGCCATTGGAGCCGGTTCGCCATCCGACTCGTTCTCATCGTGTCCGTAACCGTATCCGTAGCCATAGCCGTAACCATAGCCGTACTCGCCACTGGCATTCGACAGCCGGTTAACGACGACCCCGATCAGATTGGCGCCCAGAACGGTTACTGATTCGGCAGCTCGAATAATCATTCGTCGTTTGTTGCGGTCCGGTCGAACCGTGAGGATGACGCCATCGACCAGACGCCCGATGATTGCCGGATCGGTCACCGCCAGCGAAGGCGGAGCATCGATGAGGATCTGGTCGTACTCGGCTTCGGCCCAGGCAATCAGCTCCGGGAACCGATCGCTCGTCAAGAGTTCCACAGGGTTGATCGGACGGGGTCCGGCGGGAATCACATGCAGGTTCTCGTGGGCGGTCCGCACCAGATTCGCCTCGGCCGACTCTGCAATCGGAGCCGTGTCGCGGAGAATCGTCGAGAGACCATTCTGCCCTTTGAGATTAAACAGCTTGGTCAATCCGGGGCGACGCATATCGCCATCGATCAGCAATGTCTTCTTGCCGGCCTGAGCGAACGCCACGCCGGTATTCGACATCACGGTCGTCTTTCCGTCGCTTGGCTCGGTACTCGTGATGCTGATCCGCTGATGCTGTTCGCAGGCGAATTCGATCGCTGTTCGCAGTGTCCGGAACGCTTCGGTTTCCACACTGTTCGGTTTGGTGTAGGTGTAAATCGATTCAATGCCATGGCTGTGTGGCAGCGGCGGCATATCGCGAATCATCGCCATCACCGGGGCTCCGATCTCGCGTCGGATATCGTCCGGAGAATGGAACCGGTCATCGAGTAGGTCGAACAGCACGACCGACGCAGCCCCCAGGAAGAGTCCCAGGAACATGCTGATCATGAGCGTCGAAACGAGCTTCGGAGAAACCGGATTGGAGTTCGGTTCGGCGTGCTTGGTGATGCGGGTTCGCAGACTTGCCTGCTGGTTGAGATCGAGGGCGTTGATTCGCTCCCGGTACATGTCATAGTCCACCTGCAGACGAGCCAGGTCCCGTTCGGCATGCTGCAGCAGCATGATTCGATTGTTCATCTGCGAAGCAACCTGCTTCTCCTGAGTGAACCGGGCATAGATCTCGTTCTCATGATTGACCGCGTGCAGATAACGCTGTTGAGCGACTTCGAGCAGTTTCGGCCCGAGATCCTTGTTGAGCATTGCCGCATCGCGAACAGCCTGAGAACTCCGTCCCGCCATCCATTCCTTCGACGCCTTGATTCGCTGTTGCAGTTCGAGGACTTCGGGGTGATTCGGTCCGAGCTTTCCGGCGAGCTTGTCGTTCAGCTTGGCCTGGTCTTCGATCAACTGCTGCTGCAGTCGGGCGTATGTCAGCGCGTCGGAGTTGTCCACCCCCACGCTGCGTTTCATCATTTCATTGGCGAGGGATTCGTTCGCCTGATTCATCAGTTGCTGCAGGCTCTGCCCGGTCCGGACGGCCTGCTCCACAGATGCATAGAACGCACGCGCTTCAATCGTTTCCCGCTGAGCGGCGGCCAGCGCGCGGTTCATTTCAATCACACGCTCGTTGACAACGCTCATGACATTGTCGCCAGTCCCCAGCAGGGAGTCCGACTCGGACTGGAGCCGCAGCAATTCGCCCTGCTTGAGCGCGATCTGTCGTTCGACTTCATCCTTCTGCTTGCTGAGCAGAGCCAGCGTCTCGCGGGACGTGTTCTGATGCATGTCCTGCATGAACGCGAAGTAGGCATTCAGAATTTCGGTCACGATGGCGACGGCTGCTTTGGGAGACTCCGCCTTGTAGGAAACCTGAAGCAGGTTAGTCTGACGAGTCGACTTCACCGACAGGTTTCCGCGCAGCTTGTTAATCGCTTCCCGCTTGGTCATGCCGATAAAGTCGGCTCGATATTCGTCAGGCAATCGCAACAACGCGCCTTTCAGAACTTCGTCGCTCGCCAGAACCTTGGTGTAGGTTGGCAGCTGATCCTGCAGCATCTTCTGACTCTGCTGGGTCTGATCGATATTGCCTTCTCCAGTGTGGAGAATGAGCAGCTCGGCACTCGATTCATAGAGTCGCGTCGCCATGGCGAAATATGTAATTCCCAGACTCGTCGTCAGCAACAGCCACGAGAGCACCGTCCACTTGCGACGAATCAGCGACTGCGCGAAGCGAATGACGCTCTGCAGCGGATTGTGCGCATCGTGGGTTTGGGGAATCTGAATCGAGTCCTGACTCTCAGGCGTTAACATTTTGCAATCCCTGCATGGGCGTCGAGTCGTTCGTTGTTCACAGAGTAAACATGCCCTGAGGCAAGTTGCTGCTGAAGTCCAGTGGTCCTAGAAGACCCGTCCGCTGATACCGAAGCCGATCAGACGGACAGCCTCGTACAAGGCCGTCGTCGGCGTCTGCTCGACACTCACGATATCTCCTGGAGCGAGTCGCAAATCGGCGCGACCGTTCCGCTTGGCTTTCCGTAAACTGGCTTCGATGAGAGTCGGCTCTTCGGAACCGGGAGTGTTTCGAATAATGTAGACCTTGTCGGCCAGTGGATTGTCCGTTCCCGACGCCAGCGAGACGGCATCGAGCAGACGAAGGTCTTCAGAGATCGGGAACTCATATCGGTTCGGCTTCTTGACCAGTCCGAGCACGTGAATTGGTTTCGGATCGCGCCGTTCGACCATCACAATCCCACCGTCGTTCAGCCGGAGAGTCTCAGGACGCTCTGTCGCCGCCGAGGCCAGATTCACCCGAACCGTCTGCATGCCGATCGGCTGAACCACCTTCGATTCGTTGGACACCGTCTGAACACCAGACTCGGGATCGAGCTCCGCGATCAGAGGAGCTGACGAACCGTCACTCTCGCCACGGTAGCCCGGATGACGCACCTGGACGAAAACGCCGGCGTCTTTGGAAAGGCCGCCTGCGGCCACAATTGCCTGAAGGACATCGGACTGGCCGGCTCGCAGTTCGTAAGTGGCTGGTTCTTCAACGGCCCCAAGCACGGTGATCCGGTGCAGTTTGGGTCGCTTCATTGTCACAGTCACGTGGGGAGCCCGATACAGTCCTTTGTCGACGCAAACCCCCGCGATGATGGCTTCGGATTCCTCAAGATTCATCCCGGCCAGCTCGACGTTACCGATCATTGGCAGCTGAGCTGCTCCGTCGTCGGTCACGCGAACCGGAAATGTTGTCGTATCGGTGGCAGCCAGACCGGCTGAAATGCTGACTTCAATCACGTCGCCGGCTCCGATCAGATCCTGCGTCGTCGTCGCGGTGGCGAGCTTCGTGAGGTCGATCGTTTGAGCGTTCTCGAGTGGCGGAGCCATCAGATGCGGCGGGAGCTTCTCCGCCTGATAGTGTTTCGTGGTCGAGCATCCCGTGAGCGCGGTCGCGCCAACAAGGAGAATAAGAAGCCACACTCCGCGGGAAGGCAGGTTTCCGTCCCGCGATGGCTCATCAGAGGATGGACCGAGCGCAGACCGGGAACTGGTGGATTGCGGAGAGCTCGTTCTGGCACCAGTAGTTGCAACAGGCGTATCCATACGAGTTAAACATCTTTATGCGAGAGGGGATCGATGGAGGGGAGGCCTCCGATCACGACGCAAAGTGACGCGACGCAACACAGGACCGATTTACAGGATGAGATGCATGCCAAGTACAACCCTTCCATGGGTTTTTGTTGACAGTCAATAGATTGACGAAGACGCCCGGGAGCCGGAAATCGGGCGGAAGGTAGCCTCAGTGGTCCAGAAGAGTCAATATCAAGTCGGTCCGCCCTTTTGAGGCCCTCCCAGCAAGGCGTTTCGCACCCGGTTCGCGAAGGCCCTCCACCCCCCGGACAGCCGTTTGCGATGCCCACAGAGAGATATGAACATTCAGCCATCACCCAGGTCGATTCGTGAAGAACGTGTTCAGCAGGCCGTTTTTTCCTGACATTTCGGCGCTTCGATGCGTAGAATCCTGTGGTAAGGTCGAACTTCACGAGCTCCGGTGTGCACACCTGAATAGATCGTAGCGGGCGAAGTTGTCCACGAGGACCTCCGGCTCGACGATCTTCTGTACACAGTAGAATCCCCTACACCGTCAATGATCCGCCATCTGCTACATCTTGTAATTCTTGCAGCCTACCTGACCGGCGGGGTCATTCTTCCTCATGCGCACTATCATCCGCAGGGTGAATGTTGCCATGTCGATCAGGCGGGAACCTCAGATTCTCAGGTTGAGCATACGCATTGCCACGATGGTCATGCTCATACTCATGCGGTCGCCGAAACCAGCTCGAACGAACAAAGCGAGCAGGAGAGGCCGACCCCGCAACCGTGTCCCGAGGAATCGGACTGCCCGGTCTGCGAATTACTGTCCATGGCACAGGCCCCGGCTGAAATTGCAGCCGTCGTTGACTTGGATACCACGCTTGATGCTGTCCGCCCGGCTGAGAGTCGGGCTTCTCGGACCGCCGATCGCAACTGGCCCCTCCTCCGTGGGCCACCTGTCTGCTGCTAAACCCCCCAGTCTCCAGTGACTGCAGCCTAATTCCGGAAACAGCGAATGTTGCCGGCGGGCTGATGCACAGACCCTGCTTCCGTATCGTCGCCTCCGGCAGACGCCGCGTCGATACGCTTCTATTATTGCGATCAACTTGTCCGAGGATTTTCATTCATGACGTCTTTCCCTTTATCGCTCCGTATCCGCCGCACCGGTTTTACGCTTATCGAACTGCTTGTCGTTATCGCAATCATTGCCATCCTGGTGGCTCTGCTGCTTCCGGCCGTTCAGCAGGCTCGAGAAGCCGCTCGTCGTTCGAGCTGTAAAAACAACCTGAAGCAGATTGGACTGGCCCTGCACAACTATCACGATGTTCACACCACCCTGCCTCCGGGCTGGATCTCTGTCGACGGCACGGCCCATTCCGCCCACGATGGCGTCAGCGGAGCCGGCTGGGGCACCATGATTCTCCCGTACCTCGAACAGCCGGCCATTTACGATCTGTTCAATGCGAACATCAGCATCGCCGATCCTGCTAACGACGACTTCCGTTTGAACAACATCAACGTGTTCGAATGTCCCTCGGATCCGAAGCCGCCTCGCTTTGAGATTGAAGAAGAAGGGTCCCCGGGAACCGTGATCGCTGAGCTTCCGATCGCCAACTACGTTGGTGTCTTCGGTACCGAAGAGCTGCATGGCTGTGAGAATGCTCCGGGCACGGCTCCGGTTTCGACCTCCGGCCAGTGCAACGGCGACGGAACCTTTTACCACAACAGCAAGGTTCGTTTTCGGGATTTGACCGATGGCCTGAGCAATACGATGGTCGTCGGCGAACGCCGCACCAACGAAGCTCTCGACTGGTACTCGACCTGGGTCGGTATGGTGCCGGAAGGGGAAGAAGCCTTCCAGCGCGTTCTGGGTGCGATGGACCACGTGCCGAACGATCCGACCGCTCACTTCGACGACTTCAGCAGCCCGCACCAGGGGGGAGCTCAGTTCGTGTTGGGTGACGGACACGTCCGCTTTATTTCCGAGAACATCGATGTCCGCCTTTACCAGGCACTCGGCACGATTCAGGGTGGCGAAGTGATCGGCGAGTTCTAAGAACGCCCCACCACCACTTGAGTTCAGAATCCCTCTCCCTGGCGATTGCCGGAGAGGGATTTCTTTTTGCGCGAACCGGTTCGATTGTTCCTCGCATTGCCGGCGTGCTACGGTATCGATCAGCCATCTGTCCCCGTGCGTTCCGAGGAGTTTGTCATGCTGAAACCGGTCCTGCTCGCCTGCTGACGGTTCTGATTCCATCCACGCTTCTCCCGGCTGCTGAGAAAACCGATCGGCCGAATGTCATCATCATCTACGCCGATGACCTGGGCCTGGGCGATCTGGCCTGTTACGGAAACGAACGATTTCAGACACCCTACATCGACCGCATGGCCCGCGAAGGGGTTCGCTTCACCGACTTCTCCTCGAGCTGCCCGTATTGTGCGCCATCGAGAGCGTCGCTGCTGACGGGGCGGTATCCGTTTCGGAACAACATGATGCTCGGCAATCCCGTGCCCGCAGCCGACTATGGACTGCAACAGGCTCGGAAGCCGAATCCTGCTCTGGATCAACTCGGGTTACCCCAGGATGAACTGACGCTCGGCGAGCTGTTTCAACAGCAGGGCTACGCCACAATGGCCATCGGCAAATGGCATCTCGGCCACCAGCCCCAGTTTCACCCGACGAAGCATGGCTTCGATGATTACCTGGGGATTCTCTACAGCAACGACATGCACCCGGTGCAGCTGTGGAAGAACGACGACATCGTCGAATACCCCGTTGTGCAGGCGACATTGACGAAACGATACACCGAGGCAGCTGTCGCCTTCATCGAGAAGAACAAACAGCAACCGTTCTTTCTGTACCTTCCCCATGCGATGCCACATAAGCCGCTCGCCTGCTCGGAAGACTTCTATTCCCGTCAGCCGTCTGGCCCGAGTCCCGATCTGTACCGCGATGTGATTGCCGAGCTCGACTGGAGCGTGGGGCATCTGATCGAATGCCTGCAACAACTGAAAATTGACGAGTCGACTCTGGTTGTCTTCACCAGCGACAATGGCCCCTGGTTTGGGGGATCAACCGCCGGACTGCGCGGCATGAAGAGCAGAACCTGGGAAGGCGGCTTGCGAGTGCCGGCCATCATCCGCTGGCCAGGGACGATTCCCGCTGGTCAGATCATCGACGAGCCGACCATCATCATGGATGTCTTCTCAACGGTTCTTGCCGCAGCGAACATCCCGGCTCCCGATGACCGGGTCATCGACGGCTTCGATCTCCTCCCGGCAATGACGGGGGAGGCAGCCGTTCCCGAGCGATTGCTCTTTTCGTTTCAGGGGAACGTGAAGTCGGTGCGTCAGGGCGACTGGAAGTATCATCAGCAGATGCCCCCTGCTCTGAATTTCCCAGACGACTGGATCGATCCCCGCCGTCCGAACGGTGTCACCCTACTCGCGCCTGATGAGCAATACGGCCCTGCTGCCCATCCCGGCGTTGTCACCGGAGATCACGGTGCGAGACCGGGCCTGTTCAATCTCAAGCAGGATCCGACCGAGCAGAACAACGTCGCCGACGCGCATGCCGAGATCTTCCAGCGACTTGCCAAATACCGAGAGGCCATCGAGCAGCAAACGGGCCGACCGCCCGGGCAGGGAAAGTTGATCGTCCCCTGATCGGCTATCGCTCTCGCAGAGCACGTTCCAGCTCGCAGCGTCCCATCGTCCAGCGACCGTTGATATCCTGCAGGGGTCGCTCGCGAATCGTGCGGTCACTCGTGCGATAGCGCATCGAATCAATGCTGAGCGGACCGAAATAACTCCGCTCAGCCGCACGCTTCGCACAGGCTTCGGTCGTCGTTCGCGAGACTGCCCACTCCGACTTCAAGTCAGGCGAACCTTCGAAGTCGACGTGCTGATTGCTCTGATATCGACCGCAGTCGTCGCACTGCAGACGGGTTGCCCCCAGGAAGCGTACAACGCCGTCGGGGGCGATCTCGTAGTGGAAGCTCATTTCCTCGAGGCGATCGAACCACGGCTCGAAGTACACACGACCGGATCCTGTAAGCCGACGCTGCAGCCAGCCCTGGTCGATAAGTTGCAGATTCGTTCCCCGTCCGAGAATCCGCTCGCGACCTGACATGCCGAATTCGGCTTTGATCACCCAGGCAGCCTCGGCGTCGAACGATGTGAGATGCTCCTCCAGTTCCGCGATCGAACCAATCCGCCGACAGCCTGGCGGAGCAACTTCGAACGTCTGCTCCAGTTCGAAGGAAGTTCCCCGGGCATTCAACCAGCGAACGGCATCGAGCGATGGCGGCGAGCAGGACAGCCCCAGTGATTCTGCCCGTAAAACCATTCCTTCCGTCCATCCCCACGGAATGAAGTCTTCGAATTCGTCGGCGAGCATTCGCGGTTGAGAGAGTAACTGAAGCTCGCCGCACCACTCAAGAAGGGTTGTTTGCTCAATCTCATTGAGCAGATTCCACCCCGGCACGAAGAGAGCATCACCGGACGACATCAGCGACGTCAGTCGGCCCGCCCAGAGAGCGTTGATCCGCTGCAGCTTTCGGGAGAGTTGAAAGCGACTTCCTTCGGCGAGCTCGTGCTCGAACTCAAAGTTACCGTGAAAAACTCGGGGCATCAGTGCACGTCGCTCTTCAGGACTCGAGAGATCGGAGCGACGGAGACGGTTCGAAACGCGGCCCGTATACCTGAGCCATCGCCTTCAGCGTTTTGATCAGGTCCTCGCGGGGAAACTCAGCCGCATACCGGAGTGGACCACCCCGGAACGGGGCAAAGCCGGTGCCGAGCACCATGGCCAGATCGATCATCCAGGCTTCCTCCACAACGTTCTCATCCAGACAGCGGCCGGCTTCGTTAACCATCGCCATGACGAGTCGCTGCTGGATCGGGGTCAGTTGCCCATCCAGTGGCGTCTCTGGAGCCACGGAAATGTCGATCTCAATCCCTTCGACAAGCGGATGTAGTCCGACAGCTTCGGTTCGCTTCCCATGGACGTAGTTGTAAAACCCGGCTTCAGTTTTTCGTCCGAGGCGTTTCGCATCGACCATTCGCTGCAGCACCAGTGCGGTGATCGAGTCCTCGCCGAAAACGACCGACATCGACGAAGCGACATGAGCGGCCACATCGATCCCTACCTGGTCCATCAACTCCAGCGGGCCCATGGGCATTCCGAAGCGCTTCATCTGTTGATCGATCCCGGCCAGATCGCTGCTTGACGAGGTGAACTCCAGAGCAATCTTGACCGCCTCGTCCAGGTACGGCATCAACACCCGGTTCACGACGAAGCCCGGAGAATCCCGCGTCAGAATGGGCGTCTTGCCCAGCTTGCGAGAGAGTGCCAGCAGTCGCCCCGTCGTCTCCGGGCTGGTTGTGCTCCCTTGAACGACTTCGATGAGGTCCATTCGATGCACAGGATTGAAGAAGTGCAGACCGCCCACGCGTTCGCCAGCCGGAACGTCCGCGAAGATTTCATCCACTGACAGAGCTGAAGTATTCGTCGCCAGAACCGTCTCAACAGGAACCATGGCCGCCAGTTCCTGGAAGATCGACTGCTTCAGGCTTAGCGATTCCGGCACGGCTTCGATGACCACATCTCCCTGTCTGCACGGCTCCCATTGGGTCGTGAGCGTCAGTCGGCCGAGATGCGTGTCCGCTTCGGATTGAGTCAGACTCTTCCGATCGACCAGCGTGTCGTAGATCTTACTGACCCGCTGCTGAGCCGCCTCGACAGCTTCGTCGTTGATCTCCTTAACGACCACATGCAGCCCGTTCTTGATCCCGATCTGAGCGATGCCGGCTCCCATCGTCCCTCCGCCGAGCACAACCAGTGTGCGCGGAGACTGCTCGCGAACCGACTCTGAGACGTCCCACGTCTCCAGCGAGCGGGCCCGCTCTCGCAGCAGAAACAGCCGCACCAGATTGCGGCAGGTCGGACTCAACAGGAGTTGTCCGATCGCTTCCTGTTCGTAGCGATAGCCGGCGTCTCCTCTCTCGTACGATTTCCTGATGGCCGTCAACGCTTTCTCAAGTGCGGGATAGTGCTCCTTCTGCCGGCCAATTTTCTTGCCGGTTCGAGCGATGACCATGTCCCGGCCGAAATTCGTACGGTCGAGCACCCAGTTCAACCAGGTCCGTTTCCGTTCCGCCCGGATCTCGCCCCCCGACTTCACACACTTCAAAACGGCGTCCTCGACCTGATCCGGCGTCACAGCCTGATCGACGAGTCCGATATTCTCGGCTTTTTCCGCAGTGAGCTTCTTGGCCTGGAGAATCAGCGAGATCGTCTGCAGGATGCCCACCAGGCCGGGGAGTCTCTGCGTGCCGCCCCAGCCGGGGAGAATACCGAGTTCAATCTCCGGCAGACCGAGCCGCGTCGACGAACTGATCACCGCAATGCGGCGGTCACAGGCCAGCGCCATTTCGAGCCCACCCCCCAGGCACGGTCCCTGAATCACTGCGACCGTCAATGGCTTCAGAGCCGCGATACGTTTGAAGATTGTCTGCCCCCGCTCCGAGACCTGCTCGGCTTCCGCGGCGGTCTGGATATCGAGAAACTCGTGGATATCCGCCCCGGCGAAGAAGCTGTTCTCCTTCCGGCTGCGAAACACGATGGCTTGGGCCTCGGGGTGCGACTCCAGTTCATCCAGCACTCTGTCGAGTTCAGACATGACGTCGTTCGAAAAAACATTCTGCGACTGTCCCTGCACGTCGATCCAGACCGTCAGACTGTTTTCTGCGCTCTGCTCGACATCCCAATGCGTCCACTGACCGGTCATGTGCTTCTCCAGACGTTCGCGTTAGAGCTATTCAGTCCACTGCAGTTCACTGGATCAGGCTCGTTCCAGCCACATCGCCGCTCCCTGTCCGCCGCCAACACACAGACTCGCCAGACCGGTTTGCAGATCGCGATCCTTCAAGGCCCGAAGCAATGTCAGAATCAATCGAGCGCCGGTCGCTCCCACGGGATGCCCGATGGCAATCGCCCCACCATTTACATTGAGGCGATTCAACGGCAGTTCGCCAATCGGCTCCTCTCGGCCCAGCACCGTGCGGCAATATTCGGCTGACTTCATTGCTTCCACACAGGCCAGCACCTGCACAGCGAATGCTTCATTCATCTCCACGAGTTCAAAGTCGTCCAGCTTCTTCGAGGTGCCGCGAAGCAGCTTGTGAATCGCGAAGACTGGTCCGAGTCCCATCCGTTTCGGATCCAGCCCCGCCAGCGAATAGGCATGCAGATAGCCGAGCGGAGTCAGTCCTCTGCGATTCGCCTCGTCCGCCGACATCACGACCAGTCCCACGGCTCCGTCGGTAATCGGGCAGCTGTTGCCGACAGTGACCGTCCCGTTCGGCTTGCGGAAGACCGGCTTGAGCTTGCCGAGCGACTCCATCGACTGACTCTTCCTCGGCCCCAGATCTTCCTGCAGAGGCGCAGAACCGGTCAGATGACCTGACATAAGGAGAATTTCGTCCTTGTAGAAGCCCTTCTCTTGTGCCTGAAGGCACCTGCGGTGACTCTCCAGAGCAAATTCATCCTGCCGGGTTCGAGGAATATGAAAATCATCGGCGAGCACTTCGGCGGTCTCTCCCATGTTCAGTCCGCACACCGGGTCCGTCAACCCGAGTTGAATCTGCGGGACCGGTTTGAACATGGCGGGTCGGACCTGACTGAGCAGGCTCAGCTTGTCGGACCAGGACTTCGCCCGCTGGAACTGCATGAACCAGGCTTTGGCCCCTTCGTTATACAGAAAGGGAATCTGCGACATCGACTCGGTCCCGCCGGCGACGAGCACCTGGGCTCTCCCCTCACGAATAATCTGCGACGCTTCGATCACCGATTCCATGCCCGAAGCACAGTTGCGGTTCACGGTGTGAGCAATGCGGTCTTCAGGGATTCCGCAGCGAAGGGCAATGACTCGCGCCACGTTCGCGGCATTGCTCTGGCCAGATACTGAGCCCATCACCAGTTCGTCGACTTCCGCGGGCGGGAGCGAGATGTTCTCCAGAGCCGCTTTCACGGCCAGTTGGCCCAGTTGATCGGCCGGGAAGTTGGCCAAAGCTCCATGAGCTTTGACGAACGGCGTTCGCATTCCCGAGACAATTGCCAGCGGAGGATCGAGCTGGATACAGTCGGCTCGCGTCGAATCGTTCACGGCTTCACCTCGGGTCAATCACTGGTGTCGGAAGAAAGGTGTCTGCTCGATTGAGCAACTCCTATTATAGCAGTCTCATTGAGCGATACCATATGCGGTCCCCAACGGACCGGCCGCCTCCCCTTAGACTTCGTGTTTTCGCCGCTGGACCGGTTCCCTAGAATCTGGCCACCAGAAATCAATTCCGCCTCAGATTCCGTTGCAGGTCTTTTCATGGAACCCATTCTTTTCCAACCTCTCATTAAGCAGGCCCGCTGGGGCGGTCGAAAGCTCGGCCAACGACTCGGCAAACTGCTGGGAGACGCAACCAACTACGCTGAGAGCTGGGAGATCTGCGACCACGGTGACGATCAGAGCGTCGTCGCCGAGGGCCCGCTGGCTGGAAAGACACTCACCGAGCTCGTTCAACAATACGCGGAAGAACTCTTCGGCAATGGCAGAACCGCTGCTCAATTTCCGCTGTTGATCAAATATCTCGATTGCAACGACACCCTTTCGGTCCAGGTGCACCCCGACGACGAACTGGCGGAACAGTTCATGACCGGAGAGAATGGCAAGACCGAAGCCTGGGTCGTAATCGATGCGGAGCCGGGCAGTTGCATCTATGCCGGTCTGAAAGCGGGAATCGACCGTGCGGCTTTTGAGCAGGCCGTCGAGCGGGATCAGGTCGCCGAATGCCTGCATCAGGTCACTCCCCGGGCGGGCGACTGTTTCTTCATTCCCGCAGGCACGATTCATGCGCTGGGCCGGGGCGTGCTTGTCGCGGAAATCCAGCAGTCGAGCGACCTCACCTTCCGTATTCACGACTGGAACTGGGTCGATGCCGAGGGGATTCCGCGGCAATTGCACCTTCAAGAGTCGTTGCGCTGCATCGATTTCGAATCAGGTCCGGTTTCGCCGGTCATTCCGAAGCTCCTTTCTGAAGAGGACGGCACCAGCCGCGAGCAGCTCGTTCAGTCATCGTTCTTTGCGATCGAGAGATTCCGAATCGCCGACGAATGCTCGCTGACCTCCTCCGGACAGTGCCGAGTTCTCATGACCCTTCGGGGATCGCTTCGGCTGGAAACAGCGGATACCGGGATCGAATGCATACCGGGCACAACCGTGTTGATTCCGGCAACCTCACCTGAAATCCGGCTTCATACGACATCGGAGAGTCCTGGCGAATTCCTGCTCGCGGCGGTTCCCTGATTGATCTTGCCGCCGGGAAAAGACTCCCACTATCATCCTCCGCGTTTTCCGCCCCTATTTTCTGACCGATCGTCCGCCAGCCATGAGTTCTCGTATCGTCAATCTACTCAACGAGATCGAACCGCGCCGGATCGTGATTATCAAGCCAAGTGCGCTCGGCGACGTCGTTCAGACGATGCCGCTGCTCCCGGTGTTGAAGCAGCGATTCCCCGGAGCGACCATCGACTGGGTGATCCGCAGCGAACTGGTCGATCTGCTTGAAGGACATCCGCTGCTCAATCGGGTCCTGATTTATGAACGCAAAGGCGGATTCTCCGCGTCGATCCGGCTGTTGAGGGAACTTCGAAAAGGCCGCTACGACCTTTGCCTCGATCTACAGGGACTGTTGCGATCGGCGGTAATGACCGCAGCGACCGGGGCAACGCTGCGGGTCGGACTGCAGACGGCTCGGGAATATTCTCATCTGGCCTGTCATGGTTTGCTGCCAGAAACCGAACGCGGTGTCCCCGCTCACGCCCGTTACTGGCGGGTTGCTGAAGCGTTGGGCGAGACCGGCTCCCCTGCTCCCGTTTCTCCGGGTCTCTCGGAACAGGATCGTCAGCGGGTCGATTCCCTGATTGGTGGAGTTTCCGGTCCGTTTCTCGTGATTCATCCCGGAGCCATGTGGGAAACCAAACGGTGGCCGATTCCTTCATTTGCCGAGATCGGCGTCCGGGCTCTCCGTGAGTATGGCATGAATCTGATCGTCGTCGGCACTCGTGGCGAGCGAAACGCAGCCGAGGACCTGTGCAGCCTCGTGCGGGAAAAGCGACCTCATCAGCAGGTTCTCAACCTGGCCGGGGAGACTTCACTGACCCAACTGGCCGAGGTTCTCCGCCGGGCCGCTCTGGTCCTGTCGAACGATTCCGGCCCGATGCATCTGGCGGCCGGCGTCGGGACGCCCGTGGTCGGGATTTTCACCTGTACGTCAGCGGAACGTTCCGGCCCAGCCGGGGGGCAGCATCAGCTCGTTCAGGCGAAAGTCCCCTGCGCGGCCAGCTACCGGAAGCAATGTCCATTCTCCGGCAGCGGACACATGCAGTGCCTCACCGCTGTGTCCGTGTTTCAGGTCTGGTCGGCCGTGCAACAGGCGGTGACGAGAAACCAGCTCGCCAGCAACGTTGCTTAAGACCGCTGGTTCACGAGACAAACAACCGGTAACCGTGACGATCGAACTCTTCGATCACATGCTCCAGCCGACTCGCGATCGCTTTCAACACGTAGGCTTCGCGGATCTTCTTCTGATCGAGATCCGTCACATAGAACACGTCGACCACCTGATCGACATGCGTTGTGATGCGAGCCAGCGTCACGGAAAGATCAAGATCGTAGATCGCCTTTGAAACCGTAAATAACAGACCCGGCCGGTCGTGAGCGAAGACATCGATGATCGTCGCATGCGGCGATGTGTCGTTGTCGATCGAAACCCGCGGTCTCTGATTCGAAATGGGCTCCTGCTCCGACTTCAGCTGATAGCGCCGCTGCTGCTGGAAAAGCTTCTCGAAGGAGATCGGACGGGCCACGGCTTCTGTCAGATATTCGCGGATTCGTTCCAGCCGACTCGGCGGCGGACGCAGAGCCGAATCGCAGTCGTGCACCAGAAAGCGGTCGAAAATGAATCCGGAGTCGCTCGTGTAAATGTCTGCGGAAAGAATCGACAGATGAGCCGCGGTCAACACGCCGGTCATCCGATGGAAACAACGCTCAGACCCCCGCTGCCGCGTGATAATGGTCAATTCCAGTGTTCCGGTATCTTCATCGTACCGGTCGATGATCTGCAGGTCATCTCCTGCAAGCTGCAGGGCCGTTGTCATGTCCTGGGCCACGTTCTCCGGCGTCACTGACAACAGATAGCTCTGCGGCATCGCATTGAGTTCCCGGGTCAGCTTCTCGCTGTTCGTTGAATCCGGATTCCGCCGAGCGTACTCAATAGCCGCGAGCCGCTTAGCTTCCTTGAGCTGCTGATCAAGATCGGGCTTGGCGTACTTTCCACTCAACGACAGTTGGGTGCGATCGAACAGCTCTGTCAGCAACTGCGCTTTCCAATCGGTCCAAACTCCCGGAGCGACCGCCTGAATATCCGCGACAGTCAGTAGATACAGCTTCCGGAGATTGGCGATGTTCTGCACCGTGCGCGCGAACTGGGCGACAACGACAGGATCAGAGGTGTCTCGTCGAAACGCCAGCAGCGACA
This sequence comes from Rubinisphaera margarita, assembly GCF_022267515.1. NCBI lineage: Bacteria > Pseudomonadati > Planctomycetota > Planctomycetia > Planctomycetales > Planctomycetaceae > Rubinisphaera > Rubinisphaera margarita. The sequence continues at coordinate 108,846 of NZ_JAKFGB010000005.1, read as the reverse complement.
TGCTGAGATGTTCGAGCACGAGCAGTTCAATCTGCTGGGAATCATCGGATTCGAGCCCGAGCCGAGTTCCAGTCAAGCGTGCGATCTGCGCCCCGAGCTGGCTATGGTCCTGCTCAAACCCCTTCCCCAGATCGTGTAGTAACAGCGCCAGACTCAGCGTCCAGGCTTTTTTGAGTTCGACAAAGACCGGGCGGTAGACAGGATTACGCGAAAGTGCATCCATGGCCTCCAGGGCGCGGAATGTGTGTTCATCGACCGTATACGCGTGGTAGTTGTTGAACTGCAGGAGACCGCGGGCGTGGGTAAACTGCGGAACCAGAATTTCAAGAACGCCGCATTCATAAAGATCTCGGACGATCCCTCCCACCGAACCGATTCGGTTCAGCAGATTGAGAAAATGAGCGGAGGCCGTTGGGGAGACCTCTTTGGGCAAGTCTCCGACACGGTGCCGAATCGACTCGATCAGTCGTGACGAGGGCCGCACCTTGGAATCGGCGGCGACGATAAACGCGTGCAGGATATTCTCGAGCGATGAAGTGACATGACCAACGTTGTGACTGACCACGTTCAATCGACCATGGAGCAGGATGTAGGTCTCGTTGATTACCCGTCGATAGATCCGAGCAGCGACCCGTTCCTGAAACGTACTCGGACGACTCAGTTCGATGAAGCGGCGGGCCGTACGGGCGACGAAGTCCGCCTTCTGAAAGTACTGTTGCATATACCGTTCGACGGCTCGCTGACCTTCGTAGTCAGAAATCCCCTCCTGATCGGTCAACCGCAGTTGCTCCTGTCGGGAAAGAACATCCTGAGCCCGCCGGGCGTGAACGTGCAGATTCATTCGAATCGTCGAGAAATACGCCTGAGCCTCGATCAATGACTCCGCGATCCCGGGCTTCAGCGCCCCGCAGGCCGCCAGCTCCCTGAAGCTGGTGACTTCGTAGCGGGCAAATCCCACCCAGCGAAGGAGCTGCAGATCGCGGAGTGTGCCCGGCGAACGTTTGACGTCCGGCTCCAGCGAATAAACCGCCAGCGCGGTTTCCTGAACTTCCTTCTTTCGTGATGCTTCACAATGATCGAGAAACGGCCGACGGGATTTCTGTAGCCAGCTCTCAAACCGCGTCCGCAATCGGGTGTGGAGTTCCACGTTTCCCCACAACAGACGTGTCTGAACCAGAGCAGTCGCGACCTGCGATTCACTGCGAGCCAGACTGACGGTCTCGTTGATGGACCGGATCGCGTGACCGAGTTTCAGTCCGGAATCCCAGCATTGCCGAACAAACTCCGAACTGAGCCGCTCGACGATCGGCCCGCCATGGGTATCGAAGGTGATCAGAATATCGACGTCGGAATACGGGAACATCTCCTCGCGTCCGTAGCCGCCCACGGCAATCACGGCAACGTCTTCACTCAATCCGGCACGGGAATGCTCCGGGATCTGTTCCATCGATATTTCGATCAGCGAGAGGATAAATGCATCCATCTCCTGCGTGATCTTCTGCAGAGTCGAATCGACGTCGATCTGCTGCTTGCGATAGGCTTCGATGATCGCCGACAACGTCGCCTGCCAGCGCGCCTTGGACGAGAGAGGCTGAGACAATGCTTCTTCATTCATTCTGCGGAACCCCCTCGCGAGCGACGAGCGACGGTGAATCTGTGGGTTCCCAGCTTCGAATCGTGCGCGATGAAATAATGGACGGCGCTCCGTCGAGTCGAGACGAATGCCGTGTTGGCCTGAGGGAATAGTGATGGCCGCAGCCGTCCGGCGGGAGCAGAGCTTCCGGGATCAGCTGCGGCTACCAGACCTCATTACAGGCCGGAGTCAGATCGATTCTTCTCCGGTTTCACCCGTACGAATACGGATCGCTTCCGACAGGTCGGTGACGAAAATCTTTCCGTCGCCAATCTGGCCGGTCCGTGCGGTCCGCAGAATCGTATCAATCACGTTGCGGGCCGCGTCGTCTTCGACTACGACTTCCATCTTCACCTTGGGCATGAAATCGACGGTATACTCCGCCCCGCGGTACTGTTCTTTATGCCCTTTCTGTCGGCCGAACCCGCGAACTTCACTGACCGTCATCCCCTGAACGCCGACCTGGGTCAGCGCATCCTTCACTTCTTCCAACTTGAAGTGGCGAATCACAGCTTCAATCTTCTTCATGTCGTCTTCTCCGTGGAGACACAGGATACGCGGAGCGCACGGAACCTGTGAGTATGTTATCAGAAACCGGGGCCCCTCGTGCGGGGCGGCCCGGAATTGTTCGTCCAACAGTTCGAATTCTATGGCGGCTACGCTTACAGTCTTACAGGAAGATGTAACCTTCTTCGCCATGTTCGGTCAGATCGAGACCCCGAATCTCCTTCTCTTCGTTGACACGCAACCCAATCGTCAGGTCGATCAACTTGAGCAGAATGACGCTTCCGACAATCGCCATCCCGGCTGCGGCAAGAATACTGACCGCCTGATTGACCATCTGAGCTCCATTGCCTTCGATCAGCCCGACACGGGCTCCGGTGATGCTCTTTGAAGCAAACACCCCGGTCAACAAAGCACCGACGATCCCCGACATCCCGTGGACGCCGAAGACGTCCAGCGAGTCGTCGTATCCGAAGGCATTCTTAAGCTTCGTACAGGCCAGGAAACTGACGAGCCCCCCGCACAGTCCGATGATCATTGCCGAAGGAACGGTCACCGCTCCGCTGGCGGGAGTAATGCAAACCAGACCGGCGACGGCTCCAGAGCAGGCTCCCAGAATCGTCGGGCGACCGATCGTCAGCCATTCCATGCCTGCCCAGGCAATCACCCCGGCGGAAGCAGCCAGATGCGTTGCGGCGAAGGCATTCACAGCCAGCGTGTTCGCGGCGACGGCACTTCCGGCATTGAAACCAAACCAGCCGACCCAGAGCATCGTGGCGCCGATGAAGGTGTAGGTCAGGTTATGTGGCGGCATCGGTTCTTTCTGATAGTTGTATCGGGCGCCGACCATCAGAGCACACACGAGAGCCGAGACTCCCGAGCTGATATGAACCACGGTTCCGCCGGCAAAATCGAGAGCCGGAAAGGCGGCGGCTTCGTTCCATTCGCACAACCAGCCGTTATCCGACCAGACCCAGTGAGCGATCGGACAGTAAACGAGCAGTCCCCAGAGGATCGAATAGACGACCATGGCCGAGAACTTCATTCGTTCTGCAAACGCCCCGACAATCAGACCCGGGGTAATGATGAAGAACATCATCTGAAAGACAGCGAACAGCAGCGTCGGAATCTGCGTCCCGGCCGCTGGGGTTTCGATCTGCCCCGTCTCCGCATTCCAGGTTGGCAGGACTCCGTCGAGCATCACATGATCGAATCCGCCCACGAAGCCGCCCATGATGTCCGGAGCAAAGGCCAGCGAATAGCCGACGACCACCCAGAGCACGGACATGATGCCCATCAGCGTGACGCACTGCATCATCACACTCAGAACGTTCTTCTTGCGAACCAGTCCACAGTAGAAAAGAGCCAGACCAGGAGCGGTCATCATGAGCACAAGAGCCGAGCAGATCATCATCCAGGCCATGTTGGCTTCGCTGAATTCTGCGGGCGCCGGCGATTCAGTCAACTCGGCGACGGACTCTGCCGCTACTTCCCTGGGTGATTCTCCCGTAACAGAAGACGTACTGGCCCCCTCGGGCGTTTCCTGGCCGTAACCGGTCGAAACGTTCCACAGTCCAAAAACGACCGTAAAGACGAAGACCAGGGCCGGCGCAATTGCCAGTCTGCGAGCGCGCTGCGACATTTGCAAGTTCCTTATTCTATGCGGATTCCACTGTCCTTTGCCGCATCTGGCGGCTGTTCGAAGTCTGGAGGTGAGCGCAACCCTGATCCTCACGATCATCGCAGAACCTGCGCACGCCGACCCGAACGTTCTGCAAGTCGCGAATTGTTCGGAGGATGCGGCAGAATGACGGTCACGCTCAGAATGCGCGCAACCGTTGATGAAGTGATTCACCAGATCAGCAGAGCATACGGTCAACTACGTAGGTCGTCAAACATGTGTGACCTGAGGAATCTGGCCTAAAGAAGCTCAGCAATCGGCTCTCCGTCCGGGAGAATCGGCATCGGCCTTCCTGTGTAATCGATCAACGACTGGCTGTAGTCAATCCCGAGATGCCGATATACGGTGGCCCAGAGATCGTTCGGCGTCAGCGGACGATCCTGCGGGTGCTCCCCCTTCGAGTTCGTCGACCCGATCACCTGTCCCATCTTCAAGCCGCCGCCGGAAACCAACATCGACATCGCCTGCGGCCAGTGATCGCGGCCCGGCTGTTCCACACCGGTCTGGGTCCCTTTCCGGTAAGAGATCCGCGGCGTGCGTCCGAACTCGCCGGTCACCACGAGCAACACGCGGCGATCGAGTCCGCGGGCATGCAGGTCTTCCACCAGAGCCGTGACGGCTCGATCGTAGATCGGCAGACGGATCTTCCCATCATCGAACAGATGACAGTTCACCGCGTGAGAGTCCCAGTTGTAGGTCCCGTTCTTCGCGAACGGAATCCCGGACTGATACGGCTTCTCCATGACCATGGTGACGAAGGTGCAGCCCGCTTCAACAAGACGTCGGGCGAGCAAAGCCCGCTGGCCCCAGGCATGCATGCCGTAACGTTCGCGCACAGCCTCCGACTCCCGTGTCAGATCAAACGCTGTCGCGGCTTTGTCGCTCGTCAACATGTTGACCGCCTGCTGGTTGAAGCGATCCATCGACGACATCATTCCGCTGCGATCAATTTCGCGACGCAGTCCATCCAGGTTAGAAAGCAGTGTGCTGCGATCGCTCAGCCGATCCGACACCGATTTGTCGAGCGACAGATTCTTGACCTGGAAGTCATCGGCACTCGGATCTCCGGGCACATTGAAGGGCACGTACGTGGAACCGAGATAAGCCGCTCCGAAGCTGTAGGTATCGACTCCGGCTCGGCCGGCATCAGTCCCGGAAATGTAGTTCGGCAGCCCGGCATTACGATGCTCGAACGATTTCGCGACGACGGATCCGACCATGGGCGCATCATTCACGAAGCCAGCCGGAGCCTTGGGATCCCGGCCCGTCAGAAAGCGTTTGTGACCTCCACCGTGATCGGCAAACTCGTGCGCGATCGAGCGAATAATCGTATAGCGGTCCGCACACCTCGCGTGTAGCGGCATATGCTCGCAGACGTCCAGACCGGAAACGTTTGTCTTGATCGGCCAGTAGGCTCCGCGATAGTCGCTCGGAGCATCCGGCTTCATGTCGTACATTTCCATGTGCGGCGGACCGCCGGGCAGCCATACGAAAATCACGGCTGGATGATCCGGACCGACGGTTTCTCCGGCTCTCGCTTTGAGCCGTAACAGATCGCTCAATCCAAACCCGGCTACTCCGAGAGCTCCGGCCTGCAGAAACGACCGCCGCGAGGTCGGTCCACTGCAGTGGTCCCCCTTCGGACTTCCTTCACCACGCCGTTCACCGTTGCACGTCGCCATCGAGAGGACTCCTCGCCTGCGCTGGGGGAGACACACCGCTTTCTTTACAGACCTTGTTCACTGCGATAGTCTAGCCACTGGGAACAGATCAATCTACGCCGATCCATCATCTCCCCGCTGAAATCGGCGTGTTTTCAGGCCCACGTTCCGAACGATCATTTTGAATCACTCACTGACAGGAATCCCGATGAGAATCTGCATGCTGTTTCTCTGCGGAGCGCTGCTCCTCTGCTCGCCGGTCCAGGCGGAATCGAAAGGCAAATGGGTCGACCTGCTGCCCAACAATCAGCTCGACAAACACTGGACCACGACCGGCAACTGGAGCATCAATGATGAGGGCGTTGTGACCCTCGAACCCCGTCCGGGGGAATCGGGCTGGAAGCGGTACGATGCCTACCTGTGGCTGAACGATCAGGCGCGGAACTTCGAAGTGAAGTTCGACTACAAGACCCAGCCCAAGGGCAACAGCGGCTTCTATTTCCATGTCGCTGATCGCGACGATCCCGTTTCGCAGGGCATCGAAGTGCAAATCTACGATTCGCACGGCCAGGACAAACTGACCGACCACACGTCTGGCGGCGTCATCCCGCGGATTCCCCCCTCTGCCAATGCCGCCAAACCCGCTGGCGAATGGAACCACTTCGAGATCCGTTGCGTCGACGACCAACTGACCGTCAAACTCAACGGCGAGGTCGTCAACAAAGTCGACCTGTCGGAAGGCCCGCTTGCCACCCGCCCTAAGTCAGGCTACATCGGCTTCCAAGACCACGGCTTGCCCTTCCAGCTCCGCGACATCCACTTGAAAAAACTCGACTGATCAGGGTCTGAGTTTGTACCAGGAAGAGGATGCGATTCACCGAGTCGCATCCTCTTTTCCGTTTCTCGCGTGAGATGACAAAGAGATTCATCTCGGTGTTGAATACTCTCCCCGGGTGGCCCTGATAGCTCGGCTATCAGGGCGGCGAAGCCGTAGGAGAACGCAGTTTGACAGAGAATGCTGTCTGAGGTCCGCAGCTGCACAACGTCCCCCCGTTCAGTGACTCGCCACGTCCAATCCCATTCTCCAACGAAAGAATCTTTCGGGGCCACCCCTCAGGCAGCGACTTCAGCGTTACATCTCCACGGACCGTTTCCCAACAATCCACAACCGTGGACTCACCGGAGACTCATTCTTTCGCAGTTGAACTTCAAACCTGCCCCCAAGCGTTCCCAGAAACTGCTCAACTTCAGCCGCCTCGTCCATGCCTCCAGGATGGCCCACATAAGCCAACACTGTCATCACTCCCCCTGTCCTCAACATCTTCGATCCGGTTCGCAACGCGGCCAGCGTCGCCTGCGGTTTCGTCGTCACAGCGTGATCTCCCCCCGGGAGATAACCGAGGTTGAACATCATCGCTGCGATCACTGAGATCCCGGCTTCTGTGAGAACGGTATCCAGCTCGGCATGGCTGCGATGATGCAACACGACCTGTTCGCAGCCTGAAGCAGCAACGCGATCTAGCGTCTGTTCGATCGCGTTCTTCTGAATGTCAAACGCGTGGACATCTCCGTCCTTCCCGACAAGGCTTGCCAGGAACAGCGTGTCGTGGCCATTGCCGCAAGTCGCATCGACCACGGCCTCCCCAGGTCGAACGACTGACCTCACAGCTTCGTGAGCCAGCTCAGTCAGCTTCAGCATCATGCCTTCTCCCGCCAGCGGACTTCGGGAATCAGCGGGGACTCGTCCAGGAGATGGGCGACGAAATGTGCCGCCAGCCACGGGGCCTGCAAAGAGCCTTTCGATCCGAGCCCGTTGAACAGCCCGATCTGCGGACATTTCGGCGATAGTCCCAGAATCGGCTTCTGATCATTGAGAGCCGGGCGGACGGCTGCCTGATGTCCGATCACTTCTGCCTCCTGTTCGCCCACCATGTTTCTCAGGCGGCTCAACAGCCAGTCTTTCCCACTTTCAGTCGGTTCTTGATTGAGGTGCTGCGAATCATAGGTCGCTCCGAGTCGAAAGGTTCCCTCTGTCGCGGGAGCCAGCCAAACGCCCCCACTGAGTATCCGTCCGCTCTCCAGTCGAGATGTTCGCAAAGAAAGGATCTCGCCCTTGGCCGGCAGAAAACGAAGAGAGGAGAAATGCGGACGGCAACGATCTTCTGCTCCACCGCAGTAGACGAGTCGTCCAGCAGTTACTCCGAGCCGCGGCAGCGTGATCGCGTCTGCCTCAAACTGCATCGGTTCATCCGGCTGCAGTTCAACGCTCCGGACGCTATCGGTCTGCTCCAGTCGTTCTCGCGTCGTTTGCAGAAAGCCGGCGGCATCGAGCTGCAACACTTCCGGAAGAAACAATCCTCCCCAGGGAGCGACACTCGAGCGGAGCTCATCGGCACCGGGGGCCAGCAGCCGGGCCTGAAGTGAAGCCGCCACGTTCGGAAGTCGCGTCTGACAGCGGTCCCGTTCCTTCTGGTCCCGAAAAACACGAACGTAACTGCGAGTCCACAGCAGTTGTCTTCCGGTTCGCTGTTCGATCGCCGAATAGAACGCAAGGGCTGCGCTGTGGAATTCCGTGAATCGCCAGCTGAGCGCGAATCGCTGGCCAACGATTGGCGTCATTAGCCCGGCGGCAATCTTCGAGGACGTGACCGCTTCATCGCGGTCGAGAACGAGAACTCGCTGGTGCCGCTCGAGCAGGCGTAATGCCAGACAGCTCCCGGCCAGCCCCTGCCCGACAATAATGACGTCATATCTCCCAGGCGACATCACTTCGTCGGACTCTCTACGTCGATTTCAGTTTACGCGAACAATTCAGCGACAGGACGTCCGCTGTCGGTAATCGGCACGGGGCGGTCGCCGGCGTAAAGTTCGTGCGACGGATCGACACCCATCGCCGAGAAGATCGTGGCGAACCAGTCCGGCACGCTGACGCGCGGACCATCGACAATTTCCTGAGCCAGTTCGTCGGTGACGCCGATTGCTCCTCGATGGTTCAGTCCGCCACCCGCAAGCAGTCCGCTGAAGGCCTTGGAATGGTGCCCACGCCCGCCTTTGGAATCGAAGCTGGCCGGACGTCCGAACTCGCCGCAGATGATAATCAGGGTCTTGTCGAGCAGGTTGCTCTTCTCGAGATCGGCCACGAGAGCGGAGAACGCTTTGTCGAGACTGTCGATCAGCAGATGCTGTCCGGCCTGTCCTTCCTGATGAGTATCCCAGCCGGTGCCGTTCACGAATGTCAGATTGAAGGAGACTTCCACGAACCGGGTGCCCCGTTCAATCAGCCGGCGAGCGAGCAGGCAGCGCTGTCCGAATTCTTCGCCGTAGGCGTTACGAACATCGTCGCTTTCGCGGTCAAGCTCAAAGACTGACATAAATTCCGGACCGGCCAGATCGAATCCCTTCTTTGCCGCCGAAAGATAGGCTTGAACGACGGCTTCATCGGCGTGAGACTTCTCGAACTTCTTGCTCAGGCTGGCGAGAAGCTGCTCGCGGCGACTCTGTCGCATGTCCGTGATTCGCGGTGGGCGGGACAGACCTTTCGGCCCGGAACCGGTATCGGTCAGATAAACGAAGCCATTCTCCGGTCCGAGGAATCCAGGTTGCCGCCCCGGCGAAGGATGCCCCATCAACACGTAGTCGGGAACCTTGTCGGACAGGCTTTCCTTCTGATTGACGATCACCGAACCCATCGAGGGATAGACAACAGTTCCGCTCGTCGGACGCCCGATATGCATGCGATACGAAGCCGCGGCATGCTCGTCGATTTCGTCGTGGTTGAGCGACCGGACCGCCGTGCAGCGATCCATCACTTTGGCCATCCGCGGCAGGTGCTCGCAAAGCTGTATGCCGGGCACGGCTGTGTCGATGGCCGGATAGGCCGAGCCGGGATCCTTGAGACCGTCTTTCGAAACCCGTTTGGGGTCGAAGGTATCCATTTGAGCCGGACCACCTCCGAGCCACATCATGATGCAGTGCTCAGCTTTGCCCAGTTTAAGCGCGTGCTCTTCGGCCCGCCCGATTCCGGGAAGAATCATGGATCCGGCAGCGGTGGCTGCGGTCGCTTTCAGAATATCTCGACGATTCAACATGATTGTGTCCTTGGCGGCTTAAACGTCACTGGTGTCTTCAAAAGGAGTCGTTCGAAGCAGAAAACCTCGTCAGGGGACGAACTGGAACTCGGGGGAATTGAGCAGAGCCCAAAGCCCGTCTTCCACCCGCTGCCGCCATTCCGGATCGAGCCGCTTTGTCGGCGGATCTCCCTTTGCAGCCACCTCGGCCTGACGAATTCCTTCGAGCGAAGCATCCGGGTCGAAGTGAGCGGTCCACGTGAGTGGAGACCGGAACAGCTTCGGCTCGGGAGCATCTTTCACTTCGGTCTTCCGGGTATCGAATCCAGGCTGCAGCAAATCGCGGAACGCCGCCAGTTCTTCTGCGGTCGGTTTGCGAGTGAGCACCCGCAGATACAAGGAGTCAACCAGCTCCTCGACACTGTCCGCGTTCAGGCAGATTTCAACGAGGTCGCCGTTCTCGGAAAGATCCACGGCTCGGTTCAACGCCGTCCCGTTGGCCAGCGCCATCGGCTGGAGCGGTGTGACCGTTGATTCCCGCTCAGTCACCGGATCCTGTCGTTCGCTTCGCCAGTTGTAAGCTGACATCACATCGACCAGTCCCTGAGCCATCGGCAGGGCCATCGATGGCCGCTCGCGCTCATTGCTGATCGCGACCAGTTCCCAAGCCCGACGGGGCTTGCCGAGATCGATGAAGTTTACCTCGGCCTGACGACCATCGGCGTTATAGGTCAATCGCTCGGCCGGCAGTTCTTTACCCACGGCGGCAAACACACTGTCAACCAGCTGTTCAGCCGTAACCTGACGACGCGTCGGACCGGAGAAGGCCATCTGGGCATCGTAGTCACCGGAAATTGCTTCCCGCTGATAGAGCTTCGAAGTCACGATCAGCTGAGTCAGCTTCTTCAGATCGTAGCCCTGACGAACAAATTCCTGAGCCAGCCACTTGAGCATTTCCGGATGAGACGCCTCACCGGTTTCCCAGTCTTCAGCCGGTTCCACGATTCCGTAACCGATCAACCGTTTCCACACGCGGTTCACAACAACCTGAGCGAACCGCTCGTTCTCTGGATGAGTGAGCATGCTGGCGAGCACTTCGCGGGAATTGCCCGAGTTACGAACAAACTGCAGGTCGTCCGCAGGCTGCGGAGCGATCAGCTCTTCGAACGGCCAGGACGGTGTAATCTGTTCTCCGGGACGAAGCGTGACTTTCACTGTCATCTGCGCCAGTTCTTCCGGGCTCACGTTGATGCTGCTCGACTTCGGAACAGCCACCGGCTTACCTTCGAGCATGGCGGCCATACTGAATAGATCTCGCTGCAGCGACTCATGGTAGGGAGCATCATGACAGCGAGCACACTTCATCTCGACGCCGAGAAACGCCGTCCCGATAACGTGGGCTTTGGCGGCCATCGGAACATCGTTGTTGGAAGCGACCGCGAAGCCAGCCGTCCCGCCGTTCCATTTGCTCCCTTCCATAAGCACCAGTTCGGTCACCATTCGGTCGAACGACCGATTATCCGAAAAGGCGTCGTGCAGATACCAGCGGAAGGGACCCGAGTTGTTCAGGCGCGGCTTGGTCAGCCCGGGATTTTCGGCCAGCACGTCCTGCCAGTAACTGACCCAGTGATCAGCCCAGGCCGGCTCATTGAGCATGCGCTCGACGGCATAGGCGCGACGATGCTCCGCCGGATCGTTCAGGAAGGCTTCAATCTGTTCCGGAGTCGGATTCGTCCCGATGATGTCGAGCGTCAGCCGGCGCAGGAAGGTGTAATCATCGACAATGGAGGTCGGCTCCATGTCCTGTTCTTTAAGAGCCGAGAGAATGAACCGGTCGATCGGATTGTCCACGCCCGCGACGACTGGGACTTCCGGTCGCTGCTGGCGATCCACCCAGGCGCGAACCTGAGCATGACGTTCATTCCAGTAAGCCTTTTCGCTGGCCGATGCTTCGGCACGCAGGCGGGCGTTCCAGTCGATCAGCCGTTCCCGTTCCCGCTCCGTGAAGGCGATCCAGCCGGCGTCGTCGTAAGACCATTTGAGTTCGGGCCCGAGCAGTTTATAGCCGGTTTCCGGAGTGCCAACCGCGAGGGTCAGCTCGCCCAACTCCATGGGCAGATTCTTGTGACCAGAAATCATCATCCAGGAGAAGACATGCGGTTTGCCGTCGGACTCGAACATCACACGAAGATCGGAGTGAGCAGCCGGGCAGCTCAGTTCACCATGTTTCGATTCACCAACCTCGTGCATCTCACCATGAGCCGAAGAGTTCAACCCCATAAACGGCGTAGATTCGATCAGCTTGCCGTCGATGTAGAGTCGAGCCGAGTTGAGTGATCGCAGAATCAGTTCATGCTGACCGGCCGGCAACGTCACTCGGCTGTAAAGATGAATCAGGCTCGGAGTCGGGCGATCCTCGATGATCCCCCGCTTGTTGTACTTGCGAGGCAGCTTCGTCACAGCGAACGCATCCGTCTCCCAGACCGGCAGCTTGTTTTTCGGACTGATCTTCCAGCTGCGGGACTCGCCAATTCGCTCGTAAATGTCGACATTCACGCGATCGGACGGAGCATTCTCAAAGGTCTCTTCGACCATCAGCTGCAGGTAGTCGACTGCGTTGTGGCGGAAACGATCGGCAATCTGTTCGGCCGGAACAATCGTCCGATGAATGGCGATTTCATCGAGCCCGCCCGTGAAAGCATTGGAGCCGCCCATCGACGCCCCGATCCAGACATCGTCATCATCCACAACGGGGGCTTCGGTCGTTTCGCCGCCCAGATCCCAGGATCCGTCGGTCGGCTTACCATCAATGTACCCTTTGATCGACTTCGGATCGCCAAACTTGTAGCAGACGGCGATGTGGTGCCATTCTTCGTCACGCGGCACGGACGCCTTGCTGGTCCAGCGGTGAGCGAAATCAGAGGTGGATCCCCCTTTGAGCATCCCTTCAGTGAAGAACAGGAAGCTCAGCGGAGCGGCCCCGTTTCGCGTATCGAGCCGAAGAGCGTAGTTCTGGTTATTTGGATGGAAACCGGGCGTTTTCGTTCGCCCTTTTCCAACAATGTAGGGGAACGCGGGAGCGATATCGCCGGAAGGCTTCACCCAGGCTTCGATTGTGATTTCGTCGCTGTTGGTGAACTTGAGCGGGCTCTCGCCAATGGGATCGTCAACTCGCAGATACTGCTTGCCCCGCGACAGCTGAACCGCCTGATTCGATTGCGAAAAGAGCGGATAACCTTCCTTTTGAGGGCCACCGACGTTGAGCTTCACTTCTCCGACCGGAGAGGCAACCAGTCCTTCGGCAGTCCCGGTTGAAGGAACCTTCCCGTTCACGGCGTCCATCTGCAGATAGAGGACGGGCTCGCTGGAAAGGATCTGGCCGGGATAGGCGGCCGGCTCAGCCGCAATCAGTCCGAGGGGAGAAAGAGCACACCAGGCGGCAATCAGCAGCACAGTGCGGACGATCTGACAAATTCGCATCTGCAGACTCCGGGTCGTTTGGGAAGGAAATGACGTCGGGCAGGAATATGTGCACGGACCGCCGATTTGAGGAAATCGCGGTCAACATATCAACATCAGCTTACACAATTTGAAAGCAGCTGTCAGTCTTTGATTCGGAGATACTGAACAGAATGACTGGAAAACCTGATCGCCAAACACAAAACAGGCCCGACCCGAAACTGCGAGTCGTGCCTGTCTTATTCAGAATCCACCCTGGTTCAGTCCTCTTTCGAGTCGTAGGGCGGCTGCTTTTCCGGGAACTGGATCAGCAGTTTCTTCCGCTGCCAGTCGTGCCAGTCTTCCCACTTCAGCTGCCCGAACATGTCGAGCCGCTTCTTGGAGTACAGGAAGGGAGCCTCGCCGTTAATCTGCTTATTGAGCAGTCGAATCGCCTGGGCATAATGTCCCTTTCGGCGTTCTTTACGGACGGTCAACAGGAAATAATCCTTCTCGCTCGGATCGACCCAGACCGACAGCGCCTTCAAGGCATCGTCGAAGGCCTTGTCCTGAGCCGCCTGATCGGCGATCGGAGTCTTCTCCACGACATCGGGCAGTTCGCGGTAAGCGATCGCCCTGGCCTTGCGATACAGGGCATCGACGAGCTGCTTCTTCTGTTTCTCGGCTTCGTCGTGAGCCTTCTTTGCTTCCTTGTCGCCTTCCGGGACGCGTCGGCCAAGTTGAGCGGCCAGTTTGTCCTGATCGATACTGGCAATCACTTTGTCGGCCGCGGCGATGACCGCTTCGAGACGCTCTTTCCGCTTATCATCGGAATCGAGCTTCTCCAGGGCGGTGATCAGCGGCTGCGGATCATCGGCTTTCTCGGTCTGCAGTTCTTCCTGCAGTTTCTTGAATTCGTCGCTGGTTGGGTCGAGTGTCTTCAGATGAGCCAGACGCAGATCGCGGATCTTCTCCTCCAGCGACTTCTTATCCGAACTCGACGTAGCCGAGCTCGATTCTTCCGGCTTGGAATAGAAGAAGCGAACGGTGTAGCTTGTCGTCGCTCCGTCTTCTCCTGAGTATTTCATCGAACCGTGCAGTGAATCGCCCGACTTCAGCTGCTTCGGAAGCGAATCGGCAGATGGTTCCCCCACGAAGAACGTCAACGCGTCGTCCGTCGGGAGAATACCGCCGACCGAATGAGCATCGCCTGTGGCGGCAGCCGCCGGCGATGACCAGAACTTCAGCGAGATTGGCGAAGAGAGTGGCCGTACGATTGTCAGCGGAGTCTTCTCGTATTCGCTGAGTGTGTCGTACTCGGAATGCTGGGTGATCACTTCGACCTTGTACGTTCCCTTATCAAATGTCGCGGCATCCGGGAACATGTCGTTCGTAGCGACCCGCTGGCCGTTGCTGTCGAAGACGCCATACACAAACGGGCCGACCTGCGAATCGTAGAGCAAATCTTCCCAGGGCAGAATGTGCAGCGTCGCTCGCCCTTTGGAATCCTGCTTGAATTCGTAAGTCAACTTGAGTTCATAAGCCGTCTTACCGTTCGGCAGAGTATCGCGATCGGCCGACAGGGCCCGGATCTCGCTCGACTTCGGTTCGACGATTGTCCGCCAGTCGGTCAGACTCCCTTCCGGCGAAACCTTCTCGGTCAGCAGTTCATTGGAGACCGTCACTTCGGTCGTCCCCTGGCCGGAGAAGAGTGTCAGCGAGGCATCGTCTGGTTTCAACCCGTGGAAATGAACGCTGTACTCCAGCGTACTGTTTCCGAGAATCGACCAGTATTGACCCAGCGTGACTTCCAGTGTCCGCTCGCCGACAACCGGGAATGCGTGCACGGTTTCCACTTCCGGGATGAGCTGGAAGTAAGTCCCCGATTCGCCTTCTTCGAAATCCTGCCCGTCGATTAACTGCAATGTATGCAGTCGGAAGAATTTGACGTCGGGTGTATCGACCACTTTCATTTTCACTTCCGCCCAGGTGGCCCCGGAAGGAACGTCGAAGAAGTGCCGCTGAATCTGCCCCGGAGCGAACTCGCCTTCGAACGACATCGAGTAGTTGTTCTCTTCAATCTCCGCATCGCGAATCGGCACGACGACCGTGACCGGCACGCGGAACAGAATCGTTGATACTTCGCCATCGGTCGGATACGCGAGGACTTCAGCGAAGTGGACACCCGGCTCGAGGCCAGTCGGATCGACTTCGATCTCGAAACGGTTTCCACCATGGTTGAGATGCAGCAGGTCCCCAGACTTCACCCACTCAGCGGTTGTCTTCAGCTTGCAGTAGAGGTTCACCCCGAGACGATTCTCAATCGACGTTCCTTCCGGAAACTCCGGAGTGACGGTCACTCGGTACGAAGCGATCCGTGTCGTCTGATGCGGTTCGCGGAGATAAACTCCGCGGGCATCGTGCAGTGAGGGAATCGAGATCCCGAAGTTGAGGCGTTGCCCCGCCTGATCGGCGTGCGACTCGAGGAACGCCCAGGCTTTGTCGACCTGGATGAGTCCCGGACCGGCAGCGAAGACTTCATCGCCGTGCACTGGTTCGGCTGAGTTCTGAATCGCTTTGCGAACCGAGTATGGATTGTATTGGATCTTCTTCTGCTTCGCGGCTGACAGCAGCAGCGCGATGTTGCCGCAGGCATTCGGAGAGGCCATTGAGGTTCCGTTCATCTGCTGATTGACCTGACGGGTCCAGAGCGGCACGGGTGCGATGGCTCCACCGGGAGCATAGATATCGACTCCCATATCGCCATCAGCGGTTGGGCCGCGCGACGTCCACGTATAAGGCAGACCGGGAAGCGATTCGCGGATCGAATACTCCGATCGCATCATCTGCGGAGACAGGTATGCCCCGACACCCAGGATCGCCGAAGTCGTTCCGCCGGGAGCTCCGACAGTCGTCAGGGCAGGACCGGCATTGCCGGCACTGGAGACGAAAATCACGTCGTGATCGGTCACGATTTCGCTGTAAAGTTCCGCCACACGGCCGGCATTCGGCGTCCGCGATGGTTCGCCGTAGCTCATGTTGATCAGGTCGCATTTATTTTCGAGCACGGCCTGAAGACCACGGACGAGGCCCGGTCCGTTTTCCATGCCATCCAGGCGGGTATCGCCGATCTTCACGGAAACGATTTGAGCCCCGGGAGCGACACCGTTCCATTCCGGGTTCTCCGGGAAGTAAGCGGCAACAATCCCGGCCACGTGCGTGCCGTGAGCGCCGGTGTCACAGACGATCGACAGCACTTTGCCGTCATCGTACAGGTTCACGCCGAAATTCATGTTAATCGGATCGGCGAAGGTGCCGTACTCGCGGTTCACGCGGAAGTTCGTCATCACCTTTTCTTCGGCCAGATCTCCGTCTTCGTCGGTGTCAACGACCGCCTGATACCGTTCGCCATCGTGAAAGACGACGCAATCGTAGATCGGCCCCGGATCGGAGTAGGTCTTGAGCATCTCGTCGATCAGCTCCACCTGAGCTTCGAGTTCTTTCTGCTCGGCTTTCTTCGCGTCGTCCGGCTTGGGATTCGCTTCCTTGAAAGCAGCCAGCTTGCGAGCCAGCTCGGTTCGGTGCTTATGCTGTTTTCGGCGGAACTGCTCTTCCCGCTCGGCTTTGATCACACTGACGAGTTCCGGCGGAAACAGCTCATAGCCGAGCTTCATCCCGAGACGATACTCGCCGTTCGGATTCTTCCATTTGTCGGAGACCTTGAGCGTGCGGCCGGTCAGCCCGGTCAGCTTCATCTCTTCGGCTTTGACGGGATCCTTGAGTTCGACGTCCCCGCTGCCGGTGCCGTCGATAATGTCGATGACTTTGGGGCTGCCATCCGGACAGGTCTGCAGTCCGACTGCTCCCGGATCGACGCCAGTGTCGAAGATCGCAACCACCGTCCCTCGACCGTCGGCTTCGGGATGATTCTTGAGGAACTTGAAAACGCCCGTTTCTTCTTTCGGAAGCCAGCTCAGATCGGCCGGGGTGGTTTCAGCTCCGGCAGGCGGTTTCTTCGCGGCTTTCGGTTCGGCCTTCTTTTCCGGCTGAGCCGGCTCGACTTCAGCCTTTTGCTCCGCGACGGGCTTTTCCTGCAACAAGACAGCCGCCCGGTCTCCAAAAACCGTGACAAACGGAACCGCGAGAACGGTCAGAATCCATAGAATCGAACTTCTCTGCATTATCCTGCTTCCGATCGGGTGTTGATAAGACGCTCCATCAGCGCTGCCAATTCGGCGCACTTTGACCAGTCTATGAAAGCATCCTACCTCACGAAGTTTCACATTCCAAACTGAGGAGCTGGAAATTCGGCACGAACGGACTGGAGATTCTCCCTCGGAGACGGGTGGACCGGGCGAACAGGGAGCACCAGTTCCAAACTTCCTGGACTGCTCCCATCGACCGGAATCGGAACGTCGCTGGCAGATCGCCCCCTCATCCGCCCTTCGGGCACCCTTCTCCCCTTGAAGCCCTGAAGGGTCGAAGGGACATTTGACAACCTCATCGTCCGTTCGACTCTCGATTCGCGCACACACGAGACAGCCTCTTGTGACGTCGTCACGTGCCCGTCAGCGGCGGGCCACCCTGTTTGCAATGCGCATGAAAAAAGCCCGGCGGGATTCCGGCCGGGCTTTGATGACTTCTCTACTTCGCTTACTTCGCGTTCTCGATCACGCGGCTACCCGTGATTTTCACGTCTTCGAGCGGCTTGTCGCTGGAGTTGGTTTTCACGCTGCCGATTTTCAGGACGATATCAAGGGAATCCTGATCAGCCGTCTTGCCGAAGACGGTGTACTGATTGTCGAGGTGCGGCACCCGGTCCAGGCAGATGAAGAACTGCGAACCAGCCGAGTTCGGATCGCTGGTGCGAGCCATCGACAGGACGCCGGCTTCGTGGGGGCGATCGTTGAATTCCTGCTTGATGGTGTAACCCGGGCCGCCGGTGCCGGTGCCGTTCGGGCAGCCGATCTGGACCACGAAACCAGGAATGACACGGTGAGCGATGATGCCGTCGTAGAATCCGACGCGGGTCAGTCCGAGGATATTGCGGCAGTGTTCCGGAGCGACGTCGGGCCACATGTCCAGCAGGATCTTGCCGTGGGTCGTCTCAAGTTCGATCTGGTAGTTGTTCTTCTCGAAGTCGAGATCGGAAGTGGCGGCATCGACGTCGCCGCGATAATTCTTGCTCATGACAGCTCAATTCAGTTTTAGAGTTTCGTTTCAGTTTGGCTGGTGAATCGGACAAGCGATTGCCATCGCGGCTGCCGAAGCAGGCGAGGATCAGATCATGAAGTCGTTCTCGATTCCCAGAATGCGGTCGACTTCCTCCTGAGGAAGCTCGATGTAGTTGTGAGTGGGGTCGTTGACGTCGGTCGGATTGATGCCGCAGTACATCGACCAGGGCCCGAGATGTCGCCAGCGGCCGGCTCGCTTGGGCTCACCCGGCATGACCGGCGTGGTGCAGCGGTTGCAGCCGATCGTGGCATAGCCCTGAGCGTGCAGCGGATTGGTAATTACCTTGTGCTGTTCGATGTAATGCTGCATCTGCTCGTCGGTGAAGTTGGCCAGCGGATTAATCCGGATGGCATTCATCTCAACATCGATGGTCAGGATCGGATTGTTGCCGCGGCGGCCTCCATCGGCTCGACGCAGGCTGCTCACGATGCCGCTGTACTGACCAGCAATCTGCTGTAGCGGCTCCACCTTTCGCATATGGCAGCACTTCTCCTGCCCATCTGGCGACAGGTAGAGCACCCCATACTTTTCGGTCTGCTCCGACATGGTCAGTTCGGGAGTGAGTGTGCGAATTTCGAGCCCGTATTCCGAGGCCAGCCGATCGCGTGTTTCCAGTGTTTCCTGGAACATCACGCCGGTGTCGACGAAAAGCACGGGGATCTTCAGCCGCAGTTCCGAGATCATATGAGCGATCACATTGCCCGACTGCTGCATGGCCGAAAGAGCCGTCACGCGATCGCCAAAGGTCATCGCCGCCCAGCGAATCAGTTCCTGGGGCGTGCGCTCTTCGAAATTGTGATTGAGATTGCTTAGATCCGATTGGGTCAATCGAGGCATCGTTCCATCCGACGACAGAAAAAAGAGAGGGTCAGCACTGGAGGTCAGACCACGCGTACGCGTCCCTGCGTGTCCCGTAACTCCTGAAATTTAATGGGTATCCGGATTCGCTGCAAACCCGAGGCAATTCCGGGCACTCCGGCAGAATCGGCAGTCGTTCACAGAGAATGCACGGGTTCCAGGAACATCAGCCCCCACGCCAGAAGTAATCCGGCGAACAGGGAGAGAGTCAACCCCCACTGATTGTGGGCGTGAAACTGCATTTCCGGCAGCAGGTCGCTGAGCGAGATGCACAGGAAGACTCCGGCCGAGAATGCCAGCAGATAAGAGATCAGCAGCACGTGGCTGTGAGTTCCCAGTAATCCCCACCAGGCGAGAGCCGCTCCGACCGGACACATCACGGCGAAGGAGATGTTCACCGTCGTGCAGACAGAGCGTTTCCAGCCGGTCGCGGCCATGACCGTTGTAATTGAGACCGCATCGAGCGGTTTGTGCAGCAGAACAGCCAGAAATGTTCCCAGGCCCCACAATGCCGCTTCGCCGCCGGAAGATGGCGTTCGCAGGCAGCTGGCCGCCAGGGCCACCCCGTCCATCACCGAATGAAGCCCGAGCCCCAAGGCAATTCCGATCCACGAAAAACGCCGCCGTGACGGAGCGGCCGCAGCATGAGCATGGCCGTGCTGATGGGCATGACCATGGTCGTGGGCATGATCGTGAGTTGAGGGAGGAACACATCCCAGTTCGGGCAGGATTTCCGGAGCCGCGACCGATTCAGCGGAGAGATCGTGCTGGTGGAAGTGAAACGCTCGCAGAAGCAGGAACATCAGCATGATGCCGAGCCCGACGCCGGTCATCACCTGAGGCATATCTTCCCGGGGGCTGTCGATAATCGCATGGAGCAACAGGTGGAACAGTGCCACGCCGAGCATCAGCCCTCCCACGAAGCTCATCAGCAACTGCAGGCGGGTGTGCGTCAGCTTGACTTTCGACGGCAAGTATCCCCCCAGCATGGAGGCAAGGATAATCGCGGCACTGTAGCCAATCAGCAGATTGCGGCGGTGAGTCAGCTCTGTCGGCGAAAGCTCGATCGGCTCGTTCACATCCGCTCGAATCGGAATCGGCTCAGCCCGTTCCGTCTCCCCGGTTTGCGCTCCGACTTCGGTCGAAAAGGATGTCAGCAGCAGAGCCAGCAGGGCGAGATTCGGAAAAAACTTCATCGCAGGGAGTTCAGCCAGACGGAAGAGAGGTATCGAACAGTCGCAGAGAGTAACGGGGACTGTGCCCCAAAGATAGCGACGAGCCGCAGAACGCCGTGCCGAAAGGGCAATCCTGGCTCCGCCCCATCGGCCGGCGGGCGGCTCGCCGAATCCGCCGCTGAGGCCGGAATGACTCAGGTGGGACATTTTGGCCGATTTGACCGTTTTTCTCTGGCCGGCCTCACTGCTTCTCTTATACTGGGGAGAATGCCTGTCACGCTTGCTGGACGGAACCGAAATGGTCTCTGAAGTCTCAATGCTTGCTGATCGCCGGATCCCGGCTGACACACCTGTCGGTGCGACTGCGCAGAATCCGCCTGCGGGCGCGAGAGATTCGCCGACGCCGCTCGTCTCCTATATCGCCAGCGCCGAATTCGCTGAGCTGTCCTACGACGCGGCCACGCTTTACCGGAACCCCGACCCGATGTATGCCCCGGACGACGGGGAATCGGAACTGGGAACTGAGTACCCGCTGCTTTCTCCATCGGGCGAAGCGTTTCTGTTCCGCAAGCTGAACTACCTGCGTTATCGAGCCGCGCAATTACTGGATCAACCAAAATTGAGCGAGGATCAGCTGCAGGAAGTCGAAGAACACCTGATCGATGCCCGCAGCGTGCGGAACCAGCTGGCCCGGTGCAGCTATCGGCTGACGCTGTCTCTGGCCCGGAGTTTTGCCACCAATAACTCCGATTTCGATGACTTCGTCAGCGAAGCGAACGTGATCCTGCTCGGTGCGATCGACAAATTCGACTATCAGCGTGGGTTCCGATTCAGCACCTACGCCACGAATTCGATCCAGCGGCACTTCTACCGCTTCATCAAGCGGAACCGGAAGCGGCAGATGGTGTCTCATTCCGAGCATGAAAGCATCATTGCTGGCGCCGCCAGCGATGAGATTGAGTTCGCCGAGGAGCTTGTCGCACCGGACCTGGCGGCTCGCAGGATCTTCGATCACATGGATCGCTGTCTCGATTTCCGAGAGCAGAGTGTGATTCGGCAGCGATTTTCCCTCGAAGAGGGCGGCTCAGGAAAAACCCTGGCTGAGCTGGCTCAGGAGCTGGGAATTTCCAGCGAACGCGTTCGCCAGATTCAGGTCTCGGCTTTAAAGAAGCTAAAACAGTGTTTCGGAGAGCTGAATCCCGAAACCCAGGGAATTTGAGCCCTGTTGCCACGCAGTCTGCGTCGATTCCGGCCCCCAGTTTTTCGCTCTGGCGGAAGTGTCGTTCCAGGCCGTGCAGATTCTCCCGCTTGCCTGCAGGGCGGCAAGTCCGTAGAAAAGCACCAGCGTGCTCTTTTCTATCGGTTTCTTTTCGAGAGCTGCTTATAATACGCTGGTTGACCGGATATTCGGGAATTCTCGGAGTTCTTCTTTTCAAAGCGCCCACTGCCATATGAATCCAATTTACGAAGATGTTGATGTCCAGGAATCGCCAGCTGTGGAATCACCCGTCGATCTCGCTGCCATTGAGGATGCTGTCCGAACCATTCTCACAGCTGTCGGCGAGGATCCCGATCGGCCGGGCCTGTTGAATACGCCCGCGCGTGTCGCCCGCATGTACGCCGAAATGTTTTCGGGGCTCTCAGTCGATCCGGCCCGCCATCTCCGGGTGACGTTTCCTGAGGACTATGATGAAATGGTTCTCGTGCGGGACATCAACTTTTCCAGCATGTGCGAACACCATCTGCTGCCGTTTACCGGTGTGGCACATGTCGCATATCTCCCCAAAGGGAAGGTGACCGGGCTCAGCAAGCTCGCCCGTGTCGTCGAAGAAGTGGCCCGCCGTCCGCAGGTTCAGGAACGGATGACACAGACGATTGCCGACCTGGTTGAGAAAGAGCTCGGAGCCGTCGGCGTTGCCGTCGTCTTGGAAGCCGAGCATTCCTGCATGTCGATTCGCGGCGTCCGCAAGGCTGGCAGTGCCACGGTCACCAGTGCGCTTCGCGGTCGCTTCAAGAACAACGAAGCGAGCCGTGCGGAAGTCATGTCCCTGATCAATCGCTGAAGACCTTCCCGATGATTATTCAAAAGAGCTACAAGTTCTACGCGGCTCATCGTAACGAAGAGCTGCCCGACAAATGCAGCAATATTCACGGGCATCGCTACGGAGTGATCTGTCACTTCGAGGTCGAACGGGACGGAGCGATTTCAACGCTATTCGGCGACTTCGATCGTCTCGTCGAGCCACTGCTCAAGGACAACTACGATCATTCCATGCTGATCCACGAGAACGATCCGCTCTACGAAACCCTGCAGGGGCATATGGAACGGACGGGCGAATGCCTGCGGCTCAAAGTAATGCCGCGACCGACCAGCGTGGAGAATCTTGCCTACGTCCTGTTCACCGAAATCACCGATCTCGGCTTTCGGCTCGAACGGCTCGACATTCAGGAAACTGATACCTCGATCATCCATTACAGCCGCGAAGACTGGCTCAGCGATCGAGCGGTCTTCGAAACGGAGGCGACGGCCAACCGCTGAGACTGTTCCGACCAGAATAGGCGAAGCAGTCGCGAATATTTCTTTTCCGGTCAACGAGAGGCGGAAGCGGTCGAGGAGTTGGGGTGCCCCGGTGTGTCCTGTTCGACGCCGCTGGCCAGCAACAGATACTCCGGCCGATCGGCAACCGAAGCGTGGCGATAGCTCTTCAGCACTTGGCCATCGCGAAGCAGGAAGACGCCTGGCATTCGGAAGCCGTTGCCATTCAATCGCCCAATACGATGCCCCGCCGCGAAGGCCTGCATTCCGGCCCAGAGTACTTTGGCACCAAACAGCTGGGTGAAGTCGCCGATCCGCAACCCGAACGACTCGTAAAGCTTGCAGTACGGATCGCGAAAGCAGTGAACGTCGCTCAGATTGTTCTTTTCGAGCAGATCGTCCGGCTCCTGCTGCCCCATGTGCACGAGGGCGATCGTGGTTCCGGCCGCTTCGATTTCCCCACGCAGACGTCCGACATCAGCCAGCGTCTGTCGACAGAAAGTGCATCCGGAATGGCGGAGGAACACCACCAGTACGTTTCGTCGCCGTGAAAGTTCCAGCAACGTCTGTCCAAACTGACTCGTGACGTGAGTCATCGGATCGAACTGATCGCGTTTCGGCCGAATGCGGATCATCGAGTACTCGGCCTGATTGGCTCGGGCGGCTCGCCAGAGAATCACCGTGAACGGAATACCCCAGATCAGATCGTTGGTCAGGATTGTCCAGCCAACTGACCACGGCAGACGACCGTTGATCATTGCGCTGGCGAATCCGATCGGACCGAAGATTTTCCCCAGTAACCCGACCAGAATGATCGGCCAGTGACGGTAAGGGTCCGAGGCGGCAATCAGATACCCGATTCCGTAAACGCCAACGATCATTCCGATCGCCTGCCAGAACTCGGGATAGTTCAACATGGGATCGAGGCTGAGCCAGTTCAGCAGCGTTACCGGAAACAGAACGACCGCAGCCCCCCAGATCACGTTGTACAATCCCGCCCCGACGAGAACCGACTTCATCCATCCTTCAGGCGTCAGGATGTCGGACTGCTTCTCGGAGGGCTGACGTTCCAGATCTGAAATCATGATTCCTGATACTCGTCTGAGGAGGGTTCGCCTGCGAAACGAGCGACCGCCGAAGAGTGGCGGTTGACATGCAGGACACAACGGACTCTGTGTTATAGTCCCGGTCGGGACCGTCACAACTGAAAAAGTCATCCGTGGCTCGGAAACCCTCGAACCGCTTCCCAGGAATCCCGGCTAGAACAGATTCCGTAAGAGTAGCGGGCTTCAGCGAAGTAAGTTGGTCATTTGCAGGCCTTTTATCGCTCATACGTCGCTACTCGGTCGAGCAGATTGCTCGACACGACGGACTGGGTGCTTTTCGGGTCGGATTTGACCCGCTCCTCGGCAACGGACAGAATGAGACCGCCGTTTACGTGCTCCAGCTTGGGAATCGATATGCGTCTTCAACTGCTAATCCTCTGCCTGTTTGCTGTTTGCCTGGTCACTTCTTCTGAGGCGGCTGGAAAACGTCCGCCCAATATCGTCCTGATTCTGGCCGACGATCTGGGTGTCGAAGGATTGAACTGCTACGGCGGCACGAGCTACCGCACTCCACGGCTGGATCAACTGGCCGCCGAAGGTAGGCGGTTCACCCAGGCATATGCTCAACCACTGTGCACGAACACCCGGATTCAGCTGATGACCGGGCTCTACAACAATCGCAACTGGCTCTACTTCGGCTGCATGGATCCCAATGCCCGCACGTTCGGTCACGAACTTCAGGCCGCTGGTTACCGAACGTGCATGGCCGGGAAGTGGCAACTCCACAGTTATGACCCGCCCGATTACCCGGGAGCGGACCAGCGACGCGGCACCGGCATGAGAATCGAAGACGCCGGCTTCGACGAATACAGCGTATGGCATGCCGGACATACCGAAGACAAAGGGCATCGTTACGCCGACCCGACCATTTACGAAAATGGCAAGATCCGAAAAGACACGCAGGGGAAATACGGCGAAGACCTGTGGGTCGACTTCATCTCAGATTTCATCGACCGGGAAGCCGACGGCGACCAACCCTTTTTCGTCTACTACGCCATGTGTCTGCCTCACTGGCCGTTCGTGCCGACACCGCGGAGCGAAGAATGGGGCATCGAAAGTGAGATGCATCCCCCGCTCGGAACGACTGGCGGAGACAACAAGTACTTTCCCGACATGGTCTCCTACATGGACGAAGTCGTCGGTCGACTGGTCGATCACATTGAGGCCGCCGGCCTGGGGGAAGAAACGCTGATTATCTACTACAGCGACAACGGGACGGACAAACGGATCATTTCCGACACAAGTTTTGGCACCGTCGCCGGCGGCAAAGGGGATATGACCCGAGCCGGCACGCAGGTCCCGTTGATCGTACGCTGGACGGGCACCATCGAGCCGGGAATCAGCGATACTCTCGTCGATTCCACCGACTTTCTGCCGACTTTCCTCGCAGCTGCAGGGAAGCCGATCGAGCCCACTCAGCAGCTGGATGGCCGCAGCTTCTACCCACTCCTGCTGGGACAGAAGCACACTCCACGGAAGTGGACATTCTGTCATTTCGATCCGGCACCGGGCTGGGACAAAGAGAAGTTTGTCCGGTCGCAGTCGGTGCACGACGGGCATTACAAACTTTACGACGACGGCCGGCTGTACGATATCCGGCTCGATCCGCTCGAACAGCTTCCGTTGCGTCGATCTGTGGAGACCAGCCGCCTGCGCGACGAGTTTCAGGCCGTTCTCGATCGAATGAATACGCCCGATAACAACTGACCGAACGGTTTACGTCCCGGCCGGCTCCGGGTCTTCGCTGTAGATCATCTCTTCGTCGGTTGAAGCACAGTGCTTGATCAGCGTGACCTGATTTCCGGTCTCATTGAATTCGACATGATCCATGACCGAATGCATGAGCACGAGGCCGCGATAACGGGGATCGATCGACTCGTCCGCGTTGGTCATCATCTGCTGGACGTCGAAGCCAGGTCCTTCGTCCGAGATGATGAATCGGGCCGACTGTCGATCGATCTGGATTTCGAAGTTAATCCACCGGTCGCAGAACGGTCGTTGATGACGGCGTTCACTGATCAGGACCTCCCGGGTGCCGCTGTTGCCACCGGTTTGATCCATTTCGAGATTCCCCCGGAAACAGGCATTCTCCAGAGCTTCCCGGAGCCCGATGCCGACACGCAGCCGCTCGGTTTCGTCCGCCAGCCGCATGCTTCTCAACATGTTCAGAGACAGGTCGACCGCGAGACGAATCACCCGCAGATCGTTCGGAATGCGGAACCGGGTCTTCGTTCCATCCATGTAGTGCATCAGATGAGCGCGGGACTGCTGCCCCTGTGCGGTACAGAGAACCTGCTGCACGATTTCGAGGAGATGTTCTGACATTCTCCGCTTGGGAATGTAGCTGGCCGCACCGGCTTTGAGGGACTCGGCCGCGACTTCTTCACTTCCCTGGCCGGTCATCAGAATGACGGGAATTTCGGGATGATCGAACCGAAGCGCCCGCACCAGTTCGATGCCGGTCATCTGAGGCATGTGCAGGTCGGTCAGGACGAGATCCGGAAACGCGGACTGCATACGGGAGAGAGCTTCCACCCCATTGCCCGCCTGGATCACCTCGTGCGCACCCGTCCGCGTGAGCAGACCTTCCACGAGTGTTCTGTCGGCCTTGGAATCGTCTACAACGAGAATCTTCGCCATCACTTTTCCCTCAAGCACACAAGGTCAGAGTCGGCCGCTCCTTCAGAAAATGCGCAGCGTTCTACTCCAGTTGATATCGCTCACGTTTGAATTCGTCGTCTTCTTCGAGCCACTTTGGCGCGTTCTCCCCCGCCAGCTTTTCCAGGCCGGCTTTTTCAAGCAGGCTCTTCGCGAAGGTCTGTTTCTGTTCCACAGGAGCCTCGCCGATGGCCGTGTAACTGATCGTATACCGAAGGACGCCGATCGAGATCACGTCGTCAGGGAAAACCCATTCCTGCTCGACCGGACCGTGGTTAATCTTCACTCCGTTCGTGCTGCCCAGGTCTTTGATCCGCCAGTGCCCCCGTTCCCAGGTCAGTTCGCAGTGCTCTCCAGAGACTTTGCCGTTATTGATCTGGAGATCGCAATTTGGCTTTCGTCCGATGAGGATCGATCGCTTTCTGAGTTCGATTGGATCGCCGCCGCCAGCGGGAATGAGATTGCCGTTGGGCGGAGCCTGGTCGACATCGATTTCACCGGACGAAATCGGCACCTTCTGCGTGGCGCCCGCATCACACACAGCCGTGTCAGCCGGGTGAATGTAATCGGCCAGTTTGGGACTGGACGAAGGCTCTTCGCGATCCGCCAGCAGCGGAGAAGAATACTGTAGTCGCAGCCGGAATCGTCCCACGTTGACGAGACTTCCAGGCATCACGACCGTCTTCTGCCGAATGATCTGGTCGTCGACGCCGACTTTGTCGTGCTCAAGCGGTTCGAAGTACCAGAAACCGTCGTCCCAGAGCAACTGGCAGTGGAAGTCTGCGATCCGGTCGCGATCAATGCGTAGATTGCAGGTGGGATGACGTCCGATCACGATGAGTTCGCGATTCAGAATGACTGGCTTGCCGCCGGCAACAGGAATCAATTCGCCGTACATTATCGTCTTCATCAACGTCGCGGCTGCGACGATGCCGTAATGAACCTTCAAACTTTGCCTTGCGGGAGAGCCTGGAAATTCCGGACTCGAACCGCCCTCAGATCGGAGCGTTCTACCGTGTGTCCACGTCGAAGCGAATCTCGCCTGAATCGCTGCATTCTACGCAGATGGAACGGCTGGACCTTAAGGGAAACTGCTCCAATTCACTGAATATTCTTCGGCACGATCTAATGCAATTCAAGATAAGCCTCTAACTCAGCCCGCAGATCTTCCAGAGCTCCGTTAAGTCGAGCAAGCATTTCGCAACAGGTTTCGGCCTGTCCACCGATACATCGCTGTTCCATTTCACTGGCGATTTCGCGGGCCGTCTCCGCTCCCAGGCTGCTGCAGACGCCTTTGATAAGATGCGTCAGCCGTCTGGTCGTCTCGGCGTCGCCGGTCGAGAGCGACTCCGCCAGATCTCGCTGGTGCTGCGGGCATTCTTCAAGAAAAGCCTTGATAATCAGCTTAAGCAGGTCTTCATCCCCGTCGACGGTCTTGAGGGCCTCTTCGAGAGAGAACTGCTGAAAACCGGAAATCTCCGGGGTAGGATCCTCAGAATCCGACCCGGTTTCGAGCAGCTCCTGTGCGGGAAAACACTGAAAAATGGCCTCGCGCAATTCGGCCGTGCGAATGGGCTTGGACACATATCCGTCCATTCCCCCCGCCAGACAGCGTTCCCGATCCCCTTTGATCGCGTGAGCCGTCATGGCCACGATGGGAATCGGATTCCGTGGCAAATGCGAGAATTGACCGGCCGCCTGACAGCTGCGAATCTGGGCGGTTGCTTCGATACCATCCATTTCCGGCATTTGCACATCCATGAGGATGAGGTCGTAGGGAGCTTTTCCGAGCTCTTCAAGTGCCTGCCTGCCATTGGATGCGATCGTCACTGTGTGTGACCACTTCTCCAGCAGTCCGCGAGCCAGCACCTGATTGGCGTAGGCATCTTCGGCCACAAGGATTCTCAGCGACGGCATCCGGTTATTGTTCTGTTCCAGCGGAACCGGCTGTTCGAGCAGATGCGTGATTCCCAGTGCCTGTCCGATGGCATCGAGCAATTCGGACTGCTTGACCGGTTTCATCAAATGAGCCGATACACCGAGCTCCGCACAGCGGGCAAAGTCGCCTGGCCGGTCTCCGGATGTGAGAACCATAATGATGGGCTGAGTGATGTCTTTTGTTTCTCGAATCCGGTCAATCAGCGTGAACCCGTCGACGTCCGGCATGTTGACATCGGTCAGAATCAACGGGAATTCCTGACCGTACTTCGGCCCATCCTTAATCGCCCAGTAGGCTTCGGCAGCACTCGAGACGACGTGCGGCTGCATCCCGCGGACGCGGAGCATTTCCTCGACGATCCGCCGGTTCGTCGCATTGTCATCGACAATCAGCACGGGCATGCCGATCAGTCGTTCCGGAGTTGCCCGCATGCCCCGGCTCTCGAATTCGCCGGCCAGCTCGAAATCGACGGAGAATGTAAACGTGCTCCCGCTGCCGGGCTCACTGCGAAGATCAATCTCTCCGCCCATCAGCGCCACAAGCCGTGATGTAATGGCCAGCCCCAGACCGGTGCCTCCGAAACGACGCGTCGTCGATGCGTCGACCTGTTCGAAGGCTTCGAAGATATACTTCTGCTTATTCTCCGGAATGCCGATCCCGGTATCACGAACACAGAAGTTGACTCTCGTCGTCGCCCCCTGCTCTTCCGCCGTGACGTCGACAAGCACTTCGCCCTTCTCGGTGAACTTGATCGCGTTCCCCACGAGATTGACCAGAATCTGCCGCAGGCGAGCCGGATCGCCAATGATGCCGCGAGGAACATCCGGAGAGATGTGGAATGCCAGCTCAAGCTTTTTTCGATGCGCTCTCACGGCGATTGACTTCATCGTGTCGCCAAGCGTTTCGTGCAGATCGAAGGGAATGCAATCCAGCGTGAACTTGCCTGCTTCGATTTTGGAGAAGTCGAGAATGTCGTTAATGAGTTCGAGGAGGACTTCGCCGGACTCGCGAACCATCCGCAGATACTCCCGCTGGGAATCGTCCAGCTTGGTATCCTGCAACAACTCGGTCATGCCGATCACGGCGTTCATCGGTGTTCGGATCTCGTGACTCATGTTGGCGAGGAAATCGCTCTTGGCCCGGTTCGCGGCGTCGGCGATATCGCGAGCTTTGGTCAGCTCCAGCTGCGCCTTCTTCAGACCGGTAATATCCCGTCCGATCCCGACCAGACCGATGACTTCCCCTTCGGGATTCCGAATCGGCACCTTGGTGGTGAGGAAGTACGTGACATTACCGTCGCTGTCCTCGTTCACTTCCTCCCGGGCAATCAGCTTGTCGCCGCTCCGCATCACCCGCTGGTCGTCTTCCTGGAAGCTGGCGGCGAGCTCGGGCGGAGAGAAATCGTAGTCGGTCTTGCCGATCAGTTCATCGGGATGATCGATCCCGAAGTATCGCGCGAGAGACTGATTTCCTTTCGTGAATCGTCCCTGACGATCCTTGAAGAAAATGACATCGGGCAGACCGTCCATCAACGTCCGCATCAGATCGCGCTCCCGCTCCAGCGCATGTTCCGCCAGAACGAGATCGGTAATGTCGCGAGAAATCCCAAACGTTCCGACGACTTCTCCTTTCGCATTCCTCAGGGGCATCTTCGTTGTGGAACACCACGTATCGGGGCGATCGGCCCAGGTTTCCCGTTCCACGTGCGCCACGAGCGGCTTGCCCGTTTCAAGGATTCTCTGTTCATCCTGCCGGGCCTCCCCGGCGTGTTCGGCCGTGAAGAAATCGCTGTCGCTCAATCCGACGGCTTCCTCGGCAGACGAGAGGCCAAACTTCTCGGCCATGCTCTTGTTGATTCGCAGAAAGCGACTCTCTCGATCCTTGAAGTAAATCGAGTCGGGAATATTTGTCAGCAGCGACTGCATCAGGGAGTTTTCCTGCGCGAACGCTTCTTCAATCCTGCGACGTTCGGTGACATCCCAGAAGAGAACCTGGACCCCGTTCGGATTGCCGCGGCCATCGAGAATTGGCGCTTTGATCGTTTCGATCCAGCCTTCACGACCATCAGGATAGGTCACCTTCTCGCAATGCTTGAGAACCTCTCCGGTCTGGAGGACGTGCCGATCGTCCCGCTCGTAATTCTCAGCGATTTCCGGCCGGAACAGATCTCGATCGGTCTTGCCGATGAGTTCCTCAAGAGCGAGTTGCCGCATCGCGAGATACTGACCGTTCGCGTAGGTCCGGCGTCCTTCCGCATCCTTCAACAGCAGGCAGACGGGCAACTGTTCGAAGACGGAGCGAAAGCCTGAGTCCTCGATTGTTTCGGAATCGCTCGTTGTTTCGACGATGGATGCGGTGCCGACCACATAGGTCTTCTCGCCCAGCTCGATCTTCTTGATCTGTTGATTCAGCTGAAGACTGCGACCGTTCTCAAGTTGCAGGTGAGTCCCATGCACTTCTCCGTCAGCCGCCTGATAATGCTGGCGAAACATCGGACGATCATCCTGAGGAATCAGCAGTTCCCACCAGAGAGAATGTTCCTGCAGTTTGCCCAGCGACACTCCCCAGACATCGAGTGCCGTCCGGTTCGCCTGGACAAGTTCGCCAGACGCAGCGTCCGCGATCCACACCAGCAATTGCGGGTGATCGAGCGCTGCAAGAAACTCGTCAAGTGGCAGAGACACCACCATACGACTGCCCCGGAGAATGGAGTGACAAATAGACAGGCCCCCAGAACATACCAGTTTTCGTCGTCGTATGCATGGAAAATCTGATGAATTCGATAATCAATCGCAACGGGCCCCTCAGCGACACCGCAATCGCGTCATTCCATCTCATGAATCATTACGACCGATGCTGAAAAGTCGGTGATTGAGAGAGCCCCTTCTGAAAGTCGTTGACGACCGCATGACATGGAGATATAAACGACTTGTGATCAGTACTTCTGCAGAGTTTGCCTGGAGCAGCACATGACATCAATTCTGGTGGTCGACGATTCTCTGTTCGACCTGAAACGTGCCGCTCTGTTGCTCGAAAAACAGATTCCCGAAACAACCATCCTTTCCGCATCCGATGGACAGGAAGCGCTCAAGGTCATCGCAGAGCATCATCCGAGCGTTGTCGTCACCGATCTCCAGATGCCCAACATGAATGGCCTGGAACTGGTGATGGAAGCTCAGTCCCGCTTCCCACTCATTCCGGTGGTGCTGATGACGGCTGCCGGCAGCGAGAAGATTGCCGCCGAAGCCCTGATGAAGGGAGCGGCCAGCTACGTCCCCAAAAAGCAACTCGCGGTCGATCTCTCCGCGGTGGTCTCCCGCCTGCTCGGTCGGGCCCGCGAAAAGTCCCATCAGAAGCAACTGCTCAACAGTGTGGTCGAAGTCACGTTCGTCCTGGAAAACGACCGGGCTTTGCACACGGCATTCGTTCAGGAACTGCGGGAAGCTCTCGAATGTCGGGAGATGTTCTCTGAGAACGACTGCTTTCGTATCACAACAGCCGTCGACGAGGCGTTGTCGAACGCCTACTACCACGGCAACCTCGAAGTCAGTTCGAAACTTCGGGAACAGGACATCAGCTCCTTCGAGAAACTGGCTCAACGTCGCTGTTGTGAAAAGCCTTATTGCGAAAGAAAGGTCCGGATTCACCTCAGTTTCCGGGAAGGCTTGAGTATTACCATCAGCGATCAGGGGCCGGGGTTCGATCCGAACAGTCTGCCAGACCCATTCGCTGAAGGTTTCGCAGAGCGCCCCTGCGGACGCGGAGTTTTACTGATGCGCTCATTTATGGACGAAGTTCATTTCAACGAGCACGGCAATCAGGTTAAACTGATCAAAAATTCCCCCTCGCTAACGAGCGTCTCATCATGAATCAGCCAATCCGATACACGATCTCTCGTGAAAACGATGTTCTGATCCTTCACTTTTCAGAACAGACTCGCTTCGATTCCACTGATTTCCGACAGGTCCTGCAGAACGATCTGAACGACGGCGATAACGCCAAGTGTCAGCACGTTATTATCGACTGCTCAGGAATGAAGTACACGAACTCTCTGTTCGTCGAAGCGGTTTTACGAATCGCTGCTGAGATGAAAAAACGCGACGGCAGCTTTTGCCTTTGCGGACTTGAGCCTTTCGTGCGCGACCTGGTGCATGTGACTCAGCTCGATCATCGCTGGACGATCTATGACGATCGCGCCGCGGCGATGGCCGCTCTCGAAAAAGCCTCGTCCTGAGTGCTCGCCGGCTGATCGGCCACGACTTTGTCCGATTCCTGTCTCCCGTTCTGCTTCGCTTTCCAGGGTTGTGAAATGGTGCGCTGTCTGTTTCCCCAACTGCTTCTCTCGACCGTCTTGTTGCTCACCTCGGCAACCCATTTCGCCGACGCCCAGGAGGCTCGGATTGAAGGAACGAAAGAGCCCTGGCACAAGCTGACGTTATCATTCACCGGCCCGGAGTGTTCCGAGACTGATACCGAGCCAAACCCGTTTCGCGACTACCGGTTCAGCGTGACCTTCCGTCATGCCGACTCAGACGCAACGTTCAAAGTCCCCGGTTTTTTCGCCGCTGATGGACGCGCTGCGGAAACTTCGGCTGACCGTGGGAATGTCTGGCGGGCTCATTTCGCCGCTCCGCACGCCGGACGCTGGACTTGGGAAGTCGAGTTCGTTCAAGGCAGGCTCGCCGCCATTCAGACAGGCGAGAAAACGGAACCTGTCGCTCCTCTGCATGGTCAGAAAGGCGAATTCACCCTCAGCGAGAGTTCCTCTGAAAAAGGCAGTCCTTATGCTCGCGGTCGGCTGATTCATAACCAACTGCGATATTTGACCTACGCGGAAACCGGCGCTCCCTTCCTGAAGTTCGGCCCCGATGCCCCGGAGACATTGCTCGGTTACAGCGATTTCGATGGAACCGTTTCCCGCTCGAAAAAAGGTCCGCTCAAGAACTGGGAACCGCATCGCCGTGACTGGAACGCCGGCGATCCCACCTGGAAGTCGGATCGAGGCAAGGGATTGATCGGAGCCTTGAACTATCTCAGCGACGCCGGTTGCAATGCCTTCTCGTTTCTCACATACAACGCCGGCGGAGATGGCGACAACGTCTGGCCATTCGTCGCTCGCGATCAGCCGCTCCACTTTGACTGTTCCAAACTCGACCAGTGGGGGATCGTGTTCGACCATGCTCAATCGCGCGGGCTGTTTCTGCACTTCAAGCTTCAGGAGACTGAAAACGACGACGTCTTCGCCGGTCATAACCGGAACACCAAAGACGTTCCGACCGCTCTGGATGGCGGCGACACCGGGATCGAACGCAAACTCTATCTACGGGAACTCGTCAGCCGGTTCGGCTATCTGCTCGCCATGGAATGGAATCTCGGCGAAGAGAACACACAGACTTTCGCTCAGCAGAAGGCGATGGCCCAGTATCTGGCTGAGATCGATCCTTATGATCATCTGATCGTGCTGCACACATTCCCCAACGAACAGGAACAGGTCTATGAACCGTTCCTCAATGAAGAAACACCGCTTGGCGGCCTCTCTCTGCAGAACTCCTGGTCCGCAGTCCACGAGCGGACACAGACCTGGCTGAGGCGATCCCGCGAGGCGGGGAAGCATTGGGTCATCTGCAACGATGAACAGAACCCGGCCGGTCTCGGCGTGCCACCCGATCCCGGATATCAGGGGCATTCTGGCGTCGCCGTGGAGAAGAATGTCTCATACGACCTGCACGATATTCGCCGCAAGACGCTGTGGGGCAATCTGATGGCCGGCGGAGGCGGCGTGATGTACTACTTCGGCTACAAGTTGCCGGAAAACGATCTGGTTTGTCAGGACTTTCGCAGCCGCGCCCGCTCCTGGGACTTCGGACGGATTGCATTGAAGATTTTCGACAGCCTGCCGGTTCCCGTGCACGAACTTACCCCAGCCGACGAGCGAATCCAGGGGTCGAAGGATTCGTACTGTCTGGCGAAAGACGGATCGCTCTATGTGCTCTACCTCAGCAAAGGAGGCTCGATTCAGGTCGATCTGAGTCGGGAACAGGCCACCTTCGATGTGGTCTGGCACAACCCCCGAACAGGCGGCGAACCGATTCAGTCCAGCCGGTCTGTCAAGGGTGGCGGAACGGTATCGATTGGGCCACCGCCTGCGGAACTTGAAGAAGACTGGGTCGCGGTCCTGAAAAAGCGTTGACCGGCGTGGCAGACTCTGACGGTTATGCCGGTTAGCCGGTTGTATCGACCTTGCGATGTGAAGGAATCGAAGTGGGCCTGCGGGCGAGGCCAGCCGATTCCTTGCAGTATGAATTTCGAAGACCTCACATTGCTGGAAGAACATCCCCATTGTCTGGCCCTGCTCCAGGCTTACGCCCGGGCACAGGCCGCCGCCGAAGCTCAGAGCTCCTGGCATGGCCGCACCTCGGTTGGAAGCCTCGCCGAAGCGGACGAGACTGATCAGATCGACCAGTCATCTCACGGACACGGCCTGCTCATCGCCTATGGTTTTCTGGATGTCGAACTCGGCGACCGCCGCGATGGAATTCAATATCGCCTGACGACTGAGGGATCCCAGCTGTTCAAACTGTGGGAATCGGGCGTCCGTCCCAATTCTGGCGATCTGGCGGAATCCGCGTAAGCCTCATGTGGCCGCACTGGTGAGTGCCGCTCACATCCACTCGCGATACCACTGCTGGAACATCAGGATATCCCAGAGGGGATACTGGAGATTCTGGCGTCCGGAACAGTGCTCTTCCCAAGTCGATCGCACGACCTGATTCTGCAGCAGGCCATGTTCGTTCAGGCTCGAATCGCTGAGCAGATCTTCCGCCCATTCCCGGAGGGAGCCACGCAGCCAGTCTCCAATCGGGATTCCGAAGCCGACCTTCGGACGATCG
Organism: Rubinisphaera margarita; assembly: GCF_022267515.1. Classification (NCBI taxonomy): domain Bacteria; kingdom Pseudomonadati; phylum Planctomycetota; class Planctomycetia; order Planctomycetales; family Planctomycetaceae; genus Rubinisphaera; species Rubinisphaera margarita. The sequence continues at coordinate 73,465 of NZ_JAKFGB010000005.1, read as the reverse complement.
ACGAGTTTGGATGGAACATAGCGATCGAGCACGGCCCGCAGAATCTTCTTGCCGTTGTCGCCCTCGTAGCGATAATGCGCCGGCAGTGACCAGGCAAATTCGACGACGCGGTGATCGAGCAAAGGGACCCGGGCTTCCAGTGAAACCTGCATGCTGGCTCGATCGACTTTGGTCAGAATGTCATCGGGCAGATAGGTCAACGTGTCGAGAGCCATCCATTTAAGTCGCGGCAATTCGAGTTGATCGAACGGAGCTCCGAATCCAATCGTCCGGCTCGGATCCGACACCTCGGCCGCCATGATCTCGCCCGGCATCCAATGGCGGTGCAGTTGGGCGTAAAGCTCTTCCGGACTTCCGACTTTTCCGACTTCGGCCATCTTCCGCAATCGTTCCGGCTGAAACGTTTCCGGAGCATATCGCCCAAATTTTTCGAGAAGCGACGCGGCCGTCTTCCTCCCCGGCACGTGCTGCAGTCGATCCCATAGCCCATCCAGATGGACGTATCGGTTATAGCCGCCGAACAGTTCGTCTCCGCCGTCTCCCGAGAGCGAGACCGTGACATCGCGTCGAGCCAGTCTCGAAACAATGCAGGTCGGAATTTGCGACATATCGGCGAACGGTTCATCATAGACAGTGGCGAGTTGAGCGATCACATCACGGGCATCTTTCGGCGTGATGCATAACTCGTGATGTTCGGTTCCGAGATGCTCCGAGATTCGATGGGCGTAGGGCGCTTCATCGTAATCGTGTTCATCAAATCCGATCGTGAACGTCTTGACCGGCAGAGATCGCTGCCGCTGCATCATCGCCACCACCAGCGAGGAATCGATCCCGCCTGAAAGAAACGCGCCGACCGGAACATCAGCCAGCATCCGCAGTTCGACCGCATCCCGCAGCAGTTGATCGAGCCGCTCGACCGCCTCGTCAAAGGAACCGCTGAAACCGTTCGTCGATCCACGACGGATCACTTCATGCAGATCCCAGTAACGAACCGGTTCAAGCTGATCGATATCCGCAACACGATCGGCCCCATCTTCGATCGCAATCTCGAGCAGACAGCCGGGGGGTAGTTTGCGAATCCCGTCGAAAATTGAGTACGGAGCCGGGATATAGCAGTGACGCATGAGCAAGGCGACTGCTGACGGATCGATGGAATTCTGAAACGCGGGGTGCCGTCGGATGCTCTTCAGTTCCGACCCGAAGACGAAATCATTCCCGACTCGCCCATAGTAAACCGGTTTGATCCCGATCCGATCGCGAACCAGAGTCAGCCTTCGCTCATGGCGATTCCAGACGGCGAAGGCAAACATGCCGATCAGCTTCGGCAGCGTTTCACGCAGACCCCATTTTGAGATCGCCGCCAGTAGCACTTCGGTATCGGAGTGCCCGCGGAACCTCGCTCCCTCGCTTTCGAGTTCGGCCCGAATCGCCGGCGAGTTGTAGATCTCGCCGTTGTAAACGAGCACGAATCGGCCGCAGGCCGAGAGCATCGGTTGATGCCCCTGCTCGGACAGATCCAGAATCGACAGCCGTCGATGCCCGAGGGCGATTCCCGCCGCGGCGTCGGACCAGACGCCCTCATCATCGGGACCGCGGGTCTGCAACGCGTCGGCCATCTCCCCCGCGACGGAGGTGAGGTGCTCCACGGTCTGCGTGCCCGGCTGTGTGAGAAACCCCGCAATGCCGCACACGATTCATACCACTTTCACTACTGTTGACTGACATCGTTCCTCACCGAGGATAGACCTTCAGGTCACCGACGGTCAATCCGTCTCCCCGGATAGATACTCCCCAAGCGCCTCTTCGATGGAACGCATCTTCCGGCCGGTCGCCTGCTCGTACTTTCCACAAGCGAGCACACTGTAGGCAGGTCGTTCCGCGGGAGCAGCGTAATCTTCACTCGAAACGGGCGAGAGATCGGCGTCGATTCCTGCAGTCGAGAAGATCATCGTGGCGAAGTCATACCAGCTGACTGCACCGGAGTTGACGACATGAAACAGCCCGGTCGCCTGCGTTTCTTCCAGAGCCAGAATCGCTTCAGCCAGATCAGAAATTGACGTCGGTGAACAGATCTGATCATCGACCACTCGCAGCGGTTTCCCGGCTCGACCGAGCCGCAGCATGGTGCGGACAAAGTTTCCGGTCCCGCCCTCGCCATAGAGACCGCATGTCCGAATCACGAGACGGTCTCGACAGATCGAGCGGACAAAATACTCCCCGGCCAGCTTTGTGGCGCCGTAAACGCTCACCGGTCTCGGAAGCTCACTCTCCGGCAACGGAGTGCTGCGTTCACGGTCGCCGGCAAATACGAAGTCGGTGCTGATGTGAATCAATCGGCAATCCCGGTCGCGGCAGATCTGCGCGAGGTTCCGCGGTCCGAGTGCATTCCCCTGCCAGGCTTCGACCGGTTCCGTCTCGGCCAGATCGACCTTGTTGTAAGCCGCACAGTTGATGATCAGCCGCGGCTGTTCGCGATCGAACGCTGCCTCGATCTGATCGGGCTGGGTGATGTCCAGTTCGGCCCGCATGAGCGGCTTCGCCTCAGGAAGACGGCGAGCCAACTCCGAACCGAGTTGCCCCTGACCGCCGGTAATGAGAATGCCTGGTTTCATAGGCTGGAAGTGAACTCACGTTGAAGGACGTCCCAGAAGAACAAGCTCGCGACCGAGACACAGAACTGTCTGTGTTTAACCCTTTGACTTCACCTTCTGCCAGGTGTCTTTCAGCGTGACGGCGCGATTGAAGACCGGCTTGTCAGCCGTGCTCGTTGTGTCGACGCAGAAGTAGCCGAGTCGTTCGAACTGGAACTTGTCACCCGGGTTGACCTGGCCCAGCGACGGCTCCAGTCGGGCATTCTCGTTGATCTGCAGAGAATCCGGGTTGAGGTTGTCCTTGAAGTCTCCCCCTTCCGGGACATCAGACGGATTCTCCACACGGAACAGATGATCGTAGAGCCGCACTTCGGCGGCGATCGACTGTTCAACCGGCACCCAGTGCAGTGTCGCCTTGACCTTCCGGCCATCGGGAGCGTTGCCCCCTTTGGTTTCCGGGTCGTAGGTGCAATGCAGTTCGGTCACGTTGCCGTCGACGTCTTTGATGACCTCGTTGCAGCGAACGAAATAGGCATACCTGAGCCGAACTTCGCGGCCCGGTCCGAGACGGAAGAACTTCTTCGGTGGATCTTCCATGAAGTCGTCGCGCTCGATGTAGAGTTCGCGGCCGAAAGGGACCTTCCGTTTTCCGAACGACTCATCAGCGGGATGGTTGGCCGCGTCGAGTTCTTCGCTCTCGCCTTCGGGGTAGTTCGTGATGACCACCTTGAGCGGATTGAGCACCGCCATCCGGCGTTCGGCTCGCGTGTTGAGGTCATCCCGCAGCGAGTTCTCGAGCACGGAGAGATCCGTCGTTCCTGAATACTTCGTGACGCCGATCGTCCGGCAGAAGTTGCGAATCGCTTCCGGCGTATAACCCCGGCGACGAATCCCGGCCAGGGTCGGCATCCGGGGATCGTCCCAGCCTTGAACGTGCTTGCCCTGCACCAGTTCGAGCAGACGCCGTTTGCTCATCACGGTGTAGGTCAGGTTCAAACGGGCGAACTCGTACTGCCGCGACGGGAAGATCCCCAGCTGAGCGATGTACCAGTCGTAGAGCGGACGATGAATCTCGAACTCCAGGGTGCAGATCGAGTGGGTCACTTCTTCGATCGAATCGGACTGCCCGTGAGCCCAGTCGTACATCGGATAGATGCACCACTTGTCGCCCGTGCGATGGTGGGGCGTGTGCATGATGCGGTACATGATCGGATCGCGGAGGCTCATGTTCCCGGCAGCCATATCGATCTTCGCCCGCAGCACATGTGCTCCGTTCGGGAACTCGCCCGCTTTCATTCGGCGGAACAGATCGAGGTTCTCTTCGACGCTGCGATCCCGATACGGGCTCGGCGTACCCGGCTCATTCACCGTGCCCCGCTGCTCGCGAATCTCGTCCAGCGTACCGCTGTCGACGTAAGCAAGCCCCTGTTTGATCAGCTCTTCGGCCCACTCGTACAACTGCTCGAAGTAATCGCTGGCGTAACACTCCTGATCCCATTCAAAGCCGAGCCAGCGAACATCGTCCTTGATCGAATCGACGTATTCGGTCTCTTCTTTGGACGGGTTGGTATCGTCGAAGCGCAGGTTGCACTTGCCGCCGAACTCCTGGGCGATTCCGAAATTCAGGCAGATGCTCTTGGCGTGCCCGATGTGCAGATAGCCGTTCGGTTCGGGCGGAAAGCGGGTCTGGACGCGCCCACCATGGGTTCCCTCGGCCACATCCCGAGCCACGATCTCACGAATGAAGTCGACCGGCTTGCTCGAAGCATCCTCGGCCGCGCTGGAGTTCTCTTTGGACATACTGCAGATCCTTGCAGGAAACGTTGATCGTTGCCGAATAGGTCGGGGTGCGGGGCCACGGCACCCCTGGATGGTCTCTCACTCAAACCGACCGCAGATTCCTTCGGCCGGTTCGCAGGCGTATTGTAGAAGGCTGGCTCACGATTGAGAATCGGAGTTGGCGGCTTGGTGGATGCAGCGATTGATGCGATCGACGCAGCGTTCGCAGCCGAGGATGGCCATAGCGTCGAACATCCCGACGCCCGATCCCTTTCCGGTAACCGCCACGCGGAGGGCGTGGATGATCTGGCCGATCTGGATTTCGTTCTGCTCAACCCAGTCGTGCACGAACTTATCGAATTCCTCAGCGGTCGACGCCGACGAGGTTTTCAGTGCCTCAGCCAGATCCCGCAACAGCCGGATGGCGTCTTCATTCTTCAGAACTCGCTTCTTGAACGCTTTGTCGTCGTAGGTCAGTTCAGAATCCGCTGTGAAGAACTCGTCGTACTTCAGGATATCGCTGAACAGGACAAGTCGATCGCCGACAGCGGTGATGACCTTCTCGACATAGTCCTTGCCGACAACATCCTCCCGTTCCGACATGTAATCAGCCGCCGTGAGATATGGAAGGCAGCGGCTCGCCTTCTCGCTGAGCGGAACTTCGTTCATCCAGTGCGACTGGAAGCTGAGCAGTTTGTCGGGGTCAAAGCCGGCCGGCGACTTCACCACGCGATCGAGCGAGAAATTGTTGATGATCGTCTCGCGGCTCATGATTTCCGACTGATCATCGAGCGACCAGCCGATGCGCGCCAGGGCGTTGAACACGGCGTCCGGCAGGTAGCCGATCTTCTCGTAGTATTCGACCATCACCGGGTCGAGGCCGAGTTCCTGCTTCAGGCCGAGCAGCGGGAAGATAAAATCGCCGTGCTGGAAGAGCATCTTGAACTTCGGGTTCTTCCGATACTGTTCCAGCTTCCGCTTGCTCATCTTTTCCTTGGTGCCGGGGGCGGCCACGTACGGAATGTGAGCGAACGTCGGACGAGTGTAGCCAAGGGCGTCGAACAGCAGAGCCTGCACGGGCGTATTCGAGAGATGCTCTTCGGCTCGAATGACATGCGAAATCTGCATCGCGGCATCGTCGACCACCGTAGCGAAGTTATACAGTGGCGTGCCGTTGCCTCGCATGATGACCGGGTCGGGCATCGTCGTCGGATCGAACTCGACACGTCCGCGGACTTCGTCGTCAATCACAATCTTCTCGCCGGTCTCGCGGGGAACGACGAAGCGAATGACGTAATTCTCACCCGCGTCGATCTTCGACTGGACGTCAGCCGAACTCAGTTCGAGATCGTCGCGGTTGTTGATGTAGTTCCGCTTTTCTTTCTCGGCGGCTTCCCGTTCGGCTTTCGCCCGTTCCGGCGGAGTGAAGTCGTAGAAGGCGAGCCGCTGTTCGACCAGCTTCTGGCAGGCCGCGGTATAGAGTTCATTCCGCTGCGACTGAAAATAGGGGCCAAAATCGCCGCCGACTTCCGGACCTTCATCCCAGCCGAGTTCGAGCCAGCGAAACGCCTGCAGAATCGGTCCGAGGGCGCTTTCGACATTGCGAGCCTGATCGGTATCGTCGATCCGCAGAATGAACGTCCCCTGATGCCGGCGGGCGTACAGCCAGTTGAACAGAGCGGTTCGCATGCCGCCGATGTGCATGTAACCGGTCGGGCTGGGAGCAAATCGGGTCCGGATGGCATTCATAGGAAAATGGTTTCAGCTGGGAGTGTGAACGGTAGGTAAAGTCCCCGGATGGCACAGAGAAGAACTCTGTGGAATCCTCTTGATCCGATGTTGAACGGTCGCTTCCATGGCCGCCCGAGTGTGGACAAGGCGCCCGTGCAGCGTGGTGAATGGAGGCAGCGAAACCGTAACAATCCGGCCGGGAATCATCAATCGTGGCCTGCCGAGGCTTCAGGAACAGATCCCTCCCATGGTATGGTGTTGATGCGTTCGGCTCCCTGTCTGATGATTCGCTTTCAAGGATCGCTCAGTATGCGTCTGCTTCCCTCCGTGACTGGCCTGCTGGCTGTTCTCATGTTCTCCGCTTCCGCCGCGGCTCAACCGAGCCAGGACGAGATGATCACGACGTTGAAGAAGGCGGCGGACTTCTATATTGAGAACTGTTCCAAGCACGGCGGCTACGTCTGGCGATACAGCAACGATCTGAAACTGAGTGAGGGAGAAGCCGAGACGCCGGCCGATGTGGTCTGGGTCCAGCCGTACGGAACCCCGTCGATCGGATCGAGCCTGCTGCGCGTCTATGAAGTGACGGGCGACCGCAAGTATCTCGAGGAAGCTCTCAAAACGGGCGAAGCGCTCGTTTCCGGGCAACTTCATTCCGGCGGGTGGTTCTACTCCATCACGTTTGATCCGGAAGAGCGGAAGAAGTGGGGCTACCGCGACAATGTCGGTTTCCGCATCAGTTCTTCCCGGAAGAACAAGACGAACATCACCACGCTCGATGATGACACAACCCCGGCAGCCGTGCGGTTTCTGATTGAACTCGACGCGGCTCTGAATTTCCGCAATACGGAGATTCACGATGCCGTCCGCTTTGCTCTGGATTCTCTGCTGCTGGCTCAGCACCCGAACGGCGGCTGGGCTCAGAACTGGGACCGGCATCCCCGCAATCCGGTCTGGCCCGAGTATCCCGTTCTCGCCGCCTCGTATCCATCGGAGTGGAGCCGCGTCTGGCTGAATGACTGGACTGGCAAGTATTACCTGAACGACAACGTTAGCGGCAACATGATCGACACGATGCTGCTCGCGTCGAAGCACTATCAGGATTCGCGCTATCTGGAGTCGGCAAAGAAGACCGGCGACTTTCTGTTGCTGGCCCGGATGCCCGAGCCTCAACCGGCGTGGGCACAGCAGTACAACGAACAGATGCACCCGGTCTGGGATCGCAAGTTCGAGCCCCCCTCAATCGCCAGCGATGAAACGCAGGAAACGCTGGAATCGCTGATAACGCTCTACGAATGGACCGGCGAGGAGAAGTATCTTGAACCGGTCCCCGGCGCTCTGGCGTGGCTGAAAAAGTCGCTGCTTGACGATGGCCAACTGGCCCGTTTCTACGAATTGAAGACGAACCAGCCGCTCTATTTCGTGGTCGAGGATGGCAGATACAACCTGACCAGCAGCGATGCCAATCTGCCAACGCATTACGGCTTCAAGATTTCTTCCCAGATCGAAAAGCTCGAACGATTGTACGAACTGGTCCAGAAAGCCCGAAAGCCGGGAGAGCGTGTTCGTCGTCCATCCGCGAGCCGTCTGAACGAGATCGTCAGCTCTCTCGATGATCGGGGCGCGTGGACAGAACCGGGTCCGATGAAGGGTTACCGAAAAGCATCCCGCGAAGCGGTGATTACGTCCGAAATGTTTTACAAGAACGTCCGCGACCTGTGCGACGGGCTGCAGAATCCCCCCCGATGAAATTGACCTACCACGAAGAGACCAATCTGAATGTCGATGAGTTTATCGACGTTCTGCAACGTTCCACACTTGCCGAGCGGCGACCGATCGAGCGTCGCGAAATTATGGAAGGAATGCTCCGGAAGGCCGACATTCTGGTTGGAGCCCGCACCGAGAGCGGACAACTGGTCGGCATCGGCCGGGCGCTGTCGGACTTCGCCGTCTGCACGTATCTGGCCGACCTGGCTGTCGACGTCGACTGGCAGGGACACGGCATCGGCACCGAGATTCTCAATCGAATTCACGACCGAGCGGGCCGCCATACGAAACTGATCCTCCTGGCCGCCCCAAAGGCGGTTACGTTCTATCCGCACATCGGACTGGAACAACATCCCTCATGCTGGATTCGCACCGAGGTGGTGGAGTAGTTAACCGGATGGCGTTCCTCCGGGGTGGCCCCGAAAGATTCTTTCGGGACGGCGCAGCCGTGGGAGAACGGGAATAGACGACTTATTGGTGAGCGACGTCATTTAAGGGGAAGACGAAGCAGGGTTGTATTTTCACCCGTGCCAAACGGCATTCTCCGACGGCTTCGCCGCCCTGATAGCGGAGCTATCACGGCCACCCTTTTGCGGGGCGACACTTGATAGAGCAGCGTGTGGAAGCGACCCACGCGGCTGACCTGCTTCCAGTGACTGCGTCACTCAGACGCACTCGTCTGAGCCAACCCGGTTGTTTGACGCCCTCCGGGGTGGCCCCGAAAGATTCTTTCGGGGCGGCGCAGCCGTGGGAGGACGGGAATAGACGACTTACTGGTGAGCGACGCTATTCAAGGGGAAGACGAAGCAGGGTTGAATCTTCCCCCTCGCCAAGCGGCATCCTCCGACGGCTGCGCCGCCCTGATAGCGGAGCTATCAGGGCCACCCTTGTTTGCTGAAACGCGGAAGGCAAGCCTGCTGTTCTTCGTAGCACAGGTTCCTACCGTTTGAGGCCTCCGAAGGCGGCGAAGCAGGAGTTTTTGTGGAGGATGTCGACGTCGGTGAAGCCGACTTTGCGGAGCAGGTCAATCTGTTCCATCAGGGGGCGGGGCGTGTCTTCGTAGGCGATGTAGTCGAAGACGTGCTTCTGGTAGTCTTCGTCTTTCAGATCCGTCAGATAGTTTGCGTAACGGGTCCACATCAGTTGATCGATGGCTGTTGCGGAGCTTAAAACGAGATCGAAAATCCAGAAGGAACCACCGGGGCGAATCGCATCGTAAATCTTCTGAAAGACGGCTTCCCACTCTTCGTCGGAACGAAGATGATGCAACGTCGCGGCGGTCAGGACGATATCAAAGGACCCGGGCTGAAGGTCGAGATCGCGGATGTCGGCCTGATGGGTCGCCACATCGCCTTTGGTGACATCGAGAACCCGCTCCGACGCCTTGGTCAACATCGGTTGACTCAAATCAACGAGTGTTACCTTCATGCCAGGGCGCTGCTGGAGCATCTTGACGGAGTAGTTCCCTGCTCCACAGCCGATGTCGAGCAGGTCGCGGGCTTCGGGCGTGACAGCCGCGGCGGCCTGGCAGATCAATTCCATCGCCAGCGGGGCATCGACCGTAGCGGCCTGGCCGGTTTCGAGATTGGAGAAACGTTCCACATCGCCGTCAAAGCGTTTGCGGATCTCTTCGACTGTCGCTTTCGTTGCTGAGCTGCTCATCAACACTTACTTCCTCATCCAGTGCGGCCTGTTCTTCGACCGTTTCCACATGTTCGTCGATTGCCTCGGCGTGTGCCACGTCTCCCCTCCGCCCGGCTCGTCGCTCGTCGAGTTCCTGCACTCGATGGACCGGGCCGTAAAGAATGAGAAGATCACCGGGCTTCAGCACCGTATCAGCTTCCGGCGCTCCAAGATAGTGTCCCTCCTTCCGCTGGACGCCGAGAACGAGCACGCCTTCTTTCGTGAGCCGAAGTTGGCGCAGGCTGCGTTCGGCCAGCCAGTCGCGGGCCTGCACGACCATCTCAGAGACGACGTACCCTTCCCGCAATTGCAGAATCGCCACGTAGTCCCGGACTTCAAGTCGGGCGAAGCGTCGCAGCGACCAGGAGATTACGCGATTGAGATGACGTTCAATAATCCGGCTCGTCGCGAACAGCCAGAGAATTATGATCCCTCCCAACAGCACGAGCATCGTTCCCCACTGCAGACCGGTATCTTTCACCTGAATCAATGAAATCATCACGGTTGCCACGACGGTCGCGATTCCGAGATTCCCCAGGAGCATCAGCATCATGAGAATCCGGCGGCGGACCGGATGATTGACGATCGATTCGGATTCATTCGTCGTGAAGCCACATCCGGTGAATGCGGAACGGGCCTGAAAGCGGGCCATCTCGCTGGAGATGCCGGTCAACATCAGGGCCATGGCGGCGATCCGCGTCACCAGCAGCGACAAGAACAGCGTTATGAGCAATGAAACAATGGCGATCATGCGGCCCCCAGGCTCGTCGACTTCACCGGGCCAGAACAGCCGGGTCAGTGCGACAGATTTGTTGCCGCATTATAGACGATCGCCATCACATGCAACGTGGAAGCCGCGCCGCAGTCGATTCCGGAAGCTTAGCCCTGGCTGAGGAAGTGGTAGCGGAGAGTCCGATAAGCGAGTCGGGCCCGCTGCTGGAACTCGGCCGGACTGGCCGGCTTGCCAACCGGAGTGACCGTCACGCTGAGCCGTTGATTGTTCGACAGGTTGCCCCGGGCACTGACGATGGAACTTGCATCGACGTGGACACGAACTGGCTGCCGATCAGCCGATTTTCCCCATTTGCGAAAGAAGCCTTTGCGGCCGAGAATGATCTCAACCTCCCCCTCAGCAACACGACCGATTTTCGCACAGTTCTCCGAGACGAAGCCTTCCAGCTTCATAATGAGGAAATCATCGAACAACATGCCGACGATCTCCGCTTCGAAGAGATACGGATTCTCTTTTTCACTTTTGCCCTGCGTGTCCTGATGGACCTCGCTGCGTTTCAGGATCGTCGTCCTGTTTCGACCGTTGTTCTTGGATTTGTACAGCGCCTGATCAGCTCGTTTGAGGACACTCTCCAGAGAGTCTGAAGCCTCGGCCTGAGAGATGCCAAACGACGAGGTAATCTTCAACGTCGGCGCGGAGCGAAACTTCAGCTTGGCGATTTCGAGTCGGAACCGCTCAGCCCGCTGGGCCGCCTGATCGGCTTCGAGTTCGGGACAGATCACCACAAACTCTTCGCCGCCGTAGCGGGCAACGAACTCGCTGGAGTACGTTTCTTCCCGCAGGAGACGGGCCAGTGTCACGAGGACCTCGTCGCCGGTGGCGTGACCGAAGTTGTCGTTGATTGATTTGAAGTGATCGATGTCGAGATAGATCACCGAGAAGACATTCCCCGTGGGATCGGTCTTGAAGCTCTGCATGATCCGCGAAAGCTGACTTTCCAGAGCTCCGCGATTGGCGACCCCGGTTAACGCGTCGCGGCTGGCCTGAAGCGCCAGTTCCCGATACTGAGCTGACTGTGTGCGGTTACGATTCTTATAGCGGTAGAACTCGGTCACGCCGACCAGCTCGCCGTCGAAATCGAACAACGGGATCGACTGCACTTCGAGCTCTGCCCAGCCCTTGTCCGGACAGGCGACTTTCACTTCCACCGTATCGGCCTCGTGGGTCAGCAGAGTCCGACGTAATGGCGTTTCCTCATCGGCCAGCCATTCCTGGTACAGGTCGGCCATAGGGAACATCTCGGCGTTCAGAATCTCGCCGGTAATCTCTTCATCCGTCCGCTGGAAAATCTGTCGGCAGCCGCGGCTGGCGAGCAGGATCTGACGGGTTGGATCGACCACCACGAAGCCATCGTAAGACTGCTCAAGAGTGTAGAGATAGGAAAAGACATTGCAGAGCGATGTCATCGCCAGCGAGGCATTATTGCGGTCCAACGCCCGATTTCCGGACATATCGGCCGTCGCCTGCTTCAACGTTTCTTCGCCACCATTGTCGAGCCAGCGAATGAGCGTCTTGACCATCGAGGCATCGAAGCGGGAGCCAGCCTGCTCGCTAAGGATTTCGACGATCTCGTTACGTGTTTTGGATTTCCGGTACACCTGGTCGCGGGTAAGCGATTCATAAACATCGGCAACAGCCAGCAGACGTCCCGCCTGCGACAGTTCTCGTCCGACCGGACGCATATAGTCTTCGAGTCCGGAATACGGGAGTCGGGACTCGACGATGATATTGCGAATCTTCTGCGGAATGCGGCAGACTTCGAGAATGTCCTCGGCAATCGATGTCCGCAGATCCATCAGCGAGGCTTCTTCGACCGTCAGCCGACCCGGCTTGAAGAGGATGTGATCGGGGATCCCGATCTTGCCGATGTCGTGGAGCATGGCTGCGAGTTCGAGCTCGCGCACGGCCCTCGGATTCCAGCAGAGTTGCTGGGCCAGCTTCACGGCAATGAGAGCCACCCGTCGCGAATGCAGGAATGTATTCTCATCCCGATACTGAAGGACCGTAAGGAGTTCGCGCAGAATGAGCGGGGAAACAGAGAACTCCCCCGATTCGTCGGCCGCTGAGGCTTCCAGTTCTGCCGCCCGGTAATAGAGCTGCAGGAGAGCCAGCAGACCGCGAGAGGAATTGATCGCTGCACGGCTTGTGGCCTGCTGATCACTCTTTCGAACAGCCGAAACTTCTTTGGTAGGCATCGAGTCCATCCCCGGAACATCTCAAGACGTTGACCACCGCTGCCTCAACTGGAGGCGATCCTTCCCGCAGACCGACCATTGACGGATCGATCCCGTGGGAGCGCGGCGTTATCTCCTAAAACATAGGCTGGATAACCGGTTGGTCAAACTGCAGCGATGCGGATGGTGAACGGCGCGGTCTCGCTGATCGGGTTGTGCCGGTTGTTCGCTGCAAAGCGGAGGAAAGCTGGGCCGGCGTCAGGGATTTCCCTGAACTCTCGCGAAATTCGACGGTATCCGAGGCGATCAGTCTTTCGAGATCATATCGGGCCCCTGGCCGAACTTTTTGACGTACTTTCCATCGCCACTCTTCTCGTACTTGGTGAAGCCGAGTTTGTTGAGCTTGGAATCGTCCTTCATGTTCCGGTCCATGTTCATGTCCATCCAGCGGGAGCCGATGGCAGGAGCGGTGATGACACGCTTGACCGGTTCCCCCGTTTCCGGGTGCACAGTGAGTGCATCTTCGGCCATGCGTTGAACCACTTCAAACCGTTCCCCGGGCTGACCATCTTCGCGGACGACTTCGTAGAGATAGACCGGCATTCGACCTTCCGAACATGAAGAGATTTGAGAGGCATTAAACTGACGCTACTTCGATTCTATACCAACGGCGAAGCAGAATGAAGTGGTCGCTTTGATCGCGGAATCAGTCGAGCGTCCACGACTGCCCCGGCGCCAGGACCACCGGTTCGGATTCCGTTTTCTCCCGAACCTGAGCCGCCCATGCGTCCGTATCCTGCTCGATCGGCGGCCAGGTGTTGTAATGGCAGGGAATCACATTGGGGCAGCGAAGGAACTCGATGGCCCGAATCGAATCGGACGGTCCCATCGTGAAGTTGTCGCCGATCGGCAGAATCGCCAGGTCGAGTTCTTCATCGGCGATTAGATTCATATCGTAGAACAGAGCCGTGTCGCCGGCGTGATAGATGTTCCCTTCGTCGAGTTTCAGCACGACGCCGGCCGGATTTCCGCCGTAACTACCGTCGGGCAGCATCGAACCGTGATGGGCGATTGTTAGTTTGAGCCGCCCGAAATCGAAGCCGAACTCGCCTCCCAGATGCATGCCGTGCGTATGCTGCACCCCCTGCTTTTCGAACCAGCTCGCGATTTCGAAATTCGAAATGACGAGCGCTCCGGTCCGTTTAGCGATGCTGACGGTGTCTCCGACGTGATCAAAATGGCCATGCGTCACGATGATGAAATCAGCATTCACGTCGTCGGGAGAGACTTCGGTCGTCGGGTTATCTGAGTAAAACGGGTCGATGAGGATGGTGTGCTGAGCGGTCCGAATCTGGAACGTCGAATGACCGACATACAGGATTTCTACTGACATGGCTTATTCACTCCTGGAAAAAGGCGATATGATCAGACTATCGACCGTATGTTTTGTCCTGCGAAAGATTCAGGATAATCCGGGCCGGCGTTTCGTCAACGCGGCCCGCAGGGTCGTCTTTGATTGGGGAGCATGTGTCGCATTCTCCCGTTAACTTCCAATCCGACAGTAGATCCCATTCATGCTCACTGCCATTTTCGGCTGGATTGCAGCCGCGGTCTTGATGTTCCTGGCCTTTCTCACCATTCTACCCCAGCTTCCGGTCGGCGAATGGTGGGTGCGGGTCTGCGACTTTCCTCGCCTGCAGATTCTAATGCTGTTGGTGATTCCCCTGTTGCTGCTCGCCCTGCGGGGCTGGCTCCGCAGTTGGTCTCATTACGACGTGACGATGGTCGGGATCGCGTGCGGCATCGCCGTGTTCCAGCTCTATTTCATTCTGCCGTATACGCCGGTCTGGAAGAGCACGGTCGAGACAGCCGATCAGTCGATTGACCCCGATCATTTTGTACGGATCGTCGTCGCCAATCTCGAGATCGGGAATCCGGAAAAGCCTGCCGTTCTCGAGGAACTTCGCGAACTCGACCCCGATATCCTGCTCGCTCTCGAAGTCGACGAAGAATGGCATGAAGCCCTTTCGACGTTGAGCGACCGTCTCACCTTGTACAGTCACGTTGTTCGTGACGAGGGACTCGGAATGGCACTCTGGACCCGACTCCCGGTCCAGCACGACGAAATTCGCCATCTCGTTTCCGAGCGGCGGGCCTCAATCTTCGCCACAATCGAGTTCCCGGGCGGAACGGCTCGAATTGTCGGCGTTCATCCGACCCCGCCCGGCTTGAAGGACAGCACCGGGGAAAAGCGTCGCGACAGTCGCGTTCGTGACGCCGAGCTGATGATTGTCGCCGATGAAGTCGCCGAAGAGCCCGATGAGAACTGGATCGTGACCGGAGACTTCAACGATGTCGCCTGGTCGCATACAACGCGGCTCTTCCAGCGCGTGAGCGGACTGCAGGATCCACGGATTGGCCGTAGCCTGATGAACACCTATCACGCCGACTACCCGCTGTTCCGTTATCCCATCGATCACGTCTTTCTGGCCAAAGGCTACCAGCTGAAGGATTTCCAGCGTCACCGAATGCCGGGCTCAGATCACTTCGCGATTGTGGCCGATATCCATTTACAGCGCCAGGAAGGAGTCGAGCCCGAACCGGAAGGCGACGATAAACAGGATTCCGATGCCATGATCGAGGAAGGCCGCGAAGAAGCCGCCGAACGAGATGTCGAAGCCGGTCCGGAGTCGACTTCAAACTGAGGCAGATCGCGTAAGGAATACGCGACCTCGCCCACCCGGCAGGCAGTGCGGCTCTGTCCAAACGTGCCCGCCCGCCGCTTCGCAACACGCCTGCCTGGCTCCCTGCCCTCGTAAGAGGGGGTGAATTGAGACCACGATTGTCTGGAGCAGGCACAGTTGCCCACATGGTACGCGATCTGCAACTTCAGGGCCTGCACAGTGATTTTTCTTTAGAGACAGATACCAGTCCCATGTCCGACACCGAAGCGATCCTTCGAGAACGACTCCAGAACCACCTCCAGTTCATCTACCCGAATGAAGCCTCGGCGAGTCTTGTCTCCCGGATCTTCGAGATCTTCCCGGCGCCGCAGACTCCTCCCGCTCCGGGAAGTTCCTGGAGTGAGCGCGATTCGGTCATCATCACTTACGGCGACACACTGACCCAGCCGGGCGAATCACCGTTATCGACGCTGGATCAGTTTCTGGAGCGACGGGTCGGCGACGCCGTTTCGTCGGTGCACATTCTTCCCTTCTGTCCATTCAGTTCCGACGACGGCTTCTCGGTGATTGATTACCTGCAGATCAATCCAGATCTGGGCGACTGGAACGACGTCTCT
Source organism: Rubinisphaera margarita (assembly GCF_022267515.1). Classification (NCBI taxonomy): domain Bacteria; kingdom Pseudomonadati; phylum Planctomycetota; class Planctomycetia; order Planctomycetales; family Planctomycetaceae; genus Rubinisphaera; species Rubinisphaera margarita. Next base: position 57,646 of record NZ_JAKFGB010000005.1, on the reverse strand, counting down.
CGAATCGCGGACCGATATCGCCTTATGGCCGATCTGGTCATCAATCACACGTCGGCAGAAAGCGAATGGTTCCAGAACTTTCTGGAAGGGAAATCGCCCGGCAGGGACTACTTCATCACCGTCGACCAGGAAGAAGATCTGACCGATGTCGTTCGGCCCCGAGCCAGTCCTCTGCTGCGGACCGTGCAGACGGCCGACGGGCTCAAGTCGGTCTGGTGCACGTTCAGCCACGATCAGATCGATGTGAACTTCCGCAATCCGGACGTGCTGCTCGAATTCCTGCAGATTATTCGCCGGTATCTCGACGCCGGCGTGCAGATCATTCGGCTCGATGCGATCGGCTATCTCTGGAAAGAGATCGGCACCTCCTGCATTCATCTTCAACAGACGCACGAAGTCGTTCGGCTGCTGCGAACGATCGTCGACTATTTCGCGCCCGGCACCGTGCTCATCACCGAGACCAACGTGCCGAACCGGGAGAATCTGACCTACTTCGGCAACTCCAACGAAGCCCACATGATCTACAACTTCAGCCTCGCTCCTCTGGTGCTGCACGCATTGCTGGCCGGGACGTCGAAGCACCTGAAAACGTGGATGATGAGCATGCCCCCTGCCCCGATCGGCTGCACGTATCTCAATTTCACGGCGTCGCACGATGGCATTGGCATGCGACCGGCCGAAGGGCTGCTGACCGACCTGGAACAGCAGGAGATGGTCGAAACGATTCGTCGCAGCGGAGGACTCTTCTCAACGCGTCGGCTCTCGGACGGCAGCGAAAAGATTTACGAGGTCAACACGTCGCTCTTCGATGCTCTCAAGGAAACGAACGACGGCCCCGACGATTATCAGGTGGACCGCTTCATCTGCTCGCAGACAGTGATGATGTCCCTCGAAGGGATCCCGGCTTTCTACATCCACAGTTTACTGGCAACGCCGAACGATCATGAAGGGGTGGAACGCACCGGGCGGGCGCGGTCGATCAACCGCAAACAGATCGCCTACCCCGAACTTCAAACGAAGCTGGACGACGAATCATCAGCCACGGCTCGAGTCTTCCGTGAACTCGTCAGACGGATTCGGATTCGCAGCGAGCAGCCCGCGTTTCACCCGAACGCAACCCAGTTCACGCTGCATCTGAAGTCGCACTTCTTTGGCTTCTGGCGACAGAGCATGGACCGGCAGCAGAGCATTTTCTGCGTCTCGAACCTCTCCGCCAAACGCCACACGCTGCAGCTGTCTCAGTTGAACCTGATCGCGACCGACACCTGGCACGACCTCATCTCCGGCCGCCGCCTCAACGACAAGATGGGAACGATCGCATTCGCGCCGTACCAGACGGTGTGGATCACGAACCGACCGACGGACAAGTAGAGTAGCCCTCTCGTAGCGGTGAGAGTTAGGCAGACGTGGCAGGCGAAACCGTCCCCCAGCACAGAACGTCCAGAAAGCTGAGTCACCTGGGTGGCCCGTCCGCAGTGTCCGGGGGGAAGAGGGTCAGGGTGAGGGGGAAACGCGTACGGCGCGCTTCGTAGACCGATACTTCCCCAATGAGCGCCGCTGGTTCAGGATGCCACCACCACGGGCGTGGACTCACGCGGCGGCGTTGTCTTCGTTCACGGCGTCGGTGATCATCTCGAAAATATCCGGACACGCACTCACAACTCGAGCCCAGTTCGGAATGAACGGGGCACTGTGCGGATCTCTCAGGAACTGTTCGCCGGCGTTCATCAGGGCCTGGCTGAAAAGTTCCACGGTCGCTTCTTCCGTGTGACGGTCCAGTGTGAGACCGCTCATCGTGGCGTCGTTGCAGTAATGGTCGATCATATCGAGAGCGGCTCGATAATAGCTTGCCTTCAGCGTGCGGAAGACTTCCGGTGAGAAGACCTTGCCGTTCACGGCGAGCTTGCGGATCAACGCCTTGCAGATGTCGACCGACATCCGGTGCAGGCCGCCTTGAGGGTTGTCCGGAGAGACCGGCTGATGCTTGTGGTCGTAAGCATCGGCGATGTCGACCTGGCAGATTCGATGGTGCGAGTAGTTGCGATACATTTCCGACAGGGTCCCGATCTCGAGTCCCCAGTCGGACGGAATTCGCAATGACGGCACGACCTCGGCTCGCATCGAGAATTCGCCGGCCAGCGGGTAGCGGAAGCTCCCCATGTAGTCGAGATAATCATTCTGCCCAATGGTCAACTGCAGCGCCCGGAGCAGCGGCGTGACGAGCAGGCGCACGACCCGGCCATTCAGCTTCCCACCGGCTGCGCGATAGTAATAGCCCTTGCAGAAGACGTAGTTGAATGACGGATGCACGATCGGATAGAGCAGCCGGGCGAGCATGTCGCGTTCGTACGTGAGAATGTCGCAGTCGTGCAGTCCGACCGCCTGGCAACGACCAGCCGCCAGGAAATAGCCGAGACAGTACCAGACATTGCGGCCTTTGCCCGGTTCCTTCGGAGCGAGTCCGAGTTCGTCCAGCCGGGCATTCACGTTCATCAGCCGTGGCCCGTCGTTCCAGAGGATCACCTTTCGTTGCGGAAGTCGATCGAAGAACTTTTGTGCCTGTTCGTACTGCGAGGCATCGGCTCGATCGAGTCCGATAATGATCTCTTCGAGATACGGAACTTCGCAGAGCTTATCGACGATGGCTCCAAGAGCCGGACCTTCAAGTTCAGAGAACAGGCAGGGCAGCACCAGCGCCATCGGACGATCGCGACCGAACTCCTTCAGATCGTGATCCAGTTCCTCGGTCGTGCGATACCGCAGATTGTGCAGCGTTCCGATGATTCCATTCTGTGCGAAATCAGCCATCGTCAGTTGTCCTACATCAGGGGTGTTGTCATCACGTTGGAGTCAAACGCTGACTGACCGTCAGCGAATATCGTATTCATCGAGAAGTGAACTCATGGAACTGGCCCATCCGTCCGGCCCGGGTTGTGGAGCCACGATACGGCGGCGATGCGGAAACTCCAGCCGGACAGAACCGTCGAAAGCCGGGATGACCACGGCAATGTCTGAAGCAAGCAGCAGCGATTCGTCGATGGGACTGTCTCCCAGTCCGATCGAGATCAGTTCGTCGTCACGTTCGGCTCGATGCCGATCAATCACGACAGCAGCCGCTTTGCCCTTGTCCGTCGGCCCGGCGACATGCCAGAAGCGGCCGCCGCGTGTGAGTTGCAGGCCATGCGAAGTCAGTGCTGTTCGAAACCCTTCGATCCGGCTGTCGTCATCGTGCCAGAGCAACGGTTCGGTGCAATGCCGCGAGGCAGCCCGTTCGGCTCGATCTTCGGGGAGCCCTGTAACACGAGCGATTCCTTCGACACCGAGATCGCGGAATGACTCGAATTGAAAGCGGCTTTTGCAGTCCGTCAGAACATCGAGAATCTGCTGACGATCGACGCCGAGGACGGTCCGTTCGCCATCTTTCTCCCAGCAGATGACGCCGCCGTTTTCACAGATGATCGTCGGACTGGCCTCCATCTCTTCCGCCAGCGGACGCATCTCGGCTTCGGTTTTACTGGAGCAGAGAACAACCGGAATTGAGGCCGCCCGCAATCGTTCCAGCAGGGGAACAGCGGGAGCATAGCTGTAGGTATGGTGATCGAGCAGGCAGCCGTCCAGATCGGACAGTACAAGCAAAGATTGCGACATGTTGTGCAGACGTCATCGAGCGACATGATGTGCGAGGCGTCTGCACTGTATCGGATATCGCCAGCCAGAGCGACAGCATTTTTGTCGCACTCGAGAACGGATGCATCACCGTTTAATCGAGGTCGTCGTCGTAGTCATCGACGTCGCCGCCGCCCTGCATGGCTCGCCATTGCTCCATCGTATAAAGCACTTCTCGCGCCTGAGAGCCGTTGTATTCGCCGACGATTCCATCTTCCGCCATGTAGTCGATCAGTCGGGCTCCGCGTCCGTAACCAACGCCGAGTGCACGCTGCAGCAGCGAAACCGAACCACGCCCTTCACGAATGACGACTTCGATCGCCTGTTCGTAAAGTTCGTCGCGTTCCTTGATCGCATCCATCCCGCGATGGGTTGTATCGCTCGAACCGGACGTCACCTGCGAGAGTTCCTGCGAGTACTCGGGCTCGTGGCGACCGAGGTATTCGATCACGCCGTTGACTTCTTCATCGCTGACATACGTTCCCTGAGCCCGGTTCACAGTGCTTGTGCCCGGGGCCAGATAAAGCATGTCCCCGTTGCCGAGCAGTTTCTCGGCTCCCATCTCATCGAGGACGACACGGCTGTCGGTCCGGCTCGCGACCTGGAAGGAGATTCGAGCCGGCAGGTTCGACTTGATCAGACCGGTGATGACATCGACCGTCGGCTTCTGCGTCGCCAGAACGAGGTGGATTCCCACGGCTCGTGACTTTTGAGCCAGACGAATAATATGCCCTTCGACATCCTTTCCAGACGTCATCATCATGTCGGCCATTTCGTCGGCGATGATAACAATGTACGGCATCTGTTCTGGGATGTTGTCCGCTTCCGGAGAGTCCGCTTCGATCCCCATTTTTCTGAGGACTGCTTCACGCGACATCTTGTTGAAGCCATCGAGGTGACGCACACCACAACGGGCCAGAATGTCGTACCGTTCTTCCATCTTGTCGACGGCCCAGGCGAGTACCGCTTCGGCCTTCTTCATGTCGGTGATGACCGGATGCATCAGGTGGGGAATCTTCATGTACGGCGAGAGCTCGACCATCTTCGGGTCGATCATCAGCATCTTCACCTGATCCGGATTCCGAGCCATGAGCAGCGACAGAATCAGCGTGTTCAAACAGACCGACTTACCCGTTCCCGTTCGACCGGCAATCAACAGGTGAGGCATCTTCGCCAGGTCAACCGTCATCGGGCGACCGGAGACATCTTTGCCCAGGAAGAGCGGCAGACGCATGCCTTCGTTGTCTTCCATGCTCGATTCGATCAACTCGCGGAGGCGAACCATCACGCGCTTATCGTTCGGCACTTCAACCCCGACCGTGTTCTTGCCCGGAATCGGAGACACGATTCGCACAGCCGGCACGCGGAGAGCGATGGCGAGATCATCAGCCAGAGCGGTCACGCGGGAAACGCGCAGACCGGGTTCCAGATCGAGTTCAAACTGGGTGACCACCGGACCGGTATCGATCTCGGAGACTTTGACGTTCAGATTGAATTCCTGGAAAGTCCGTTCCAGTGTCGCAGCGGCAATCTGCGCTTTCTTGGCGAGCAGTTCGTACGGAAAGTCCTCGGCATCTTCAAGAAGGTCGAGAGGCGGTAATTCAAAAGGGACAGCATCATCTGCTTCCTCCTCAACCGGATCGACCCGCCGGGCTTCAGAGCCGGCTGGAGGATTCACACGGAAAGGAGCGGGAGCAGGAAGATCATCCTCGTCTTCCTCGAGTTCGTCCTCGACAATCTCATCGACAACTTCTTCGACGACAACAGGCTTCGCCTTCTTTGGCTTGGTGACCTTCTTTGTTTCGACACGTGCAGCCGTATTCACCGGCACTTCGCAGAGCGGCATGTCGAGCAGGGTCTGTTTTTCGATCTCTTCGTGGTCAGGCTCGGCTGGACGAAGCTTCGAGTGCAGCGTGAGCACCGGCGTGACGAAACAGTTCTTCAGTAACGCCAGAGCGAACAGCTCGACCGAGAGCATCAGACCGGCCAGAAGCAGGGTCAGCAGCATCAGCGTGGAGCCGACCATTGAGAACTTCTTCTCGAGCAGCATCGCTCCCGTGGCCCCGATACGACCTCCACTGCCGTAGAGTCCCGGATTTCCAAGTCCCGGAGCGAACATACTGAGAGCGGAAGCGACCGAAAAGATGATCAGTCCAACGCCCAGCGATCGCAGGAACATATCCCGAACCGGATGCGTCGAGAAGAGCCGCAGATCGAACACGACAGCAGCGACAATCAGGATGTAGCAGGCATACCCGAGACTGTTCATCAACAGATGGGCAACCTTGGCCCCGATCGGTCCGCAGAGGTTGGAAACCGTCTCGGCGAGCGGATACATCGCTTCAGCCGGTGCGTCGAGCGGGTTAAAACTGATCAGACTGAGCGCAGCAAACAGCAGAAAGGCGAAAAGCCCCAAAGCTGCCAGGTCCGTTTTTAACCGATCGTAATCGATCATAAGTCCACTGCGGCTGTCTGTTAGAATTCAACGACCGGGGGCGGCCTCCATGACCTGCCCCCGTTTCGCTGCTATGGCGTCCGTGCAGAGCACATATCGCGAGAAGCGAGGTACACCGGGCTCCCGTCGATCCTCCCGATCAACATCCGGCATAAAAGGGCACACACATCCCCGCTTCGTATTGTTCGAACCTGTCGCCTCCGGACATTGCGGAGGTTGGCCCCTCCACTTCACGGATCGCGACGACTGAGCCGAACAAGCACAATCTCAGTTCAAACCTAGCACGCGTCTGGAAAGCGTGTCGCGAAAAAGCAACATTCAGGCGTTGATTTTGGGGAGCACCGGTTCGGGGAGTGCGGATTGTGCAGCAGAATCAGGCTGAAGGAACCGGTTGTGGCGGTTGCTACAGCCCCCCGCCAGACGCAACAGGCCCGAATCGGGTGAGAAGGCGATCAACCAGCGACGCATGTGTTCATGCTGAAATCAACGGCCTGAGAAGCATGGCCCCCGCATTTTCCCCTCCCCCTAACCCTCTGCCCAGGGGGGGCGAGGGGACTTCTGAGCCGTGAGATTTCTCGAGAGTGAAATCACTACTACTCGACGTGGCTGGTGCCAGCGTCGCGGATTTGCAGGCACTTTTCTTCGAGGCGTCTGGCGACCTGAGGGTGCTTGTCGATGACGTTGTGTCGCTCTTCGGGATCCTGTTCCATGTCGAACAGCGCGTACGGTTTCTCGAACGGTTTGCCTCGCGGTTTTTCCCGTCCGCCGGAGCCGTTGCCGAGAACGAGCTTCCATTTGCCGTCCCGAATGGCGAACATCCCCCCAACCGAGTGATGAATCACCGGAGGCCGCTGCTCTTTCCAGCCCTGCCCTTCGAACAGCGAGAGCAGACTGAAGCTGTCGGGAGCAGTGCCTTCCGGAATCTCTGCGTCGATGATGTCAGCCGCCGTGGCGAAGAAGTCGGTCAGGCAGACCGTTTCATCACACTGCGAACCAGCCTCAACCGTTCCGGGCCAGCGGACGAGGAACGGCACGCGGTGCCCGGCTTCCCAGACATCGGCCTTGGTGCCGCGATAGATTGCGTTGGCAGTGTGGTTCTCCGCCCGATATCCCTGCACGCTCACCTCGTCGGTGTGGTCTTTCGCATCTTCACCCAGCCGGTACATAAACGAACCATTGTCGCTGGTGTAAATGACGAGCGTGTTCTCAGCCGCTCCGGCTTTCTCCAGCGAATCGAGCACGGCTCCCACCGTGGCGTCGACCTGGACGACGAAATCGGCATACGGACCGAGCGAGGTTTCTTCCTGATAACGCGGGTGCGGAATGACCGGCTTGTGCGGAGCCGTCAACGGGAGATACAGAAAGAACGGCTTGTCCCCTTTCGTGCTTTCAGCGATGAACACCCCCGCGTGAGCGGCGAGATCGTCGAGCACGTTCTCCATCGTCAGATCCGGGCTCCGTTCCCCCTTCCGCAGGAAAGCGGGAAACTTCTGTGCGGCCTGTTCGATACTGGGAAACTCCGTCAGTTCGCCATCGCGGATGTAAACGTACGGCGGGAAGTCGAGAGAAGCCGGAATGATGTAGGAGTGCTCGAAGCCATGCGTATGCGGTCCGTTGTCGACCGGTTTGCTGAAATCGAACTCCTTGCCCTGCTTCGCAAAGCCCAGCCCGAGATGCCACTTGCCGACAATGCCCGTGCGATACCCCTGCTCTTTCAGAAACTCGGCGACCGTGGTCCGATCATCCTGAATCAGCGGCTCACCATAGCCATTCAGCACCCCGCTTTTGAGCCGCGTTCGCCAACAGTAACGACCGGTGACGACTCCATATCGAGTCGGCGTGCAAACCGCCGATGGCGTGTGGGCATCGGTGAAGGTCATCCCGGCAGCCGCGAGTCCGTCGAGATGCGGCGTCGGAATCTTCGACTCCGGATTGAGAGCCTGCACATCGCCATAGCCCATGTCGTCGGCAAGGATGAAGAGCAGATTCGGCCGATCGTCCTTCGCGGCCGCAGTCGCCGTGGAGTGGAACAACGCAGCAGTCGCCATGCAGAGGACGGCTGGCAGAACGAGTCGTCGCATCAGCGCGATCAACGGAAACGTGGGGAGACTCGCGGGCTTCAGGGACATCTCGGCTCCTTTTCAGGGGACGGGGAATGCGATGACATGTCACCGAGTATTGATGCGTTCGCCCGCGAGGTCAATCATCCGCGTTCCCGTTACAAAGCCAGTCGGGCAAGATATTCAAGCAGATCGCCGCTGCCGAAGTCGTCAAAGGAGGCCCCGAACGCTTCGCCGGCTGGCAGTTGGGGAAGAACCTTATGCTGCTCTCCGGCAGGATTCGGAAGCGGCTGTGCCGAGAGATCCATCCAGCGGCGAGCAGTGGCTGCCAGGTTCTGATCCTCGGAAACGGCCGCTCCGCTCGATCGAGGAGCTGGCGTGGTGAACTGACCAACTCGAACGTACTGCCAGTCGGCTGTGGCCGACCATTGCACGAGGTTTCGATTCACAAAGGACGATCCGGTCGACTGAGCCGAATACCAGGTCCCGTTCGGAACCCGGGCAATGATATCGGCCAGTCCGTCGGCATTGCTGTCGCCAACGGCGATACTCTCGAATCCTTCAGACACAGCTGTCCAGTTCAACCAGTGTTCCATCGCAAATCGCTGCCCGTTCGAGCGGCCGCACCAGAGCTTCGTTCCATTCAGCAGCAGGGCGACATTGGAGCGGCCGTCGCCATCGAAGTCGCCCACGACCACGGCGTCGAGCGATTGTGTCACGGTCAGCTCCGTCCATTTGCTGCTGTAGAAGCCCTCCGCAGGTCCTAATGACTTGGCGACGTACACGCTCCGTGTCACGCCGTTTCCGAAGACCGCGAGAATGTCGTCGCGAGTGTCGCCGTTGAAGTTGCCCACCTGGGCGAAGTGGAACCCGTTGGTAAGGTTCCAGCGATGCGACTCCAGATACTGAAAGCGGGTGTTGCTGGTTTTGGCCATCCAGACAAGGCCGGACGTGGCCACGATGGAGAGGTCATCCCCCTTCACGCCATCGAAGTTGCCGACCAGCACGGTGTGGATGCCATTGTAGTTACCGTGATCCCCCCAGTGACGGTTCACGAACTTGTCGCCCTCAGAGATGGCGACCCACCAGCGGCCGCGATTCTCGTTCTTGAACAACCCGATGATGTCATCCCGACCATCGTTGTTGAAGTCACCGACGTGAATCTCTTTGATCTCCGAGCTGGCCCAGGTCGTCCACGTTGTGTAGATGAACTGTCCGCTTTCATTGGCGATTCCGACCCGCCATTCCCGGTTGCTCATCCAGACGGCGATGTCCTCGCGACCGTCGCCATTGAAATCGCCCTGCACAACTCGACGGAACGTGCTGGCCGGGCCGGTCGCAGCAATCCGACTCGAATAGTTGCCTTCGCCATCGGCACTGGCGATCCACCAGTTGCCATTCACGAACCCGACGAGAGATGAAGCGACCGGAGGGAGAACTTCCATGATACTGACGTCATTACCATCCCCGCCCCGGTAGGAGATTTCCCATTCCCGTCCGGAGTGAATGAAGCGACTGCCTTCATTCAGCGTGCGATAGACGCCCTCTTCGCGAAAGCGAAACTTGCCGACGATCGCGTCCGTGCCATCATTCTGAATCAGGACAACCTGCTCTCCGCGGCCAAAGGAACGTTGCGTCGGAATGTGAAATCGCAGCTCGGCTTCATCCAGTCTGACGGTCCCGGTCGCCTGCAGCTGAGCGTTTCTTTCGCTCGTGAATTCGGTAAAGAACGTGGTTCGATCGTGCAGATCGAGATCGTACGTTTTGAGAGCCCCCTGCCGCACGGCCAGCGTGACTGGGGAAGTGCCATCCATCCGGACCAGGCCGTTAATGGTTCCCCGCCCTTCAAGCGTGCCGCCGGTCGCCGTGATCGTTCCGGTTAACGTCGAGTCTTCCACGGTGATCGTCCCCGCAGACGAGACGGTCGACGTCGTGAAGGCGCTCCCTCCGATGAGCCGTACCGTTGAATCGTTCGAAACCGTGAGCGCGTTCCGGGAGATCGTCGCTCCACCCAGCAGTTCCAGCGTTTTGCCACCGTTGAGAATGGTGGCATCCTGTCTCCAGAAACCGGAAGTCCCCGTGACAGTTCCGCCGTTAATGGTCAGCCGCCCGGTTTCCCAGTTGAAGACGGTGTCCGCTCCAAGAGAAATTCCCTGAACGGACAGGCCTCCCGAGAGCAGATGAACTTCTCCCTGAAAGCCGACGTTGAGCGTTCCCAGAATCGTGGCCTGCCCTCCGTCGTTGATGGCGAGAATGCCGCCGTACTTGCTGGAATTCTGGTCCGATCCGTTCCGCCCGCCCACGCTCACATTGCCGAGGTTCGACCAGGTTGTTCCGGGGTCTTCCACGAGAAAGACCGGCTTAGGGACGGCCGTGTTGCTCCTGCTCACATTGACGAAGCTGGTTTCCACGGTCGCGCCGTTGTAGGCCAGGAACCGGACGCCATTATCGCCCGAAAACAGCGAGCCATTGAAGCTGGCGTTCCCCTGAACGATGACTGTATCGGCGATATTGTTTCCGCCGGAGGAACCCGATACGCCTCCACTGAAGCGCCCACCGTTCTCGACATACAGCGAACTTCCTCCCTGCCGGAAGTCGATGTCCGCTCCCCTCCATTCGCTGCCGGAATGATTGATCAGCACTGAGCCGGTGACATTAACAGTGTAGTCAAAATCATGGATGATCTTTCCGCCGCCATTGATGCGAACCGTTCCCGTCCCCCAGGTCGTTCCGTTCGAAGTGTACCCGACCTGCATGCCGAACTGTCCCACCTGAAGAATCCCGCCGGCTCCGACCGTCAGTTCTGCATCATCGGGTGAAGGAGGACGAGACTCGCGAGCGAGTCCCCCCACGAAGACCGAACTCGCGACGACCGTACCATCCACGATCGAAGCCTTGGGAACGTCGACCCCCATGCGGGGCGTGTACTCGGGAGTTCGGTCGCTCGAGACAACAAGCCCTCCCGGCAATCCAACGAGCCTCAATGTGTAGCCATTCAGATCGAACGTCGGCTGACCTTCAACCACCTGGACGATCGGAATCGATTCATTCCGATTGAAGAAGATCGTCTGTGCTCGATTCTCGACTTCAAAGGTTGCGATATCACCGCTCGTCGATGGATATCCCGACGTCGACTGCCCGAGAACGCGTTGCCAGTTGGTCGTCGTCTGCCAGGCCCCGCCGTCCAGATCGATCCACGTGAACCGGGCGTCCATCAGCAGCCGCAGTTCGAGGGCCTCCACGCAGTGGTGCCCAGACATAACGGCCGAGACTCTTTGCCGAAGGCGTCGAGTGGTCTTCGAGGACGGCAGGAACCGAAAAAAGGCAGACATGAGCGCGCACCTCGCAAAGCAGACATCGAAACGACAGAAAGCACCCGACGATGAGTTCAGCGCACCGGTCCCGTTCGGAACATCGGTGTGAGTCAGCTTCAGTCGAGCAGCCAGTTCGATTCGGCTGACAGCCAGTCGAGTCGCAGACGGGGTATCCCTACCGCCGAAATGCCGGGGCGGCGCGGAGCTTCCAAGAGAGCAACGGAGCGATCGGACCACACGGCGGCGCGGTGGCGGGAGGACTTACTCAACCTGATCGATGTGCGGTTCAACTGGCGGCTCTGAAAACATGAACATGCGACACGCATCTGCAAGCTCCAAGATACCGTCGCCGAACTTTTCCCGCACGGGAAAACAGCGGGGCAGCCGACGGAATTTCGGGAAGTTTCAGAGACGATGAAAATCGCCGTTTTCGCGTGCGAGTCCCATCAGGCCGATCGGTTTTCAGAAAAATCGACAAAGAATCTGGTAAATTCGCTGGTTCGCGGAATATTCCGTTAACCCCTCGCTCTTTGCTGTTGGACCAACGATGGATTCTTCAGAAGTGACCAGCCGGAAATCGGAAGACCGCGAGCAGCAGTACGACGAGTTTGTCGCCCTGCTGGCCCGGCACGATCTGGCGATCCGTCGCTTTGTCCGTTTCCTGCTTCCCTCGGGAGACGGCGTCGATGATGTCATTCAGGAAACGGCTCTGGAGTGCTGGAAGAAGTTCACGGACTTTCAGCCGGAGAGTGCCGATTCGACCGCGGATGATTTCGTCCGCTGGGCCTGTGTGATTGCTCGATTCAAGGCGATGAGCTGGCAGCGGGACCGGAAACGGGATCGGCTCGTTTTTCGCGATGGGGTGATTGAACAACTGGCTCAGGCGGCTCTCGATGCCCTCGACCAGCAGGACGAGGAACGCCGGGCGGTTGAGGCGTGTCTGGATCAGTTGCCTCCCGATCAGCGGCGGCTCGTGTTGAGCGTGCACTCTCCCAGTGAATCGATTGCCCGGATCGCGAAAGAAACGGGAGAGAACGCCCGGCGGCTCTACAGTCGCGTCAACGTGTTGCGAACTCTTTTACTGAACTGCGTCGAGCGGCGTCTGGCCGGGGAGGCCGGAAATGGATGACAACATTCGACAATTGATCTTTCAGGCGATCGACCAGACGATCTCTCCCGAAGATTTTGACCGTCTTCAGGACGCCATTGAACAGGACTCCGAAGTTCGGACGGCCTATCTCCGCGCAGTCCACATGAGTGGAACCCTGGAAGACCTCGCCAGTGAATCCGATGCAGGGGAAAAGACAGACGCTCCGGCCGTCCATTCCAATCCCACCGCGAAGCGTCAGCGAGGGCTGTTCAACTCCCGTCTTTCTGCGACCTGGAACTGGCTGGCCGCAGCGGCGGTCTTGCTGGCCGTAGGCGGCACCGCGTTCTGGTTCGGGCAACGAAATCAGTCTTCCGTTTCCGACAGCCCGATTGCCGAGAACGACTCCTCCGACGGCTCCGAGTCCCGCATCGCCGGGCATGCCACGCTTCGACATGCGATCGATCTGCAATGGCCGTCCGATGCTGTCCGGCGCGTCGAGGGCGATGTGCTGCCGAACGGTTCGTTTGCCTTCGAGGAGGGCGTGGCCGAGATCGACTTCTTCTGTGGAGCGACGCTGATCGTCGAAGGCCCCGCGGAACTGGAGATCGAATCGGACTGGTCTGTTCGCGTGATCGAAGGACGTCTCCGAGCCATGGTGCCCCCCGCTGCGCGCGGCTTCATCGTGAAGGCGGCCGACTCGGAGATTGTCGACCTGGGAACCGAGTTCGCGCTCTCGGTCGGAGATGGCAACAGTCAGGTCGAGGTGATTGACGGGGAGATTGAACTGCGAGGCGGCGAGTTCCACGAAGAGCGACTTCTGACGGGCGAATCCCGGGTCCTGGCCGGCGAGAAAGCCGACGCGATCGGACTGGCCGACATTCCGACGGCTTCGGACATGAAGCGGCGTCACGGTCGTGTTGCCGAGACGCGATTCAACAGTTGGCAGGCGGCTTCCCAGAAGTTGCGTCAACGCTCTGATCTGATCGGCTACTTTACGGCAGCCGAAATGACGAGCGAACGTTTCCTTCCCAATGTCGCCACGCACGGCGTCGCTTCGTCCGCCTTTCTGAGCGGTCCGGTTACCAGAACTTCAGGACGATTCGGCGAACTGTCTCCCGGACTCGATTTCAGCCGGCCGGGAGCCCGTCTGCGGATGCAGGTCGACGGCGAGTTCGAAGCATTCACGTTTGCCTGCTGGGCCAGAATCGACAGCCTGGACCATCGGTACAACGCCCTGTTCATGGGCGACGGCTACGAGAATGGCGAGCCGCACTGGCAGATCCGGGACGATGGCCGGGTGATGTTCTCCGTGATGGTCGACGACAGCCAGGAGGTCCGGCTCTTCTCCAAAGTGGACCAGAAGATCGTGCACGATGCCGGTCTGCATCGAGTCTATATGACGGAACCGATCTGGAATTCCTCGATGAGCGGACAATGGCTGCACTTGGCCGCTGTCTTCGATCCCGCCAGCCGCCGGGTGACGCAGTACCTCAACGGACAACCGGTCAGTCACCATCCGATCGAAGACAAGTTTCTGGTGACGCGGCTTCGAATCGGCCCGGCCGAGATCGGCAACTGGGGACAACCCTTCCGGGATTCTCCCTGGTTCGCGGTTCGCAATTTGAACGGAACGATCGACGAGCTGGCCATTTTCAATGAGGCACTCGCAGACGGCGAGATTCGCGAACTTTACGAACAGGGTAAACCGCTGGGGTATTGAAAACGACGTCGCCCGCTCGGGCTATGAATTTGTGCAGAAGATCGGTCAACGAGCCCTCGCTGACGCTTCGGGTTGGGATTCTTTTTTTGAGGACGCGGCTTTGAAGACTGAGATGAGTTCAAACTGGAACAGAGCCCTCTGGGACGCCTCGACCTGTCGTCTGATATCAGCGACCGTGTTGACCATGTTCGTTGGCCTGCTGGCGCTGCCCCACATTCACGCCGCGCCTCCTCGTTCGAATAGCGGGCTCTTGAGTGACGACCATTCTTCGGCCCCGGATACGCCCCCTCAGCCTCTGGGTGACGTGCTTGAGAACGGCCGGTGGGTCTATCAGGAGAGTCATTCGGATGAGTTCAACTCCACCCAGATCGACCGAAGCCGGTGGAATATCGACTCGAAAGATTTTGGTCCCTGGAGCTGGGAGCCGGAGAATGTGATTCAGAAAGAGGGTTCGCTGCATCTGCAGATGGTTCGCAAAGATCATCAACGCGCGAACAAGAAACTCTTCTACACGTCCGGGATGGCGCGGATCGACGAGCCGGTCACCTATGGATACTTCGAAGCCCGAATCAAGGGTTGCGATCGTTATCCGGGGGCCTGCCCTTCGTTCTGGCTGTACAGTTCGGGGCCGCAGAATCGCTTTCTGGCTCGAGACGGCGAAACCGTGGCCTACTCGGAAATCGATATCGTTGAACTGCAGCAGAGTGAGTTCGACTTTGAAACGAAGCAGCATTTCCCGGTGACCCGCATCGACTGCAATTTGCACACGACGGTAATTCGTGACGGCAAGCGGGTCTGGCTGCGACCGCACAGTCATCCGGAGATCTGTCGGAACCATGTCGATTCGTCGTGGGATCCCCGAGAGGATTATCACGTCTACGGACTCGAGAATTCTCGGGACTGGATCGTCTGGTACATCGATGGCAAAGAAGTCGCGCGGAAACCGAACTTGTACTGGCATCTGCCGATGCAGCTCACGCTGTCGCTCGGCCTGCGGTATCCCTTCGTGGCGTATGAAGGGGGCGAACGAGTCGCGGTTCCGGAAGAAACCACCGACGAGGGATTCCCAACGTCGATGTCGGTCGATTACGTCCGCGTCTGGCAACGAGCCGAAGATGCGAAGAAGAAAACGGCGACCGACTGGACGAAGACAGAGTATGTCGACAGCGAGAAAGCCAAATGGGAAAAGAATGGCTGGCCCTGGGACGCGGCCAGGGTGGAAGCCAACTTCGAAGAGATCGACAGCAACAACGACGGGCTGGCCTCCGGCAAAGAGCGGCAGGCCTGGTTCGCGAAGAAAGCCGAGGGATCCCAGTGAGTATGACAACGCCCCACCACTTCTTCAGTCTGCTGGTCGCTTCGATCGGCTTTCTTCTGATGGGCTCGTCCAGTCAGGCAGCCGAGCAGCCGAACATTCTGTTTATTGCCATTGATGACCTGCGTCCGGAACTGGGATGTTACGGTTCGGAGATCGCGATCACGCCGCATCTCGATGCCCTGGCAGCCGACGGAATGCGATTCGATCGGGCCTATTGCCAGCAGGCAATCTGCCGCCCTTCACGGGCCAGTCTGATGACCGGCACGCGACCGGAAACAACCGGTCTGTTCCACAACTATGTTTCGTTGCGGGAACTGCAGCCCGATGTGCTGACCCTGCCAGAACACTTCATCGATCACGGCTACGAAACGGCCTACGTCGGCAAGATCTTCCATCATGGTGACACCGACGAAGAACGCTCCTGGAGTCGTGAGGCGGCCAGGTGGCTGGGGCCGGAGATGACCAAACCGAAGGGCCCCTTCCGTCTGCCGGAGAACGTTCAGCTTCGGCGGGAAAACTTCGAAGAAATGTTCGCCAAATATGGCGAAGCAGCACGGCGGGGGCTGGCGAGCGGGCCGGCTTTTGAAAGTGCCGACGTCCCCGATCACGCCTACATCGACGGCTACAATACGCTTCTGGCTGTCAAGACGATGCAACAGATGGCGAAAGCGGACAAACCCTTTTTCCTCGGTATGGGCTATCATCTGCCGCACCTCAACTGGTGCGCCCCGAAGAAGTACTGGGACCTTTACGATCCCAATGACATCCCACTCGTGACCGATGGAGCTGCCCCCGAAGAAGGAGCGGCGATGGGGCTGCATGCGTCGTTCGAGCTGCGAACCCGTTCGAACATTCCCAAGCACGGTCCGATCGACGCCGATCTGGCCCGAACGCTCAAGCACGCTTACCTGGCCAGCACCAGTTATGTCGATGCTCAGATTGGCATGCTGACCGCGGCTCTCGACGAAGCAGGCGTTCGCGACAATACGATCATCGTCGTCTGGGGCGATCACGGCTGGCACCTTGGCGACATGGGCGTGTGGGGCAAAGCGACCAACTACGAGATCGCCACCCGTGTTCCGCTCATCATCTGGACGCCCGATATGCAGGCCCGAGGCGAATCGACCGATGCTCTCGTGGAACTGGTCGACATCTATCCGACGCTTTGCGAACTCTCGGGCGTCCCACAGCCGGAACATCTCGAAGGGCACAGTTTTGTTCCGTTGCTCAATCAGCCGGACCAGCCGTGGAAGTCGGCTGCTTTCAGTCAGTATCCGAATCCGGCTCTGCGGGAGTGGGCCGCCAATCCCCTTTCGCAGGAGATGCGGGAGACCTGGTTTGGCCCGTTGATTCAGGATGTCGAGCAGCGAATCAAAGCCCAGCAGGGAGACCAGTGGGACCGCGAACTCTTCGAAGAACACCTGATGGGCTACACGATGCGAACCGACCGGTACCGGCTCGTCCTCTGGCGTGACCATCGCAACCCGGAAGCGGAGCCGCTCTTCGTGGAACTGTACGATCACCAGACCGATCCCCAGGAAACGAAAAACATCGCGGCTGAAAACCCGGACCTCGTCCGCGAACTGACCAGACAACACAACAACGGCTGGCGACAGGCCCTGCCGAAAACGTAATCAGCCTAAGCATCCCAACCCGAAGCGTGAGCGAGGGACGCGCAATCTCAACCCGAAGCGTGAGCGAGGGACCTTCAGCCGAAGCCATCACCATGAAACGCTACATTCTCACCGCACTGTCAATCGCCCTGCTCTGCCTCAGTTCGCAGACTCTCTCCGCAAACGAAGTCGACTTCGAACGGGACATTGCTCCGATTCTCGAAGAGCGATGTTCGTACTGTCATGGAGAAGACGAGCAGGAATCGGGACTGAGGCTCGATCAACGCCCGTGGATGCTCAAAGGAGGCGATTCCGGACTGCCGGCGATCGTGCCCGGGCATCCGGAGAAGAGCTACCTGATCGAAGTGGTTAAGCATCTCGATCCGAGTGTGAAGATGCCGCCCGAGGAAGACAAAATCCCCGATGAAGAGATCGCTCTGCTCGTACAGTGGATTCGTGAGGGAGCCGTCTGGCCGGGCCAGATGGATGCGGAAGTGAAGAACGAGGTCGATCTCTGGTCCTTCCAGCCGGTCGTGCGTCCAGTCGCTCCAACTCTCAACAGCACATCGCCCCCAGCAAACCCGGTGGATGCTTTTCTGTTGAAGAAGCTGCAGGAACACGATCTCGAATTCTCCAAACCGGCTGATGCCCGTTCTCTGTTGCGTCGGGTTTCGATCATCCTGACGGGACTGCCGCCGACGCCGGAAACGACCGACGAGTTCGTAGCCGCCTATTCAGAGAATCCCGAGCACGCTTATACCGAAGCGGTCGATCGGTTACTCGACTCGCCGCAGTTTGGCGAGCGCTGGGCTCAACACTGGCTCGACGTAATTCGCTGGGCGGAAACAAACGGCTCGGAAGCGAACCTGTATCGTAAGAATGCCTGGGTCTACCGCGACTACGTGATTCGCTCTTTCAACGACGACAAGCCTTACGATCAGTTCCTGAAAGAACAGCTCGCGGGAGACACCATGGGTGTCGGTGAAGCGACCGGGTTTCTGGTCGCCGGCCCACACGTGCCAGCCGCCACCGTGGGTCGTGAACCTTCGGCGATCCGTCAGGCGCGAGCCGATCGCATGGATGAAATCATGCAGACGGTCGGAGCATCGATCATGGGCGTGACGATCGGGTGTGCCCGGTGTCACAACCATAAGTTTGATCCGGTGTCCATTACCGACTATTACGCGATGACGGCCGTTTTTCAGGACATCGAATTCGGCAGTCGCCATCCTGAGTACTCGCCCGAACATCCATTGCGACAGCGGGGAGCCGAGCTGTGGAAACAGATCGCCACTCAGCGGCAGGAACTCCGCCGACTGGGCGGCTGGGAAGAAGACTGGGGTGCCTATCGCGAACTCCACTTCAAACCAGTCACGACAAAAGCGATTCGCGTTCGCTTCAAGATGCCGAACGTCTTTCTCGACGAACTCGAAGTGCTCGGGCCGAACGGGCAGAACGTGAACCTGGCACGCGACCGGCGTGGCACACAAGTGACCGGGTTTCCCGAAGCGGGCTTCGAGAATCGTAATCCGATTGAGCGCCTCAACGATGGCGAATACGGCACGATGATCTGGCGGGCAAAGGTCGAGAAGGACGAAGAGCGTCCCTGGGTGCAATTCGACTTCGCCGAACCGGAGACGATCAACCGATTGCGGCTCAGCAATAACCGCGAGTATTTCTACGACACGGACTATCTCGACAGGAAGCCGAACCTGCCACGATACGAGTTCGATGTCGACATCATGCAGGAGAATGGCGAATGGCAGCCGTGGGTCGGCACGTGGTTCGTTAACAAGAAGCTCAACCAGGATCACCCGGAACGAAAAGTCGCACTCGATGAAATTCAGCGATTAATCGAACAGCTGGCCGAAGAAGGCCCGCGTCCCAGTTTTGTCGGCCGGCTGATCGAACCGGAGGTCACCCGTGTGCTGCTTCGGGGCAGCCCGGAGAATCCGCGTGATGAGGTTGTCGCGGCTGGTCCGGAAGTGCTCGATGGCGATCTGGGAATGACCTCCGATTCGCCGGGACCGCGACGGCGGGCCGCGTTTGCCGACTGGGTCGCGAGCCCGGAACATCCTCTCACCGCTCGCGTGATGGTCAACCGGATCTGGCATCATGTCTTCGGCTCCGGCATCGTCTCAACGACCGCCGACTTTGGGAAAGCGGGAGCACCGCCGACCCATCCAGAACTGCTCGACTGGCTGGCGGCTGAGTTCGTCGAACCGAAAACCGTGGAGACCACACAACCCTGGTCGATGAAAGCGATGATTCGCATGCTCGTCCTCTCCGACGCGTTCCGTCAGTCGAGCCAGCCTCGCGACGACGGACTGGCTGTCGATGCGGGAGGTCAATTGCTGTGGCGTTACCCGCCGAAGCGAGTCGAAGCGGAAGTGATTCGGGATGCGATTCTGCAGGTCTCCGGCAACCTCGATCTCTCCGTCGGCGGCAAGAGCTATCGGATTCACAACGAAAAGAAAACCTACGCCCAATGGGAAGTCGTTGACAATTACGGTCCCCACACGTGGCGGAGGATGATCTATCAGGAACGGATGCGGCGAGTCGATGACCAGCTCTTCACCGCCTTCGACTTCCCCGACTGCGGACAGGTTCGGGCCAGACGACCGGTCTCAACGACCCCGCTGCAGGCGTTGAACCTGATGAACAGCGAGTTCGTACTCGATCAGTCCGACCGCATTGCCGAGCGAGCCCGCAGTGAAGCAGAGGGAGATCCGAACCGAGCCGTCGACCGCTGCTTCGAACTCCTGCTGAGCCGCTCGCCCCGCCCGGAAGAACGCGAAGCCTGCCTGCCACTGGCCAAAGCGGACCAACTGAACCTGGTCTGCCGAGCCCTGATCAACTCCAACGAATTCGCCTTCCTGCCGTAACAAATGATGCGGAAACCATCCAACCATAACCCGAAGCGTCAGCGAGAGCATGAGCGCACAGCAACAAGGCACATATTAACTTCGATAAGTCAGCACCAATCCCAACCCGAAGCGTAAGCGAGGGACCAAACAGACACCGCCCTCGCTTACGCTTCGGGTTAGGATGACAAAAGCACAACCAACGATTCACAGAAAGACGCCAGACGTCCGTCATGAATTAACCAACGAACTCCTTCACCAACACAACCGAGGCACAAACCAAATCCCAACCCGAAGCGTAAGCGAGGGACCAAACAAGCACCGCCCTCGCTCACGCTTCGGGTTAGGATGACAAAAGCACAACCCATGATTCACAGAAAGGCGCCAGACGTCAGTCATGAATGACCCGATTGCATTCTTCATTACCTGGCCGACCTATGGAACATGGCTTCCCGGTGATCCGCGAGGGTGGGTGCAATACCGGAATGGCTGGCAACTGCCAGACCCGGATCGTGCACTCGATTGCCGAATTACGATGACAGATGATGCGTGTCGTCTCGGAGAAGCGGCGCGTCGGGTCGTCGAAAACCAGATCGCTGAGACCTGCCGGCATCGCGGGTGGACGCTGTTTGCGGTGAACTGCAGAAGTACTCATCTCCACGTCATCATCGGAGCGGCCGACACCGATCCCGGCCGAATTCGACGAGACTTGAAGTCATGGTGCACGCGGAGGCTGAAAGAATGCGTGGATCCAGACCGAGAACAGTGGTGGGCGGAACGGGGCAGCATCCGATGGATCTTCGGCGACGATAATCTCGAGACGGCAATCCTCTATGTTCGAGACGCCCAGGATCGGAAAGATCGAGACCGATAACCCAACCAACTTCAATACCAAACGTAAACGAGAACGCCAGGACAAGAGCTGACGACGTCCACTCTTGACCCAAAGCATGAGGGTGAACTCGATTTCTCTAGTCCCTCGCTTACGCTTCGGGTTGGGATGTCAAAAGCAAAACCACGCTTTACACGAACACGACCGAGGCACCAGCCACATCACAACCCGACGCGTAAGCGAGGGACCAAACGAACAATCCCCTTCGCTCACGCGTTGGGTGAAGAAGATCGAAACAAGGAACAGACCCATGTCGAATCCAGAACATCTTTCTCCGCAGGGGCGTGAGTTGCTTAATCGGCGGAGTTTTCTTTCCACCGCGGGGTTGTCTGCGGCCGGGTTGGGGCTGGCGAGCCTGCTGCAGGGCCAAGGGCTGCTCGCCGGGAATGCTCCGACGGTTGCCGGGAAGACGCCGCTTCGGCCCGAGATTGATCCGAACAATCCGTATGCGCCCCGGAATCCGCACTTCGAGGCTCCGGCTAAGCAGGTGCTCGTCATTTATCTGCCGGGTGCGGTCAGTCATGTCGACACGTTCGATTACAAACCGGCTCTCTTCAAGCTGCATGGTCAGAAGCCTCCGGGGTTGCCGGCGGTTACGTTCGAAGGGCCGAGTGGCAACATTGCCAGGCCGTTCTGGGAGTTCAAGCCGCGTGGCGAGACCGGCAAGATGGTCTCTGATCTGCTGCCGCATCTCGCCGGGCAGGTCGATGACTTCTGCTTTCTGCATTCGATGACAACCGAGACCAGTGCTCATCCACAGGGCGAGAACTTCATGAACACCGGCTTCACGATGGAAGGATTCCCGTCGTTCGGAGCCTGGGTGACTTACGCGCTCGGCACCGAAAATCAGGAACTGCCGGCCTTCGTTGCGATTAACGATCCGCGAGGTCTGGCCCGGAGCGGGAAGAACAACTTCGGCAACGGATTCCTGCCAGCCGCGTTTCAGGGAACCGACTTCAATGCGAAGAATCCGCCGAACAATCTTCATCGTCCGAGTGGGTTGAGTGCCCAGGCTGACCGGAAGACCGTTGATCTGCTGCAGCGGCTGAATGCGCGGCATCTCGAACAGTATCCCGACGACGCCAACCTGGCCGGACGGATCGCCAGTTACGAGTTAGCCGGACGGATGCAGACCTCAGTTCCGGACGTCATGGACCTGTCCGGAGAAACAGCCGCGACAATCAAGTCGTACGGCGTGGAACAGGGTTCGGAACTGAAACGGGAATATGCGAAGAACTGCATTCTCGCCCGCCGGCTGCTTGAGAAAGGGGTTCGTGTGGTGCAGCTCTTCAACGGCAGTGACCCCGCCGGCGGCAACGGGATCACGAACTGGGATTCGCACTCCGATATTCTGAAGACGCATGCCATGCAGGCCGAGATCATGGACCAGCCGACCGCGGCCCTGATCGCCGATCTGAAACAGCGGGGGATGCTCGAAGATACCCTGGTCGTCTGGGCCACAGAGTTTGGACGGATGCCCTTCCTGCAGGCCAACGGCACCGGTCGCGATCACAACCCCGATGCCTTCACCTGTTTCCTGACTGGAGCGGGCGTGAAGAAGGGATTCAGCTACGGGGAAAGCGACGAGTTCGGCTACAAGGCTGCCGTCGACAAGCTGAGCGTCTACGACTTCAACGCCACCCTGCTCCATCTGATGGGGCTCGACCACGAGCGGTTAACATTCTACCACAACGGTCTCGAACGTCGTTTGACCAATGTGCACGGCCACGTGGTACACGATGTGTTGAGTTAGAGCATTTCTATCTCGCGTGTTGAATTTGCTCCCGCAACACGAATCGAATCGCCTCAAGTTGAGGCGAGTACTGGAAGCTGCTACGAAGTTCCCCAAGCTGATCATTGAGGGATCGGAAGCAGGGACAATGGTCCTTCACACCGCGCGTTGAGAGGAGTGGAATTCCCCGGAAACGAGTCAGTCGCTTTCTCCTTTTGTGTCCGCCATACTGGTTTCGACACATGCCGATCACACCGATCAGAAAGTGAAACGATGAAGCGACGCGAGTTTCTACACACTTCCACCGCGGCTCTGGGAGCGGCGATTGTTCCGGGGATTCTCTCTGCGGCTCCGAGCGGGCGGCCGCCGAAGATTCTGCTGCGATCTTCCTGGCAGACGGTCAACATCGGCGATGTCGCTCACACGCCCGGCGTTCTGGCCATTCTTGAAGAACATCTTCCGGAAGCCGAGATCACGCTCTGGCCAAGCAAAGTCGACAACGGCGTCGACGAACTGCTGATGCGACGCTTTCCGAAACTGAAGATCATTCGTGGTTCCGTCGATCTCAAAATCGCGTTTGCTGAGTGCGATTTTCTACTGCACAGCTCAGGGGCTTCGCTCGTCGCGGAACGGGATGTGGTTCGCTGGAGCAAAGAGACGGGCAAGCCGTACGGCATCTATGGAATCACGCTGCCATTGAAACGCTCCTCTTCAACCCGCCCCGACTCGCCCGAGAAGTTCGCCCGAACGATCGAAGTTCTGAGTGAGGCCCGCTTTGTCTTCTTCCGCGATTCGGTTTCTCTGGAACTCGCGAAGGAACGTGGCTGCACAAGTCCCGTGATGGAATTCGGACCCGATGGTGCATTCGGCACCGACCTGCGTGATGAAGAAGAAGCGATCGACTTTCTCACCGTCAACGGTCTCGAAGACGGCAAGTTCCTCTGCTGCATTCCACGTTTGCGTTATACGCCGTACTGGGTGATTCCGGAGAAGAATGCGGCAATGGACGAAGTGAAGCATGCCCGCAACGAAGAGATGAAGGAGCATGATCATCGTCCGCATCGGCAGGCGATCATCGATGTCGTGCGGAACACCGACCTGAAGATTCTTGTCTGCCCCGAAGATCAGACACAGATGGCGGTCGGGAAAGAGTTGCTCTACGATCCGCTGCCGGACGACGTGAAAAAGCGAACCGTCTGGCGACCCGATTACTGGATGACCGGCGAGGCGATTTCCGTTTACATTCGCAGTGCCGGTTTGTTCGGCAACGAAATGCATTCTCCCATCATGTGCATCGGCAACGGCGTGCCGGCAATTGTCTGTCGCTGGGCCGAGCAGACCAGCAAGGGAATGATGTGGAAAGACATTGGCCTCGAGGACTGGCTGTTCGATTTCGATCAGGAAGACGACGTTCAGCGTCTCCCGGAAACCGTCCTCGCCATGGCGAAAGATCCCGCCGGAGCAAAGCAGAAAGCCGAGAAGGCCCGCCGCTTCGTCGAGAAACGCCAGCGAGAAACCATGCAGGTTCTGCGGCAGGAAGTTTCGCCGCGCTGACTTTGACCTTGTAAGAGACTCTGTTCCCCTCCTTATTGTTTGAGCGACACCATGATCATGACCTTCCGAACATCTCTGCTTTTACTCTTCCTGCTTCTTGTCACGTCGACTGCTGAAGCTGCCGATTCCTATCCGCTTCGCAAAGCGGTTGAATGTCACCCGCGAGCCGGGCTGCCGAACTTTGTGGCGAAGCTGGACGCTGGCGAGCATGTGAAGATCGCTTATCTGGGCGGCAGCATCACGGCTGCTCCGGGCTGGCGGGTGCAGTCGCGGGAGTGGTTCCAGGAGCAGTATCCAGACGCGAAGATCGATGAGATTCACGCCGCGATTGGCGGAACCGGTTCGGACCTTGGCGTCTTTCGCCTCGGAAACGACGTGCTCCAGCACGATCCCGATCTGCTGTTTGTCGAGTTCGCGGTCAACGACGGTGGAGCCGATCCCAAGCGAATCCATCAGGCAATGGAAGGAATTGTCCGCCAGACATGGAAAGCCGATCCGACAATCGACATCTGCTTCGTTTACACGCTGAGCGAACCGGTTCTGGCGAATCTGCGAGCCGGTGAGATGCAGCGTTCCGCCAGTGCGATGGAGGAGCTGGCCGATCACTATCAGATCCCCACGATTCACTTCGGCCCCAAAGTCGTTGAACTTGAAGCAGCCGGCGAACTGGTCTTCAAAGCAGAGAAGCCGGCCGACATGAAGCAGAAGCCGCTCGTCTTCTCGAGCGATGGCGTGCATCCCCATGTCGAAACGGGCCATCGAATCTATACCGAAACGATCGCCCGTTCCTGGCCCGCGATCCGCAAGGCCAGCGGTGAGCCAACCGAGCATGAACTGAAATCGCCGCTCACGCCCGATAACTGGGAGCAGGCCAAACAGGTCTCGTTAACGCCCGAGATGCTGCACGGCCACTGGAAGAAACTGACCAGCGACGACGCTCTCGGCCGCCGCTTTCAACGCAACATGCCGGAAATCTACCAGGCCGTCGAGCCGGCCGCTTCGCTGGAGTTCGCCTTCGAAGGAACATCGGTCGCTGTCTTCGACATTCTGGGACCGGATGGCGGTCGCCTGAAAGTCGAACTCGACGACCGCGAGCCGGCTTTCCGCAATCGAATCGACGGCTACTGCACGTACCACCGGATGAGCAAACTGACCATCGGCTCTGGGCTCCCCGCCGGACGTCATACGGTGAAGATCACCCTGACGCCGGAGACGATCGACAAGCGGAATGTGCTGTTCGAACGCAACCGCGAGTACTTCGATAAGCATCCCGAGAAGTATGCTCCGCACACGTGGTATGCCAGCTCGCTGCTGATCATCGGCGAAATTGTTCCCGCCGAATAGCACGGCAGAAGTCACTTCGAACAGTTTACCTATCTGGGCAGCCGGTCTACTTCGTGAGATACGGCTGCAGGGGAGAGTCGATCTTCGAGAGTTCCCGCATTACCAGTTCGGCCATGAGACGGGCGCCTTTCTCGTTGAAGTGCGTCCCGTCGCCGGGTGCGTTGGCCAGTTCCGGACTTCGCTCCGGGCCGAGTTCTTCCACGATCTTCCAACTCGACTGATGCAGATCGATCACCGGAACCTCGAGTTCCTTTCCGACAGCGATCATCGCCTCGGCATAGGGGCGAAGATTATCCCGCATCGTGCCGTCCTCGTGGAACTGCCGTCTCACCATCGGCGTCACAAAGATCGGCATCGCGTCCTGTTCCCGAGCCTCGCGGACGTACTGGCGAAGATACTCCTGATAGTCGGTCGAGGAATCGGTCGATTCTGGGCGATCGGGAGCATGGGAATCGTTGTGGCCGAACTGAATCAGAATGACATCGGGCTGCGTTTCGAGAGTTTTCTCCCAGCGTCCTTCGCGAATAAACGTTTTTGTACTGCGGCCCGATCGTGCCAGATTGGTGACCGTCACACCGTCGTCGTAATACTCGTGAATAAACTGCCCCCAGCCGCACTGCCCCGAATCGGCTGGCCACTCGCAGACGGTCGAATCCCCGATGATTGCCAGCCGAACGTCTGAAGGTTCTTCGGCACGCAACATGTTCGTCAATAAGGCGAGGGCAAGAGCACAGAGAGGGAGCATTCTCAACATCAGTTTCTTTCTACGAATTCGACGACGAGGAGGAATCGGTTCGTCGCCTACTCTCCCTGATTCTGCCAGCGAAGTCGATACTCGCGCGGCGTTTCTCCGAGTTGCTGGCGAAAAGTGCGGCAAAGATTGTGCGGCGTCTGGAAGCCGGTCTGGCGAGCGATGGTCGCCAGTTTGTGCGATGTTTCCCGCAGCAGTCGCTGAGCATGTTGCAGCCGGACGTGCCGTAATTCCTGCATGGGAGCACGGATGTAATGATCGCGAAAAGCCTTCTCCAGCCCGCTGCGAGACATGGCGACATGCCTCACGATGTCGGTCATGCTGAGCGTTTCATGAGCATGCGAGTTGATGTACCTCAGAGCGACCGCCACCTGCGGATGATTCACAGCTCGATGGTCGGTACTGCGCCGTTCAACCACGCCGGCCGGAGCGATGTACACGGGAGTTGAGGGAGCCGCCTCTCCGTCCATTAGTCGATCAAGCAGAGCCGCCGCCTCGTAGCCGAGTTGTTCCAGATTCACATCAATACTCGAAAGCGGCACCTGCAGGCAGTCGCACACCGTTTCCGTGTTGTCGACGCCGAGCACGGCGACTTCATCGGGAATGGCAATCCCGGCTGCCACGCAGGCTTCAATGACCTCGACGGCTTCAATATCCCGCATGGCGAACGCGGCCAGCGGTTTGGGCAGACGTTCAAGCCGCCGCATCAGCCAGCGGTGTCGCTCCGCACGATTGTCGGGCCGCTTCTCCCGCTCCTTCTGCCAGGAGAGAACTTCGCACGTGAATCCCGCCTTTTCAACTTCTGTCCGGAAAGAATCGCGTCGCGCCCGACTGGCTCCGAAGTTCCAGCGATGAATGAACGCGAACTGTCGATAGCCCCGATTGAGAAAGTGTTGAGCAGCCAGATGTCCAATCGCGGCGTTGTCCATGGTGACACGGGGAAGCGGGATCGACGGGCGGCTCTCGGCCAGATCGATGATCGGCACCGGCAGCCGTCGCAGTTGACGCCAGATTGTCTCCCGGGCCCCGAGCAGAGTCAGCACGCCATCCCCGTTCCAGTGCCGGGGCACCGGATCGTCGAAATCGAGCGTCACATGCCAGTGATGATCCCGCGCATACCGGGCCACACCCCGATGGATTTCAGGATAATACCACCCGAGCGCCAGCAGCACGTTGCGAGCCCGAGGTTCGGAGGATCGTTTCTTCGTCGAAGATTCTGCGGTGGCCATGACCAGTGCATGCTACCTTCAGCCCCAAAACCGCCGGTAGTGAAATTGCCAATCTTTTTGCGGACAGGTGACATGTTCGCTAATGACGTTTGCAGTAGAATCATCAGCACGTGTTGATAAGACAGGCTCCGCTGCGCAGACTCGGTAACAGATCCCCTTTGTTCTGCCGTGTCTGTTTTCGGAACGCCGCAAACTCGTGTATTGAAGCAAAGCACATCGATGGTTTCTGGAACGCACAATCCGCGTCTGCACAACGGCCCCTTCAAATGGCTCGTGATTGTCCTGGTGACATTCCTCGCGCTGGCAGGCCGGGCTGCGTCTGCTGAGGAGTCGCGACCGGATGTGCTGATGATTGTCGTTGACGATCTCAACGACTCGATTCAACTGCTCGATCCGCAGGCTCCGATTCGCACACCGAATCTACAGCGACTGGCCCAACGGGGGCTGTTGTTCACGAAGGCCTATTGTGCCTCGCCAGCCTGCAATCCGTCCCGCGTGGCGACAGTGACGGGCCTCCGTCCGACGACCACCGGCGTCTATGGCAACAAGAGCGACTGGCGGAAAGCGATGCCGGATCGTAAGACGATCATGCAGCACTTTCGGGAGGGCGGGTATCACGTCGTGGGAGCCGGGAAGATCTTTCATCATCACCTCGACGGCTCCTTTCACGACGATGACTCCTTCGATGAATTCGAACCGATGCGGCCGCAACTGTATCCCGAGAAGAAGCTGAACGACGCTCCCGAATACGGCTCCCGCAACACCGACTGGGGTGCCTGGCCAAAGCGCGAAGAACATTCGATCGATCACCACACCGCGACCTACTGTGCCGAGGTTCTCCGCACCTATGACCGCGAGCAGCCTCTCTTTCTGGCGTGCGGCATCTTCAAACCGCATTCGCCCTTCTTCGCGCCGCCTGAATATCATTCGCTCAATGCCGACATTCCTCTGCCTCGAAAACAACCGGATCTGAACCTGCCTCCCGGGGCTCGGCAACTGTTGAAGAAGAAGGGATGGTTCTGGTCAGGCATGATGCAGCTCGACGACAGAGCCCCGGGATCCTGGCACGACTTCGTGAAGGCCTATGCAGCGTGCGTTGCTTTTGCGGATGCTCAGATCGGACGTGTGCTCGATGCTCTTGATCAGAGCGAACGGGGGAAGAATACGATCATCGTCCTTTGGTCCGATCACGGGTTTCACCTCGGTGAGAAGAACCACATCGAGAAGTTCGCCCTCTGGGAGAAGACCAATCACATTCCTCTGATTGTCGTCGCCCCGGGCCTCACTGAACCCGGCAGTGTCTGTACGAAACCGGTCGATCTGACGGCTCTCTACCCGACGCTGCTTGATCTCTGCGATCTTCCCGCCGAACCCGAGACCGACGGAATCAGCCTCCGGCCACTGCTCGAAGATCCCGCCGGCGACTGGGATCGCCCGGCGCTGATGACGTACATGTCTGGCAATCATGCGGTTCGCAGCGAACGCTGGCGTTACATCCGCTACGCCGACGGCAGCGAGGAACTCTACGACAACAACCACGATCCACTCGAGTGGAATAACCTGGCCTCCGATCCGCAGTTCGCGGAGATTATTGACCCACACAGAACATGGCTGCCCGACCACGAAGCGGCTCAGGTTTCCGACCTGAAGAAATGGAAGCCGACTCGCGGCCAGGTCCCGAAATAATTCAACAACTGACTGTCACTTACCAAGGATTGAATCGACATGCATCGTTTCGCGTTTCCCCTCCTGACACTTCTCACGCTGCTGGCACCCTGCTCCGTTACAGCCGGAGAACAGGAACTTTCTCAGACCGACATCTTCGTTTCTGGCGAAGGTGGCTATCACAGCTATCGCATTCCGTCGATTATTCGCACCAAAGCCGGCACGCTGCTCGCATTCTGCGAAGGTCGTAAAGACAGTCGCTCGGACGCGGGGAATATCGATCTGGTGCTGCGACGCTCGTTCGATCACGGCAAGACCTGGTCGAAGATGCAGGTTGTCTGGGACGATGCGGGGAACACCTGCGGAAACCCCTGCCCGGTGGTCGATCAGGAAACGGGAACCATCTGGCTGCTGCTCACCTGGAATGCCGGCGATATCCATGAGGGCAAGATTCAGGCCGGTTTCGGTGAAGACTCCCGGCATGTCTATGTCGCTTCGTCCAGCGATGACGGTGCGACCTGGACGCCTCCGAAGCAGATCACTCGCGATGTGAAAGACAAGTCGTGGAGCTGGTACGCGACCGGACCTGGCTCGGGGATTCAGCTTCAGCACGGGGAACATGCCGGCCGGATGGTCATTCCGTGCGATCACAAGATTCCGACCGCGAAGGGGACCCGTTTCCGCTCGCACGTCATCTACTCCGACGACAACGGCGCGACCTGGCATCAGGGAGGATCGGCTCCGAAGGATGAAGTCAACGAGTGTGAAGTCGTCGAACTTTCTGACGGGACGCTCCTGCTCAACATGCGGAACTACGATCGCTCCAACCGGTCACGGCAGGTTTGCTTCAGCGACGATGGCGGCAACACCTGGCGGGATCAGCGGCACGATGACACACTCGTTTCGCCAACCTGCCAGGCGAGCATTCACCGCGTGCGTCACGCCGAGGGGGACAAGCCGGGCGTGATTCTATTCTCGAATCCCGCCACGCCCGACAAACGCGAACAGCTGACCATTCGCGCCAGCTACGACGACTGCCAGACATGGGCCGACTCGCGTCTGCTTAACAAAGGCAGCAGTGCCTATTCCTCACTCTGCGTGATTGAAGACGACCTCGTCGGCTGCCTGTATGAACGGGACAACTACGGCAAGATCACCCTCGCCCGTTTCCCGATCAACTGGGTGAAAGGCGGCGATCAGTAGTAACAACACCGTCTCGCTGAGCGGCGGCAGGCAGGAACCTGCTCTACAGAGCTGGCGATCGGTATGTATCACATGAACCGTGTCCCTTCTCCCTCCTTCGGGGGGAGAAGGTGCCCGAAGGGCGGATGAGGGGGCGATCAACCAGCGACGTACTATTTCAGAATGAAATCAGCGGCCTGCGAACCAGTTCACCCGCACTTCCCCCTCACCCTACCCCTCTTCCCCAAGGGAGCGAGGGGCACTTGCTGACATCGTCCGATCGACGGACCACGACTGGACCGTCCGCTACACGTTAAGAACGACAACTCCTCACAGAAAGACGTTGAATGTCACTTCCCCGCCCCCATCTGCAGGGTTTGATTGCGGCCACATTCACTCCGTTTCAAGCCGATGGCTCTCTCGATCTCGACAAGGTACCGGCCATGGTGGATCATCTGGTCGAACAGAAGATCGCCGGCCTGTATGTGCTTGGCAGCACCGGCGAAGGGATCTCGGCTACGTTTCAGGAACGGTGCGATGCAGCCGAGGCGTTCATCAGCGCGGCTGCGGGCCGGCTGCCGGTCATCATTCAGGTAGGCTGTGAGAGTCTCGCTCAGGCCGCGGAGCTGGCCGCTCATGCTCAGGCTGCGGGAGCTGATGCGATCTCTGCTGTCAGTCCGGTTTACTTCAAGCCCGATTCGGTCGAGACGCTGATCGCCTCCATGGCTCAGATTACAGCCGGGGCTCCGGAGTTGCCGTTTTACTACTATCACATCCCGGCGATTACGGGAGTGAACCTCAACATGGTCGAGTTTCTCAGCAAGGCTGGAGATCGCATTCCGACGCTGGCGGGAATCAAGTTCACCTCGCCGGCCGTGCACGAGTTTCAGGCCTGTGTTGAAGCGGGGGGCGACCGGTACCAGATCTTCTGGGGACTCGACGAAATGTTGCTGGCCGGGCTCACGGCCGGGGCGGTCGCGGCTGTCGGAAGTACCTACAACTTCGCGGCTCCGGTCTATCAACAGCTGTTGAACGCGTACGCCGCTGGTGACCTGACTGCCGCACAACAGATGCAGTCGCGCTCGCAGGAGATTGTGCGGACGTTTGTGCCCTACGGTCCGCGAGCCGCCCAGAAGACAATCATGTCGCTGATCGGCGTCGACTGCGGCCCGCCCCGTCTGCCGAATGTGCCGTTAACCCCAGAACGAACCGAAGCCCTTCGCAGCGATCTGGAACAGATCGGCTTCTTCGACTGGATCCGACAGCCGGCCGGATCGACATCGGCCTGAGCCCGGGAACGCAGTCGCTCGAACCTGAAGATCAACTCATGAAGTTCACCATCGCTCTATCAACGATTCTGTTCCTGATTCTGCCCTGGCAGATAGCGAACGCACAGCCAGCCCCGACGGTTGCGGAAGAGAGGTCTGCGGCACAGACGTCCGCGGAAGTCCCGCCGGCAATGCTCGACTGGCAGGCGTTGCCCGATCTTCCCGATCCCCTCGGTGTCGCCGGCCCCTTTGTGGGAGTCCACAACGAAGCGCTCATCGTAGC
Organism: Rubinisphaera margarita; assembly: GCF_022267515.1. Taxonomy (NCBI): domain Bacteria; kingdom Pseudomonadati; phylum Planctomycetota; class Planctomycetia; order Planctomycetales; family Planctomycetaceae; genus Rubinisphaera; species Rubinisphaera margarita. The sequence continues at coordinate 25,646 of NZ_JAKFGB010000005.1, read as the reverse complement.
CGGTGGGGCGAACTTTCCTCAGCCGGTCTGGGAAACGTCGAAGGTCTGGCACGACAAGACCTATGTTCTGACCAGGACCGCCGACGGCTATGAGTGGACGACGGCCGCTCCACTCCCGCGCCCCGTCGGTTACGGAGCCGCCGTCTCGACCCCCGAGGGTGTCGTCTGCATGGGCGGAAACGACAGCGAATCGACGTTCCGTGATGTCTTTCTCCTGAAGTGGGATTCCGAATCAAAGCAGCTCACTCACGTGGAGTACCCTCCCCTGCCGCAGCCGTGCGCACACGGGCAGGCAGTGCTCATTGGAAGCACGATCTATCTCGCCGGCGGTCAGAGTGGATCGGGTCTCGACTCGGCGATGAACAACTTCTGGGCCCTCGATCTCTCGCAGAAAGAAGATCCCACGGCCTTTGAGTGGAAAGAACTCGAAGCCTGGCCGGGCCCTTCACGGTCGCTCAATCTGACGGTTGCCCAACACAACGGGTATCACGAATGCGTCTATGTAATGAGCGGACGCCGGCAGCAGGGAGAGGACGTCGAGTTTCTCAAAGACGTCTGGGAATACACCCCGAAAACCAACAGCTGGCGGCAGCGGCAGGATGCTCCCCGATCAGTGATGGCCGGGACGGCAATCGGCGTTGGACAGAGTCATATTGTCATCCTCGGCGGGGATGATGGCGAACTGTTCCTGAAAGCCGATGAGCTCAAGGACGACCACCCCGGCTTCATCCGGGAATCGCTCACCTATCATACGGTCACCGACACCTGGTCGTCGGGCGGGCCGATGCCGGCCAATCATGTCACGACGATTCCTGTGATGTGGGACGGCCGGATCGTCATCGCCTCCGGCGAAGTGCGGCCGCGCGTGCGGACTTCCGGCCTCTGGTCGATCTCGCCGAAAAGTCCTCCGGGCGGATTCGCCACGTTCGATTACATCGTGCTCTTCTCTTACCTGGCCGCCATGGTCGGAATCGGCGTCTACTTCACGCGCCGCAACAAGAATACCGACGACTTCTTCCGCGGCGGCAAACACATCCCGTGGTGGGCGGCTGGCTGCAGTATCTTCGCGACGATGCTCAGTTCGCTGACATTCACCGGCATTCCCAGCAAGGCGTTTGCTCAGGACTGGGTTTACGCGACCGGAAACATGATGATTCCAGTCGTCGCCTTTCTGGCGGTCTTTGTCGCACTTCCGTTCTACCGCCGGCTCGATGTCACCAGTGCCTACGAATATCTGGAGAAGCGATTCAATCGTCAGGTACGCATCTTCGGCAGCCTGAGCTTCGCCGTCTTCCACATCTTCCGAATGGCGGTTGTGATGTCGCTGACCGCGCTCGCTCTCGCCGTCGCCACGCCACTTACGCCGCAACAGTCGGTCCTGCTGATGGGCATCCTCAGCATCATCTACTGCACCATGGGCGGAATCGAAGCGGTCATCTGGACCGACACGCTGCAGACGTTCGTTCTGCTCGGCGGAGCGATCTTCGCCCTCATACTGCTGCTCAACGGGGTCGACGGCAACCTTACAGAAACCATCGCCCAGGCGGCGGATGCCGAGAAGTTCCGAATGGCGAACTTTCACTGGGATATGACCGATGCTCAACTCGCGTTGTGGGTCATTATCATCGGCGGAATCGGACAGAACATCTCCTCTTACACCGCCGACCAGGCGGTGGTGCAGCGGTATATGACCTCGCCGACACAGAAGCTGGCCGCCCGTTCGATCTGGACCAATGCCATTCTCACGATTCCGGCGACGTTCCTGTTCTTCTCCATCGGCACGGCTCTGTTCGCCTACTACCGCAGTCATCCCGAGAAGCTCGATCCGACGGTCACCACCGACCAGATCTTTCCGATGTTTATCGCCCGCGAGATGCCGATCGGTGTCGCCGGATTGATTGTCGCCGGCATCTTCTCGGCGGCCCAGTCAACCGTTTCGACGAGCATGAACTCGATCACCACGACCGTTGTCACCGACTTTCTGCGTCCGTGGAACCTGTGTCGCACCGAGCGTTCTTATCTCACGGTCGCCCGGGTTCTCACCGCAATTGTCGGAGTCATCGGGACCTGCTTCGCGCTGATGTTCATCGATCCGGAGATTCGCTCGCTGTTCGATACCTTCATGAAAGTGATCGGCCTGCTGATGGGCGTGCTTGGCGGTCTGTTTCTGCTCGGTGTGGGAACGACTCGGGCCAACGCGTTCGGTGCACTGACCGGCGCACTCATCGGAACCGTGACCATGCTGACGGTGTGGCAGTACACGCGGGTCAACGGCTACCTCTACACGGCGATCGGCATCGCATCCTGTGTGATCGCGGGCTATCTCGCCAGCCTGATCGGTGGGAAATCCGAGCAAGATCTGACCGGTTTGACCATCTACACAAGTTCCGGCAGCCCCGAATCGACAACTGCTGCCGCGACCACGACATAACCGCTGAGGAGAGAGACATGCGCTTTCGTTTCCTGCCTGCCATCCTGTTCTATCTCGGCCTGCTCTGCCACTGCGGGGGAACAACCTTCGGGGCGGAGATCACGAAGACCGACCTCTTCACTGCTGGAGAGGACGGCTACAAGCTGTTCCGCATTCCAGGCATCGTCGTCACAACGAAGGGAACGGTTCTCGCGTATTGCGAAGCCCGGAAGAGTGACAGTGGCGACTGGGGGACCATCGACATTCCGATGCGGCGGAGTACGGATGGCGGAACCACCTGGGAGCCGGCTCAACAGATCGTGCAAATCGAAGGCGATCTTCCCATCAATCCAGTGGCGGCTGCACAGAACCTCGACAAGCCGGGCGAAAACACCGTCAACAACCCGGTCGCCATTGTCGATCACCAGACGGGAGCCGTGCATTTCCTCTACTGTCTCGAATACATGCGGTGCTTCTATATGCGAAGCGACGATGACGGAGTCAGCTGGACCGAGCCGGTCGAGATCACCGAGACGTTCGAGAAGTTTCGTCCCGATTACGACTGGAAGGTCATCGCGACCGGTCCGGCACACGGGATTCAACTGCAGCATGGCGAACACGCCGGCCGTCTCGTTGTGCCGGTCTGGATTTCCCCGGGCACGGGAGGACATGCCCATCGTCCCTCAGTGACGTCAACAATCTACAGCGACGATCATGGTCAGACATGGCACCGCGGAGAGATCGCCATTCCCGACACCGACGAGTTCATCTTTCCCAACGAAACCGTGGTCGTGGAACTGGCCGATGGTTCGGTGATGCTTAATGCCCGGAATGAATCCAAACGAAATCGCCGACTCGTGACCGTCAGTCCCAACGGAGCGACCGACTGGTCCGAGCCTCGGTTCGATCCCGCCCTGCTGGAACCGATCTGCATGGGGGCGATCGTCCGCGTCCGCGAACCAGACGGGAACGAGCCGGGGCTGATTGCGTTTTCAAACCCTCATAACCTCAGCAGAAGAGATGGCAAAGAGGTCGCGGGACAAAAGCGGGATCGGGTGAACGTGACCGTTAAGCTGAGTGAAGACGAAGGGAAAACGTGGCCGCATCAGCGAGTGATTGAACCCGGATTCAGTGGTTACAGCGATCTGGCCGCGTTGTCGGACGGAACGATTCTCTGTTTCTACGAACGCGGCTCGACGGATGGCGTCGACCACTACCGAACAGGCCAGCTGACCGTCGCGAAATTCAGCGAAGAATGGGTCCGGGAAGGTTCGACGACTGACGCCGACGTCTGCGTGTATGGCGGAACGTCCGGCGGGGTGGTCGCGGCTGTTGAGGCCGCTCGCATGGGGAAGCGGGTCGTGCTGGTCGAACCGGGGCTGCATCTCGGCGGCATGACCTCGGGCGGACTCAGCGCCGTCGATATCGGCGAGCCGCGAAGCGTCGGCGGGATTGCCCGCGAGTACTTCACACGACTCGTCGCCACCTACGGAAAACAACTGCAGTGGGATGAAGGCTTTAAAGGCCACGGCGGACCCGCCACCGGGGGTTCGTATTCAATCGAGCCTCACATCGCCGAGCGAGTCTTCGACGAAATGGCGGAAGAAGCAGGCGTCGTCGTGATGAGAAACGCCCGGCTCGCCTCGGTGCGGAAAGACGGAACACGCATCACCGAACTCGTTCTCGAAGACGGCCGGACCGTACAGGCCGGGATGTTCATCGACACCACCTACGAAGGCGATCTGATGGCCGCCGCGGGAGTTGACTACACCCTCACCCGGGAAAGCAACGACCAGTACGGCGAAACGTACAACGGCATCTACTACAGCGACAATTACAAGCCACGTACCGGGCACCTCAAACCGGGCTCCAATGGACGCGTGCCGGGTGGTCAGGGGGTCTGGGATCGCGATTTCCCGCTCGATCCGTACGTCGTCAAAGGCGACCCGTCCAGTGGATTGCTCCCGCTGGTCAACGAAGGCGAACCGGGCACTCCAGGTGAAGCTGCCCCGGGTGTGCAGGCCTATTGCTATCGGCTGTGCATGACAACCGATCCGGACAACATGCGGCCCATCGTGAAACCGGACAATTACGATCCCGCCCGCTATGAACTGGTCGTTCGCTTCATCGAAGCGTGCCTGGCTCAGGGAGACGACATGGATCTCCGCTGGTTCAGCAAGCACGATCCGCTGCCAAACAGCAAGTGGGACTTCAACACGGCGACCTTCGGCGGCAATCTCCCCGGCTTCAGCTGGGCGTGGCCCGAAGCGAGTTATGACGAACGCGAGGAACTGGCCCGCGAGCTCGAGAACTATCACCGCGGACTGCTCTACTTTCTGGCGAATGATCCCCGCGTACCGGAAAAGGTCCGCAATGACATGAGGCGGTTCGGACTGCCAGAGGATGAGTTTCCAGAGACCGGCGGCTGGCCCCATCAGATCTATGTTCGCGAAGGGCGACGAATGGTGAGCGACTTCGTAATGACGGAGCATCACACCTTCGGTCGGGAGTTCGCTCCGAAGTCGATCGGCCTGGGATCCTACGGGACCGACGCCCATGAAATCCGCCGCATTGTGAAAGATGGAGTTGTCACCCGTGAAGGGAAGATCGCCACCGGCCGGGGAGGCTTCGGCCCCTATCAGATCGGCTACGACGCCATCGTGCCGAAGAAGAGTCAGTGCACCAATCTGCTTGTGACTTTCGCTCTGTCAGCCAGTCACTCGGCGTTCGCCAGCATTCGCATGGAACCGCCCTTCATGATCACGAGCCAGTCGGCGGCGACGGCTGCCTGTCTGGCTCTCGAGAAGGACATCGCCATTCAAGATGTCGAGTACGATCAATTGAAAGAGCGGCTTCAGGCGGACGGCCAAATCCTGCACTGGCCGCCGGGACAAACGCCACTGAGTGAGCTGCCGGGAATCGTTCTGGATGACTCGTCCGCCGAGTTCAAAGGGGACTGGGTCACCAGTGGGCGACAGCATTCCCTGATCGGCAACACATACCGCCACGACAACAACACCGATCGCGGGAAGAAGTCAGCGATCTTCCGCTTCAAGGTGCCGAAAGCCGGCGAGTACGAAGTCCGTCTGCTTTACAGCTGGCACGAAAACCGTTCGAGCAAAACGCGGGTCACCATCGAAACGAGTGAAGGCAGCCGCGTCGTCACGGTCAACCAGCGCAAACCTGCGATCGTTGAGCAGGTCCCTGTTGCTCTCGGACGGTTCCGGTTTGATCCTCAGACGGACGGAACGGTCACCATCTCGAACGCAGAGGCTGATGGCTACGTGGCGGTCGATGGCCTTCAGGTTCTTCCCGTCAAGATTGCCGAACAGGAACGGGCCGGCCAGCGGAAGTCGGGCTTCCCGGACGTGGTCCTGGTCCCATCACCGGGCGCGGAATTTTCTTTGCGCGACCGGTTCCAGTTTGATGTCGTCGAGAAGCGTCTGATCCTGCAGTACTTCTTTGGAAAGACGGATATCGGTGCGGAACCAGTATCCATCGTCGAAGCCAGCCCAGTAGGAAGCGTTTGCGATGCCAGCGACCACCGCCAGGACAGCGATGCCGGCCAGGAGGGTTCTCTGATTCAACATGATCCGATCCACTTAAGCGCGTTCTGATTACTGACGTTACCTCAGAACAGGAGACGGACGAACCGTAAAGATCCTTCGCGGATTTTCAGGAAAATTTCGCGGATGAACGGAGCTTCCGAAGTGGCTGGAACTTAGATCGTCGCCCTGTTTCCGACGCGGTGCGAATTCCCGTCGAACCATTTGCCGCAGCCGGTGTCTGCCCTATCATTCCCGGATCGCTGGCTCCCCCTGCGCCGGGAGCGGCTCTCCCGATCTCTCCCCGCCCCGCTGCGGCCCTCCGACTTTCAGGTGCGCTCACTCAACGGATCAACTGGTATGGATGCCTCCGCTGCATTGCTCGCCCCGCCCCAACCGCCTCGTGAAACGTGGTGGAATCGCACGGCTGGTGGTCGGGAAATTCTGTATGTCTCACTCCCGTTAGTGATTTCCTCCCTGTCGTGGACGGTGATGACGTTCGTCGATCGCGTCTTTCTGAAGTGGGAATCGGGAATCGCGATGGCGGCTGCCTTTTCCGCCTCGACGCTCTGGTTCTCTCTGCTCTGCCTGCCGCTCGGTATTTGTATGTACTGCGCCACGTTTGTGTCTCAGTACTCGGGCAGTCATCAGCCGAAGCAGATTGGGCCCACCGTCTGGCAGGGCGTCTGGATCTCGCTGTTCCTTAGTCCGCTGCTCTTGCTGGCCATTCCGCTGGCTCCCGCCGTCTTTGCACTGGCCGGTCACGAACCGGCGGTGCAGGCCCTCGAGATCCAGTATTTCCAGATCCTCTGCTGGGGCATCCCGGCAATGCTGATCGCTCAGGCCCTTTCGTCCTTTTATTCCGGCCGGGGAAGAACGCGCATTGTGATGTGCGTCGATACCTTTGTGGCGTTGTTGAACGTCTTCCTCGATTACGCCTGGATCTTCGGCAAGTATGGATTTCCCGAAGCCGGAATCGCGGGAGCGGGCTGGGCGACGGTGACATCGTTGTGGATCAAAGCGTTGATCTACTTCCTGCTTCTCGTCCAGAAGAAGCATCGCATCGAGTTTCATTCGCTCGATCTGCGAATTCATCGGGACCTGTTAAAGCGGATCCTCTTTTATGGGGCGCCGAGCGGATTTCAGTTCGTGCTCGATGTGCTAGGCTTCACCTGCTTCATCATGCTGGTCGGTCGACTCGGCGGCGTCGAAGCAGAGGCGACGAGTATGGCTTTCAGCATCAGCACGCTGGCGTTCATGCCGATCTGGGGATTTGCTCAGGCCGCAAGCATTCTGGTTGGTCAGCATCTTGGGGAGAACCGCGACGATCTCTCAGCTCGTGCAACGTGGACGACATTGCACGTCGCACTGGTCTACATGACCGGCATCTCGCTGAGTTATCTGCTGGTGCCGCAACTCTTCCTCGCGCCGTTCTTTGTCGGCGTCGAAACCGAGGGCGGAGACGGCGAAGTCTGGCAGATGTCGATCAACCTGCTCCGTTTCGTGGCGGCCTACAACATGTTTGATGCCGCGATGATGATCTTCGTCAGCGCCATCAAAGGAGCCGGTGATACCCCCTTTGTGTTAAAGGTGAGTTTGGTCATGGCGTCCGGCATGGCGATCGCGACCTATGTCGCCGTGGAAGTCCTCCACGTCGGCATCTACGGATGCTGGTCCCTGTTGACCGCGTGGGTCTGGTCGCTCGGGATCATCTATCTGATCCGCTTCCTTGGCGGCAAGTGGCGTTCGATGCGTGTCATTGAACAGACGCCAGCCGAGAAAGAAGTCGTCGAAGCTCTCGCAGGAACCGCCTCGTAGGCGGCTGTAGGGTTCACTGTGCGAACGCGTATTGCGTGAAGCTCTTTATTTCCGCCTTCTGTGCTTCGATAGGTGTCCGCATCACAGGAACACGACTTGAAGCGAAGCGAACTGGTCACGCAATCGACGACGATTCCGCGTCCACACAGCGAACCCTACTGGGGTGGACTCATTGCTTCTCTGAGAGTTATCACTCGGGCAGTTTGCGTTGACCGAGTCGTTCGCCGGCTGGTGGGCGGACTGGGGCGTTCAGAGCATTTCGTTCTTCGAGTTCGGTAAAGAGCTGCGAGCGGAGGGCTTCGATCTGCTCTTGATAGCCGGGGACGTTGATCAGGTTGTGGCGTTCGTCCGGGTCGGTCGTCAGTTCATGAAAACTGTCGATGTCCCACGTTCCGTGATAGTAGACGTACTTGTGCTGATCGGTGCGGATGGCGAAGAGCGTCGGCGTGGCGGGGAAGTTCCATTCCCAGTGATACTCATAAACGAAATGCGAGCGCCAGTCGGTTGAGCTTCCCGCCAGAAACGGAGCGAACGATTGCCCGTCAAACTGTTTGGGGTCGATGGCATCGCTGTAGCCGAGCGTTTCGAGAACGGTCGGAGCGATGTCGATATTGAGCATCATCTGCGAAACAGTTTTACCAGCCGGAACATTTCCCGGCGACCAGGCGAGCAGCGGCACGCGAACGGACGTCTCAAAGGCATCCCGTTTGTCGTAGAAACCATGCTCGCCGAGGTGAAATCCGTTGTCGCCCATGTAGAGCACCAGTGTTTCCTCAGCCAGACCCGCTTCCTCAAGTGCTTTCAACACCCGCCCGATGTTGTCGTCCAAGGAGCTGACGGTTTCGGCGTAGTCCCAGTAGAGGTCATCCAGATCGGGCACCGGGTCTTTATCGAACGGGCCGGTTTCCATGTGATCGATGCCGTGAATGGAGTAGCGACGTTCCTTCACCCAGTTCGGCTGCGTGCGATAGTTCCGCTCGGTACGGGCTCTCGTTTCGGGATAGTCGATCGGCTTGCCGTGATACTTCCCGGCCCAGCGTTTGGCCGGCTGAAACGGATAGTGGACCGCCTTGAATGCCAGGTGCATGAAGAACGGCTTGCTGCCATCGCGGCCCTTCTGCATCCACTCCAGCGCCTGATCGGTCAGGACGTCGGCATTGTACCCTTTGAATGATTGCCGCTTGCCGTTGATGTTGAGTTCGGGATCGAAATACTGGCCCTGCCCCATGAAGCTGACCCAGTGATCGAAACCGGGCCGGGGACTGTCATCGTCATGCCCCATATGCCACTTGCCGATAAAGGCCGTCTGCATGCCCTGTTCTTGCAGCAACTGCGGGTAGAACGTCGTTCCTTCCGGCACGCCCCGTTGATTATCGACGACCTGATGCCGATGCATGTACTGGCCGGTCAAAATGGAAGCGCGACTCGGCGAGCAGAGCGAAGTCGTGACGAAGGCGTTCTCAAAATGCATCCCCTCGCTGGCCATGCGATCCAGATTCGGTGTCTGCAGCCAGGCGGGAGATTTGGGATGGAACCCCATGAAGTCGTAGCGATGATCATCAGAGAGGATGAAAATCACGTTCTTAATCGGCTTCAGTGATTCTGGCTGTTGAGCGAAAGCGATTCCCGAGCTCCACTGGCACAGAACAGCGATGAAGACCATTCTGCGAAAGAGAGACTCGTTGATGGTCATCCACTGCCGTTGAATTCTGTTCTGCACGTCCGCACCTTTCGACTGATTTGCATCGTTGAGGGTCTGCTGCGCTTCCCAGATGCTAAGCAGTCGGCTTGAAGACGAGCAACTGAAACTGACCAATAACCGGAAACGAGCGCGGTTCCCTCTCGCCGTTGTAGACGTCCGGCTCCCATCCTCGGCTTTGCGCCAGCCGCACGAACTCGAGAACCAGCGCCCGACCGGGATCAGCAATCCAGATTTCGCCGCCCGGTTCGAGCAGTTGGGAGACTGCGTTCAGAAACGGCTCGTGAAAGCGGGCTTCATACAGGACATCCGATGCAATGATCCAGGGGAACCGGCGTTCTGTTTCGATGTTGAACCAGTCGACGTTGAGAACATCGAAGTCGGTCAGCCCATTCTGGCGGGCGTTGAAGGCGGCGAGTTGAAGGGCTTCCTGCCGGTAATCACTGAAGGTGATATGAATGCCACGTGTGATCGCGGCCAGACCAATCAGCCCGCTGCCGCAGCCGAGTTCGAGAGCCGATTCGGCTGGGGCTTCATCCAGACTGGTCAGCAGACGCGACATCTCCCTGGCAGCCGGCCAGAGGTACGCCCAGTACGGGACATAGTCCGTCCGTCGACTCTCTTCCAGAACGTCGGGATCGTCGAGCAACGCATCGGGATCGGCGGGGATCGTCAACGTGAGTGGACCAGTCGGCAATTCGATCTGCTCATCGCGCCATTGAGAAATGCAGGTCGGCAGCTGTGGGTTAGCGGTCATGGGTCAGGACGATGGAAGACTCTGGGACAGGGAAAACGGTCATGAATCTCTCGTTGGCGTTCCGCCAAGGTGGATGGCCCAGACGTGCACGTCTGGGTGACGAAGTCACAGGAAGACGCTGTCCGTCGCCGGAACGATAGAGCGGATCGCTCTATCGGATGTCCGCGAATGAGCGTCGAATCGCCTGAAACGCTGCATCTTTCGCGGACCGAACGGTTACACCCAAAAGTAAACTGCTCTAATAACGATTGCCAGGCAGTGTAAACAAGAGACGTCGGTGACCGGCTTCTTGTGGCTGGGCCACTCAGACGCACGCGTCTGAGTCATCCCTGGGTGAGTTGTCCCATTTCAGGTGAATGGGAGCGATTCACTCGCGTTGACGACTGCCATGAAAAAACCCCGCTGATCGATCAGCGGGGTTCGGAGTATAGCTGGTTGTCGCAGGTTATGCAGACAGGTAGCCGTTCTTCTCGAGGTAGTCGACGACTTCCTGAGCGAGTTCGTCGATGCTCTTATTGTCCGAATTGAGAACGATTTCCGGGTTGGCTGGTTCTTCGTACGGATCGTCGATGCCGGTGAAGCCTTTGATCTCGCCAGCGCGGGCCTTCTTGTACAGCCCCTTCGGATCGCGACCTTCGCACGTTTCGAGCGAAGCGTTGACGTAAACTTCGATGAATTCGCCCTGATCGAGAATCTCACGAGCCTTGTCGCGGTCAGCGCGGTACGGAGAGATGAAGGCGGTCAGCACGAAGACGCCGGAGTGGCAGAACAGCTTGGCCACTTCGCCGATGCGGCGAATGTTCTCGGCACGATCTTCAGCCGAGAAGCCGAGGTTCTTGTTCAGGCCCATGCGGACGTTATCGCCGTCCAGGACGTAGGTGTGAATGCCCTTGGAGTGCAGCAGGTGATCGACGGTGTTGGCCACGGTGCTTTTTCCGGCTCCGCTCAGGCCGGTGAACCACAGCACAGCGCTCTTGTGGCCCATCAGCTTCTGCCGCTCGGCCTTACTCACGGTGTGGTCGTGCCAGGTAACGTTCGTTGCTTTCTGCTCAGTCATCGAAATTTGCTCACTTTGTGAAATGGAAACTGTCACAGGACAGCCCACGCTGTCCCTCTCTGCCCCGTTCTATCCAGAAGCCGACATAATGCGTCGTAACGTGTTTCTTGGTCATCTGTTACGACTTGACTGACGTCAGATCCAAAGAGTGGTGGGGCAGTTGTTTTGCATGCAGGACGTTCAGTCGGGCAACATCGTAGGGAATCATTTACAACGTGAAAAGCCCGGAAAATCACAAATTGACCCGAACTGTACCCCCAACCTAGAATGAAATTCACGAGATGTCAGCGACTGCGGTGTGATTGAAAATGACCGCGCGTGGAACCTCAGACCCGGACGATGAGCGATGGTTTTCATCGGACGGCTCTGACAACGACAACGGCCGATCATTCACCGAACCAGCCGACGATTCTCCTATCCATTCACCCGACACCAAACGGAGGAATGCGACCATGGTTCGAATCCTTTCCGGTGAAGACCAGCTGCGAAATCTATTCGCGGGGCTGCTTGAAAACACTCTGCATGCCGAAATGGGTGTGCCAGACCCTGGTCTGGTCGATTATCTGACCACCCTGCTGCTGCGATTCGTCCGCCACGAATCGATCTTCAAAATCCGCGATCTCCGAGGTCATCGCCTCGAAGAAGTCGCGGGAATGCTGGCCGAAGCGGAGCAATGTGCCGACCGCCCCCGCCGCGAGATTCATCGCCACATTGGCGATTTCACCCTTTTCTGGACGGGGCTGTATCCGGAAGGACTCAAAGTTCTCAAGAGCTGGGACCGCAAGGACAGTCTCATCGACTATCGCGAGCAGGGAAAGCGATCGTATTACATCGCCAGCACCTTCGAACAGGAGCCTTACGAAGAAGAGGCTCCCATCCTCCGGCGGCTGAGCGAACTCTACGACGTCTGCACGGAAGGACTGCAAACGGTTCGACGAGAGTGGGAGCTGAACTTCTAGGGCGGTTGTCTGACAGGTGTGACCGTTGTTTTCGCATCAGATGCGGCGACTCAGGCGAAGAGTCGCTCCTCCGCGGGATATGCCCACGGTTCACCCGCATGCGGACCAAAGCCGGCCAGCACGCTGCGTCTACTGGAGCCGGATTCGCTCGAAGGTTTCCCTCAGGGTGTCGACAACTTCCGGCCCGGGAAGCGGGACCGCTCCCGGTGCATTTTCTCTGACACCCCGCAGGCGGTAGCGAGAGAAGACCTGACTTTCGAAGGGAGAGACAGCCGCTGATGCCGGCCGAAGCCCTTCACCGGCCAGTTGCCGCATCGATTCCGAGTTGAGCAGGTAATCAAGAAACGTGGAGGCTCCGTCGGCCTGGGCATCGGTCGCCACGGAAGTAATCCCAATCGACCGGGACATATTCGGAGCGGGCGTGAGATAAACGACCTGGACGAACTGTTTCCACTTTTCTTCCAGCTGCGGAATAGCCTTCAGAGCCGCCTGTTCGGTCATGATCAACACATCGGCGTAGTCAGGCCCCGACTGCACGGCCGCATCAATCATTGCATCCATCACCGAGCCTTCGGTGCGATTCCGAACCGGCAGACGGTCCACCTTCTTCAGAAAATCGCGAACCTTCTCGTTCATCAGATCTTCGGACTTAAGCGCCTGATCGGTCTTGAGAATCTGGTGGCAGGCTGTGATCAACATCAGATCGCCGAACTCGGGATCGTCGAGCGGCGGCGTGGCGAAACGAAACAGTCCCCAGTCCGGCTTGTCGGCCAGAGTCCCCCAGTCGGCATCGTCAACGGCGGCACGAACGACCGTCTCAAGATTCAGCTGACCGTATCTCTGAGTGAACTCAAAATAACGGTCCTGCCACATCAGGCAGACGAACGGCGTGGTATAGATGGTCTCTTCGCGTTCGAAGAGCTGCCCCTCGGTGCTGTCATTGTCCCGCCACTGCTGCTTGAGACGTTCGAATTCGAGGGTCGTTCGCGTCGAGAGCAGTGTGTTGAGCGAGTGCGGGTCGATCTCAATGAGTTCCGCAGCGAGATTCAACGCTGTTTCCCCGCCCTCTGCATTTGATGTCAGCTGGATGTCCGCGTTGACGGAGACCAGATTGCTGAAGTTCGACACCTGTCGCTTAATCCAGTCATTCTCTGCCGGAGCCGGAGTGTAGGCCGCTTTGATAGGGATCCGGGCAATCCGGGCGCTCATGTCCTTCTCGCGACTGATCGTGCGCGTTTCCCTCAACGTCTGATCTGACATCGACTCCTGATTCAGACGAATGCCGAAAATAATCGCACCGAACATGATCGCCAGCAGCGTGCCCCCAACGAACCAGTTGGCCTGGCGTTCGGAGAGTTTTAATCCGAAGACTTCAGTCTTGAGGACGGTCTTGAACTGATCGCTCTCGCCGCCTCGATGCAGACTGGCGTTGTAATTCGGGTTTTCTTCCAGCAGCGCCAGTTCCTGGATATCGTTGGAGATCCGGACACGGCCGCTGCAGCCGGAACAGGTTGCCAGCTGGCCGGCGAACGCCGACGTGACGAGCAGCTTCTTCTCACACTTTGGGCACGGAATTTTTCCCGGCGAAACAGCCCGGGACGTTTTTGTCACGATGAACCGGGGGGACCGTCCGATATCGGTCGAGCCGCTTCCGGAAACCGAACTGATGCCCGACTGAGATCGGGTCGAATTCGCAGCCGCCAGGTTGCCTGTGAGGACGGCTGTCATCAAAGCGTCGGCGAACTCTTCACAGTTTCGATACCGGCCGTCGGGGGATTTCGACATCGCCTTCAGGACAATCTGGTTCACTCGCGGAGCCAGGCTGGGTACGAAAGTCATCATCGGCGGCGGCTGTTTGGTCGTCTGATTGACCATGGTCGCAGAGGCCGAAGGACCTTCGAACGGCGCCATCGCAGTGATGAACTCGTATACGGTGATGGCCAGAGAGTACTGGTCCGCTTTGCCATCGTACTCACGGCCGAGGACGATTTCCGGCGCGACATAATTCGGCGTTCCGACCACGGCTCCCTTAGCCGTCATCCGGTTGTCTTCCTGTGTTTCATCTTCCATGAGCAGCTTCGAGAGTCCGAAATCGCTCAGATAGGCGTTGTTGTGATCGTCGAAGAGAATATTGGCTGGTTTCACATCGCGATGAATGCACCCCTGGGAGTGCATGAAATCGAGAGCCTTGGCGACGCTCGGCAACCAGTGCTTGAGATCTTTGAGCGGACGTGGCGTGAGGTTGCCGTTTCCATCCTGCATCTGGGTCAGCAGCGTGCCGCCACTGATGAACTGCATGACGATATACGGCGTCTCGTTCTCAATGCCAACGTCGATGATATTGACGATCTGCGGATGCGCCAGACGCACCAGGAACCGCGACTCCAATTCAAACCGGCGGGCGAAATCCGGATCGGCCAGACGAGAAATCGTCGGGATCTTCACACAGACCGACGTGCCGAGCCGATGGTCGTACGCCTGGTAGACGTGGCCCATGCTTCCGGTCCCCACATGGGACTGAATTTCATAGCGCCCGCCGGCGATCAACTGACCAACAATATCAGCCGCTTTCGCAGCCATGAATTCGTTCTCCACCCTGACAGGGGCATCAGTTGCCATTTTTGTTCCGTTTGCTCCAGTCGCCTTCTGGACGACGAGCACAGTCGCTTGATTTCAATTCGTTCCCACAAGTCCGACAGCGTGCGTGCGGTCGAGGCCTCTTGCTGGAAGGATTGTCGCGACTGAAGAACTCGAACAACAGTGCCAGTTACGACTGTTCATCAAACCTTAACAGTCTTCACCGGAATCTCGCGGATGACCGCTGTACGTTGCGCTATTCCCCGACTCAATTCGAGCGATGAATGCGTCAGAACGTCGCAATCCGGGCCCATTCATCGGGAGAGGTTGATCCCTAAGTCGCATCGACGGTTGATGATAAGTCGATGTCGCCCCTGCTTCTCGCCAGATTCGTCCCCTTCGAAAATGCGATCTGTGGACCGGGGGAACCCTTTAACATCGCCGTTGCATCAAGTACGCTTTCTAACTCAAGAGCAGTACAACAAACGCAGATCGCGGACGAACGTTCGGGATCGGACTGGGAGTGGAGCATGACTAGCGGAAATCCGTTCAACGCCAAAGAAAGCCTGAAGACATCGGCCGGCGAATTTCAGTTTTACAACATCCAGAAGCTGAGCGAGCAAGGCCTCGGAGACACGTCGCGCCTGCCGTATTCGATCCGCGTTCTGCTCGAATCCTGCCTGCGAAACTGGGATGACTTTGTCGTTCGCGATCAGGACGTGAAGAACCTGGCCGGATGGAACGCGAAGAATGTCGAGCAGGTCGAGATCCCCTTCCATCCGGGCCGCGTCGTCCTGCAGGACTTCACGGGCGTTCCCGCCATCGTCGATCTGGCGGCTCTTCGTTCCGCCATGGTGCGAATGGGTGGAGATCCCAGAAAGATCAATCCGCTGGTTCCCTGCGATCTCGTCATCGATCACTCGGTGCAGGTCGATGCGTTCGCCAACCGCATGGCCGTCGATCAGAACCTCGAGATCGAGTTCGAACGAAATGCCGAGCGTTACCAGTTCCTCCGCTGGGGTCAGCAGGCCTTCGACAACTTCCGCGTAATTCCTCCCGCCACCGGGATCGTCCATCAGGTGAACCTGGAGTATCTGGCCAAAGTCGTCCTGCAGAAGGATGGCGTGCTCTCTCCCGACTCCCTGGTCGGAACCGACTCGCACACAACGATGATCAACGGCCTCGGCGTACTTGGATGGGGCGTCGGCGGCATCGAAGCCGAAGCCGTCATGCTCGGCCAGCCGATTTACATGCTGATGCCGGAAGTCGTCGGCTTCAAGCTGACCGGCGAACTGCCGGAAGGCGCCACCGCGACCGACCTGGTGCTTACCGTCACGCAGATGCTTCGAAAGCACGGCGTTGTCGGCAAGTTCGTGGAATACTACGGCCCCGGCCTCGATTCGATGTCCCTGCCCGACCGGGCCACGCTGGCCAACATGGCTCCCGAGTACGGAGCGACCTGTGGCTTCTTCCCGGTTGATGCGGAAACTCTGCGTTATCTTGAGCGAACCGGCCGCACCAGAGAAGAGATCGAACTCGTTGAGACCTACTACAAGGCTCAGGGAATGTTCTACGTTTCCGGCGGAACGGAACCGGAATTCACCTCGGCTCTCGAACTCGATTTGAGCACCGTCGAACCGTCCCTGGCCGGACCGAAGCGGCCTCAGGATCGGATCCTGCTGCGAGACATGAAGTCGTCCTGGGAGAGCGATCTTAAGACCACCTTCAAACGGGAAGGCGAGTCGCCCGAAGTCGAGGTGAAGTTCGAGGGCGAAACCGCTCCCGTTACCGACGGTGCGGTTGTTATCGCTGCGATCACCAGTTGTACAAACACGAGTAACCCGTCAGTGCTCATGGCTGCCGGACTTGTGGCCAAGAAAGCCGCCGAGAAAGGCCTGAACCGCAAGCCGTGGGTGAAGACCTCTCTGGCACCGGGATCCCGCGTCGTGACCGATTATCTGGAACGGGCCAACCTGCTGACTTACCTGGAGCAGATCGGCTTCTACACCGTCGGTTACGGCTGCACGACCTGCATCGGCAACAGTGGTCCGCTTCCCCCGGAAGTCTCCGCCGCCGTCAGCGAAGGTGATCTGGTGGTGAGCTCGGTTCTCTCCGGAAACCGCAACTTCGAAGGCCGCATCAACCAGCAGGTGAAAGCCAACTACCTGGCCAGTCCGCCGCTCGTGGTTGCTTATGCTCTGGCCGGCACGACCGATATCGACTTGGTCAACGAGCCTCTCGGCCAGGACAAGGAAGGCAACGCGGTTTATCTGAAAGACATCTGGCCGACTCGCCAGGAAATTCTCGACGCGATCGCCGGCAGCATGTCGCCGGAGTTGTTCGTCAATCAGTACTCCAAGGCGACCGACGGCCCCGAACAGTGGCAGCAGATCTCGGGAGCTGAAGGGGATCTCTACGAATGGGATCCGAACAGCACCTACGTTCAGGAACCTCCGTTCTTCGTCGATATGCCGGACGAGCCCCGTCCGATCAAATCGATCGAAGAGGCCCGCTGTCTGGTTCTGCTGGGTGATTCGGTCACAACCGACCACATCAGCCCGGCCGGAGCCATCAAGCCGACCGCCCCTGCTGGTCTCTACCTGCAGGAAAATGGGGTGCAGATTGATGACTTCAACAGCTACGGTTCCCGCCGCGGCAACGACCGCGTGATGACCCGCGGCACCTTCGCCAATATTCGACTGCAGAACCGACTGGCTCCCGGAACCGAAGGAAGCGTGACGGTCTATCATCCGACCGGCGAGCAGACATCGATTTTCGATGCATCCATGAAGTATCAGGAAGCCGGCATCCCGCTGGTGGTCATCGCGGGAGCCGAGTACGGAACCGGATCGTCCCGCGACTGGGCCGCCAAGGGAACCTATCTCCTCGGCGTCGAAGCCGTCATCGCCAAGTCGTACGAACGAATTCATCGCTCGAACCTGGTCGGTATGGGTGTTCTGCCACTGCAGTTCCGGGAGGGCGAAGACTATCAGTCACTCGACCTCGATGGTACGGAAACGTTCCACATCGCTCTTGATGACGAACTGAAGCCGATGCAGGCTGTGGAAGTGACCGCCCGCAAAGCCAACGGCGACGAAGTCCACTTCGTGACGACGTGCCGCATCGATACACCGATCGAAGTGCAGTACTACCGCCACGGCGGCATTCTGCACAAGGTGCTCCGCGAACTGGCCAAGAGCTGAGTCGCTCTCCGATTGAAACGCAAAAAAAGCCCGCGTGATTCCGCGCGGGCTTTTTTCGTGTCGTCGTCTGCAGACAGCTTTTTGCCTCAGGATGTAGGCTGGCCGTCAGGGTTATCCCAGCAAATGTCCGTACCATGCGGAGATACGATTGCGCCTGTCCAACCCTGCCAGGGAGTCCCAACCCAAAGCGTAGGGAGAGCTGCGACACTCTTAGTGCGCACTACTCAATGCCATTCCTCAAACGTACGCTGAAGACAGGCCTGCGCTTGCGTGGCAACACCAAGATAAATCTCAGTGCCATCCTCGTGGACACACTAGCTGGGCGAATCGGTCGCGGTGGCAGCGAACTCCAGCCGTGTTGTGGTCTGGCCATCGACGACGATTTTGCCCGTCATAAAGAACGCGTCGCCCAGCCGCTCGGTAATCTCGACGTACACGTTCGCCGTGTCCCCAGGACGAACCATGTGACGGAATTTGACGTCGTTCATTCGCGTCGCCACCGGCACTTTATCGGCTTCGAGAGCATGCTGGCGGGAAATCAGAATCGCTCCGGCCTGCAGGGCCATTTCACATTGTAGAACGCCGGGGAGAATCGGGAAGTCCGGATAATGCCCCTGAAAGACCGGCAAATCGGGATCGATGTACTTCGTTGCGTGAATCTTGTTCTTCTCAATCTCGAGAACTTCGTCGATCCACAGGAACGGTTCGCGATGCGGTATACAGTGCTTGATCTGATCTCGGTCCATGGTGCCCTCCTTTGATTTCCGCGAGCTCGGACACTCCATCGACAATCGAAGGGCGAGTCTCTTTCGGTGATCGGGTCGTTGTTGCCTGTCTTATTATGAACGTTGCGGGGAAGCTTGCAACTGCCGCCTGAACCGTTCACTGAAACTTTATTTCCGGGGGGCTCAGAATAATCCGCTTGGCTCGTCGCTGAACGGGTGCAGCGTCCGTGGCAGCGATTCCTTGGGCAGATGATCCACAAGGGCCTGCGCCATGCGGAAGTCATCCTGCGTCGTGACCTTCAGATTCATCGCCGACCCTTCGACGATCTTCACCGGGACCCCCGCCTTCTCCACCAGCTGGGCTTCATCGGTCGGCACAAATTTCCCGCGAACCTTATAAGCGTTGCGAAGCACTTCCGCTTTGAACACCTGTGGCGTCTGCGCCTGCCAGAGGGCTTCCCGCGAGACCGTTTCCTGAATCATCGAATCAGCGACCCGCTTCAGGGTACTCGTGACCGGAATCCCGAGAATGGCCGCGTCCGATTCAACAGCCGCCTGGAAAACGCGATCGACCCATTTCTTGGTCAGCAGGGGACGAGCCGCATCGTGGACGGCGATGTACTCGATATCGTCGGGCATGGCCGCAATGCCACGTTCCACTGAATCGACACGCTCGGCTCCTCCGTCGACGACTTCAATATCCATAAAGGCGAGATTCGGCTGGAACTTCGTCGTGAAGTACTCGCGATCCTCCGGGGCGATCACGATGACCGTTTTGGCCACGTCTTCGCGATTGACGAAATGTTCAGCGGCCCGCAGCCAGATCGCCCGGCCTTTCAGGTCGACAAATGGCTTCTTTCTCTGTTGATGCGAAAACCGACTGCTCTTTCCGGCTGCCGGCAGAATGACTCCGAATCGTTTCGACATCGCCTTCCTCCCTCTGGTGGTGTGCATTGAGGGGGGATTATCTCACGGAAAGCAGTCGGGCTCAACCAAGCCGTTTTGTGATCCTGCAAGCAGCGGAGATTGCGGAAACGATCCCGTCGCTCCCGAATGACGCACAGACAGCAATCAGTCGTGCCCATTTTCCCAAGGGCGGCGGCGAAGCCGTAGGAGAACGCATCTGCCTCGAGCCTCAAGGTGCAGTCTTCCGCTTGTCTTTCGGGGCCACCTATGCCTGGGGCCAAGAGGTGTTCCAGCACACTGGGAATCTACAGAAAGAACATCAGCGAGCGGGCGAGACTCAGCGTTCTTTCGACTTCGAGCGAACAGCGGCGTGGACGGCGACTTTGTCTCCCAGGATCGGGAATCGTCGTTTGAGAAAGTTGGGACGGGGAACTTTCCAGTCGTTCAGCTGACGTCCGCCCTCTTCAGGTGAGGCGATTTCCTGCGGAGGCCGGATCCCGAACTCCTGCTGCAGGCATTGGAACCAGGCGGCGTCCCAGCGATGTTCCGCCGTTTCTGTCTCCATGACCTCGTTGCACGTCCTCAGATCATCCTGCCAGTCAGCTTCCAGACTGTAACCTTCACGCATCTTCATCTCGTGCTGATACAACTCGGTCCACCGTGTGATCAACGAGAGCAGACGGTCACTGCGATGAAGCTCTTCGGCGGCTACGCCGAAGGGAATTCCTGTGCCATCGACACACTCGTGATGCTGCCGCACCATACGAATCGTTCCCGGTGCAATCTCATTCAGCGATGCGACCATTGCAGCCGACCATTCGGAATGATGTCCCCGCCTCGAAATGATCTCGGAAAGCTTCGGATGCCAGAAAGCGACATCCTTCAGCAATGCGGCTGCAAGAATCTGCTCTTCGTTTAGCCCCCAGCCATTCCGTCGAATCAGTCGGGCGCACAGATAGGTCGACTGCAGAGCACTGGCGAGCGGGAGACGTCGCACGGGCAGCATCTTCGCCGTTTCCAGCTCGGCGAATAGACTGCATGTCGTCAGCCAGTTACGGGTTTGAACCGTGGCATCGGCAGCCGCGTGGCGAATCGCCTGCAGAATCGTGCGCAATCGAAAGATGTCGCACGGTTTCCCGGCGGCCAGAGTCGTGAGAAACACGTCAGTGTCGGTCATCAGTCGCTGGATCTGCTGATGCAATCCCAGCAGACCATCGATCTCGTCGAGCAGCAGTTCCAGAGCCTGGTGCACTTGGGCGACTGCCAGAAAGACTTCGATCCGCTGCCAGGCCGGGGATCCATCGGGAATCAGTCGACGCCGAAGTTGAATCAGGTCAAGAGCATGTCTCTGCAGGCGGTGCGAATGTAAAGACACCGCCGTTTTCTCGAAGCTCGTGCGAGCGGTTTTGGCCAGCCGCTTGAGATACGCCTGTTCTCTTCCCTGCGGAGTCTGACGGATTCGCGTCTGGCGAACTTTGCACCCCGACGGCGTGTCGAGATGACGCTGCAGATAGTGCTCCCAGTCGGCGACTGGTGCAGCCGCATCAGGGACTCCCTGACCGGGAGCGGATTCAGCACGAGTTTCTTGCATGGTCACTGGTTCCGCTCAGGAGTCGACCCGGCCTGACGGCAGGAAGAGATGGTCCGTCCCTACTGTGTATCGGCGACGATGGCGGTTCGAATCGGGCGAAATTCATGGAAGACCAGCGGAACCGGAATGTTCCGGCATCTTCTGCAGGGAGATGCCTCAGATCGTTTCAATTTGCCAGAATTCTTCTTCAATCGGGGAAGAAAAGATAAGACAGCGAACTTTTGCCGAGTATTCTGGTTCACAGATCCCCGCAGGACGTAAGAATGGATCTGCGCATGCAGCGTTGTTTTGCACACTGCCGATAACTTGCGTTAACTGCATTGTGGGATCTCTGATAACTCGACCCCTTTCCAGAGGCTGGTCATGGCTACCGACTTTCGTCGCAAGGAAATTCTGCCGGAAATCACCGGGCAGATCGTCAACAGCTACCATGAGATCGGGACAATCAATCACCTCGGCCATTGTCCCCTGCCCAGCTACAACGAGATTTCCAAGCTGCTCGAAGACCTGTCCGAAATCCTGTTTCCGGGATACCGCCGTCGACAGAATCTCCACTTCGGCAATGTAACGTATTACGTCGGAGATCTGGTCGACAGCCTTCACGACATGCTGACCGAACAGATCGCCCGGGCTCTTCGGCACGACTTCACCACACGCACCGATGCGGTCTGCAACGCCATCGTCGAGCGGGATTTTGAAGCCGAGGCTCAGGAAATCACGCTCGACTTTCTGAAGTGCATTCCGGAACTGCGGTCGATCCTTTCCAAGGATGTGCAGGCGGCGTTCGATGGCGACCCGGCGGCTATGAATCTCGATGAGATCATCTTTTCCTATCCGGGTCTCGAAGCGATCACCATCCATCGACTCGCTCACGAACTCTACCGGCGGAAAGTGCCGTTCATTCCTCGAATGATGTCGGAACGCTCGCACTCCCGCACCGGGATTGATATCCACCCGGGAGCCCAGATCGGTCATTCGTTCTTCATCGATCATGGTACAGGTGTGGTGATCGGTGAAACCTGTGAGATCCATCCGTACGTGAAGATCTATCAAGGCGTCACGCTGGGAGCACTCAGTTTCCCCAAGGACAGTGAGGGCAACATCATCCGTGGCTCCAAGCGCCATCCGACGATTGGAGAAGGCGTCGTGATCTACGCCAACGCGACGATCTTGGGCGGAGACACGGTGATCGGTTCCAATTCCGTCATCGGAGCCAGCGTCTCGCTGATGAAGAGCATTCCGCCGAATACGATCGTCACGATCGAAAAGCCGTCGCTGAAATTCCGCGAAGCTTCCTGAGGCCGCGACGTCCATGTGAAGCATGCCCGCCCGAGCGTGGGCATCGCACCCGACCCCATCAGGTCATCGGGATGAACTTCGAGAGGATCTGCCCCGGGATCATCATCAGGGCAGCCGCAATTGCCAGCGGCAGGGAATCCGGTCCGCCGTGCGCGATGATGACGATCGCTTCGAGCATCGGAATGGTCAGCAGCAAGACTCGAATCGCCTGCTGCACGTGTTGAGGCTGACGGGTTCGCAGGGCCATCGACATGCGGCGGGAAATCTGGAAGCCGATGAGGATCAGCATCAGCAGCGTGATTCGCACGGCTGGCCCCGTCGCCCAGGTTGCGGCGACGATTCCCCAGCCAAACAGAGCCGCCAGGCAAAGCACCCAGCCGGCGATCAGCGGCCCGCGTCCCGACTCTTTTGCTTCCGTGCGGGCGAACAGCGTGATTCCACACACGTAGAACGCCATGATTCCGGCGACGATCAACGCGGGATGAGCAGTCCATGACTGGAAACTCTCCAGACACGCCGCTCCCAACAACACATTCAACCCGCGACAGAGCCCCATCAGCACGGGGCCGGCTGGCGTCTTCTTCCCACCGGCGTCATAGGCCAGGATCATCGAGGCGAGTAAAACGGCGACGATCACCGCGAGTAGCGACACGAACGCCGCTGCGATCATTCCGCCGAGCATCAACCCGCCGCCCAGCATCGCGGCTGTGCGTCGACTGATCTCTCCCGCAGGAATCGGCCGGGTCGGACGCTCTTCGGTGTCCTGAGCGACATCGAAGACATCGTTGAAGACCATGCCCGAGAGATACAGCAACCCGGAAGAAACGAGCAGAGCCGTCAGTTCGAGCCCGTCGATCTGCCCCTGCCGCACAATCGCGTAGCCCGCCAGCACATCCGGAAAGGTCGTGAAGAGTGCGGGGAAGCGAAGCAGGCGCAGCAGTGGAGTCAGTTGCATCGGAATGGTTTCGACGGATTCAGTGTTCCAGCCCCCCGTCAAGTCCCCTCACCCCCCTGGGCGGAGAGGGTTTGGGTGAGAGGGAAATGCGTGTGGCGTGCTTCGCAGGCCGTAACTTCCAATACGAGTGGTGCTCGATCCTTGATCGATGTGCTACCTCATATTGTCAACAATCGGGCCGCCATTATTGGCAGGATGCCAACGTTACGACCGTGGCCCAGTCCCAGAACGGACTGCGAAATCAGTGCGAGCCGCAGCCGCCTGCTCCCATGTCGTTGGAGCGGGCCAGAGCATCTTCTGCATCGTTGATGCGACCGCAACGCTGAGCGATCACCGACAGCTGAGCATGTGAGAACGGATCGTCCGGCTCCAGTTCGACAACTTTCCGGGCGTGTGCCAGAGCCTGGTCATTGTTGCCGAGCTTCTGGAGATGCACGGCCAGAGCGGTGTGAGCCAGCACGAAGTTCGGATCTTCAGCGATGACCTCCTGCAGCAGAGCCACGGCTCCCTGCAGATCGCCTTCGTCTTTGAGTTTCTGGGCTGCATCGTACTTGCTGTTCAAATCGGACATCAGTCTCTCCTCCCGTGATATTGTCAGTGAACTCTTCGTTAGAGTTATTGGCGTGATTCGATTGTAATCCGCGACGGCTCCGAAACCAAACGGTGCCCGCCTGCCCGATCGAAATCCGACGGGACTTGCATTTCGGGAACCGTTTTCTATCGTACCAGCTGACATCAACGGGTTATGATGGGTTCTGGGTCATCTTGAAACAGACAGGGAGTCAGACATGCTTCGAGAGTTCGCTACCGCCTGTATTTTGCTGTTGTTCTGTGCCGCTACCGCTTTCAGCCAGGTCGACGCCGTCGAGAAACAGGGGGGCCGCGTGCAGAAGCTGGCCCAGAACGACGAACGGCTCGAAGTCTCCTACCATCTCGCCAGCGGCGATGTCACCGACGCCAGCCTGGCTCCACTCAAGGATGTACAGAACGTCTATTCGCTCAACCTTCGCGGCACGAAAATCACCGACGAAGGCCTCAAGCATCTTTCCACACTCGACACTCTGGTCCGCCTCCATCTGGAGAAGACTCAGATCGGCGATGCCGGCCTGAAACATCTGACCGGGCTGAAGAATCTTGAGTATCTCAACTTCTACGACACCAAGGTCACCGACGCCGGGATCAAACAGCTCGCCAGTCTTCCGAAGCTGAAGAAACTTTACGTCTGGCAGACAGGCGTGACCGAAGCGGGCATCGCCGAACTGAAGAAGTCGCTGCCGGAGGTCGAAGTGATCGCCGGTTTGTCGATCACCCCGCCGGAACCGGAGAAGAAACCGGAAGAGAAGAAAGAACCGGAGAAGAAGCCGGAAGCCAAAAAGGAAGAACCGAAAAAAGAAGAAGCCAAGAAGCCTGAGCCGCCCAAGGAGGAGCCCAAGAAAGAGGCCCCCAAGAAGGAAGAACCCAAGGCCGAGGCTGAGAAGAAAGACCAGAAGAAATAGTCTGGGAGCGACACCAAAGCCCGCCGTCACCCTCAGCCAGTGGCACAGACATTCCTGTCTGTGGAGAAAGACCGTGGCGGCGGAATTCGCTCCCCTTGAACCCGGGCGCTACAGTGGACCGCTCCAATCTTCGTCGAAGTGCTCACCCACAGGGGTGGCCCCGAAAGATTCTTTCGGGGCGGCGCAGCCGTGGGAGAATGGGATTGGATGTTTGTTGCTGAAACACATCGCCCCCTTAGAACCCATAGAGCGGTTCACTTCGAGGCAAGCGGCAGAGGCGTTCTCCTACGGCTTCGCCGCCCTGATAGCGGAGCTATCACGGCCACCCTGTTTTCGGTCCAGTGAATAGATCTGCCAAACGCTTCTTCTCCTGATTCCTGTCTGTTGAGCAAGACTGTGACGGCGGAATTCGCTTCCCATGAGCCAGGGCGCCACAGTGGACCGCTCCAAGCTTCGTCGAAGTGCTCACCCACAGGGGTGGCCCCGAAAGATTCTTTCGGGGCGGCGCAGCCGTGGGAGAATGGGATTGGGCGTTTCTCTTCTTAGAACGCACGCGCCTATCGTCCTGATCGCACGGCTATCAGGGCCACTCCGTTTGGGTTTGGAGGCGCTGGAACAGACGACATTTGAAGACAGGCCTCCTGTTGCT